>NZ_VCIW01000005.1 GCF_005765165.1 Paenibacillus antri | reverse complement strand
GAAGCCTACCTCCAAACAGGAGCGGCAGGAACGCCTTCTGGTCAAAATCAAAGAAATCATCGGTGAACATGAAGACAATTGCAATTACGGCGTCCAACGTATTCTGTTGGCGCTGTCACAAATAGATATCACGACCAGCTACAGCACCGTCTATCGAATCATGAAGAAGCACGGCCTGCTGAAGAAAGCCAAGCGTCATCCCAACGGCATTACACGCGAGGATGCTGCCGCCCAAAAGAGCGAGAACCTGATCCAGGGAGACTTCAGTGCCTCAGCACCAAACCAAAAGTGGCTATCGGATATCACCGAAGTCCCTTGTTCAGACGGCAAGTTATATCTGTCCGCGGTATTGGATTGTTTCAACGGAGAGATCGTTGGCCTCGCCATGGACGACAATATGCGTAAGGAACTCTGCATCCAAGCCTTCGAGAACGCCTGTAAAGCGAGAAATGCTCGCGGGATGATGTATCACAGCGATCGAGGCAGCCAATTTACGAGCTATGCATTCCGGGAAAGTCTGGCTAAACGTGGCGCCATTCAAAGCATGAGCGGCACGGGGCGTTGCTATGATAACGCAAGAATGGAAAGCTTTTTTGCTACGCTCAAGAAAGAGAAGCTTTACAAAATCAACACGGAGCGTTATCCGATGGCCTATATTAAATCGCTTATCTTCAGATACATCATGGTCTACTACAACAGACGGCGGATCTACACCTCCAACCCAGGGGGCTGGCCCCCAACTGTTTATCGCGAAAGGATGCTTTCTAAAGCAGCTTAGTAACGGAATTTCCTTATGAGGGTGTTTTCAAACTGCACTTTTTTTGACAACTCCATAGTATGTGCCTCCAGTATGTATGCTTGCTTGAGCGATTGTCGCTAAGGTGAATTATTAGTCATTAGGCACCTTTGCAATCAAACATTCGTTTGAATATGTTATACTGCCGATCTCTAATACAGTCAAACAATTAGTTTAATGTTTAAGTAAAATAAAAAAAATCCCCCTCCCGAAGTGCCGGACTGGAGGCGCACGGCCTTAATCACAAAATTGTAGCCTCCTTTTCATCGTCCCTTTTTAATACCGATTATGGTTTCGTCCGATCCAAGCCAGAGATAATGATTCCTCTCTCCTGTCAACCAAGCATGATGATTGAAAGAGTCTGATCATGATCAGTTTCTGGATTTCAAAAAAATTGTATTTGTCGTCGGTTCTGAATGTGGTTCTAAAACCGTTATCCTACATTGGGTTCAAGTCCAGGAGTTAGTTTTTCTTGAAACTGCCCGAACGATAATTAACTACTTTTTAAGCAAAGAAAACTCCCAATCCCATTTGTGAAAATTCTTTTCTGGTTCAAAATTGTAAATCCGGTTGCTTCAAGGCTGTCAGTAAATTGTTCCCATGAAAAGTACGCTTCCGGAGGATGATCCAATTTGAGATAAGTAGCAAAGAAGTGAGATGTATCCTTGTTCAAATCTTCGATTAAACATACCCCTCCTGGCTTAAGTACTCGATGAAGCTCAGTAACAGCTTGTCTCCAATCGGGTATATGATGTAATATGCCGAAAACGAAAATAGCGTCAAATTTGCCGGGAGGAAGATTTGTTTGAAGTACATTACCCACCTCAAAGTTTATGTGAGGGTAATTTATCTTTGCCCTTGAAATTTGTGAGGGCATTAGATCAATCCCCAATAGCTCTGATGGGGCATATGTCTGATGAATTAAGTTCGTACTGTATCCGGAACCACAACCAGCATCCAATATGGCTTTGCCTTCTAACGTTATATTATGCTTATTTAAAAATTCATTAAAGGCTTTAAACTCAATGTTCTTTTGAAGCCAACGTCTTACTGGATTATTCATTAACTTGAACTCTAATTTGTTTAATTCCATCAGGGTTTCCTCCAGAACGGAAGTCTGTTGACTTCCTTTTATTTTTTAATTTTAAATAATCGGAAGCTATATCAAACGCAATGCTGGTTTATTTCTTCGCTTTGTATAAAGAAAGAGTTCCGTACACTGTCATGAAACTATCCGTCTCTTTATATTTAGCAAACCCGGCCTTTTCGATAATTTGAGGTATGAGGCCATTTACGTTATCTGCTGTCGTTTTAAAACCATCGAGGATTTGGATTGAAAGGAACGCAATGCGCATGAGCCGATTTTGCGCCTTTCCCCAATCCGCTATGTGAAGCTCACCTTGTGGTTTAAGTACACGAAAAATTTCTTTTAGTGTTCGGAGTTTATTTTCAAAAGTCAAATGATGAAACATTAGACTCGTGACAACACGATCAAATGAATGATCAGGGTAGGGGAGTTCAAACGACATCCCTTGATTAAACTTGATATCTATCCCCATATCCACTGCTTTTTTCTCCGCAATTCGGAGAACATTCGGATCAATATCTAGACCTGTTACTTCTGCTTTCGGGTAAGCTTGTTTTAAAAGAAGAGTTAATGTACCAGTCCCACATCCTAGATCAAGCACCCGCTGCCCCGGATCAACTTGAATTTGTCTAATTAATTTGTTCTTGAAGGTAGACTCCCTCATAGTCCAGCGAAGTATTGGATCATAAAATGATGTTAGCCAGTGAAATCTCAGAGCTGGTATAAACTCTCTATTGTCTTGTTTACGCATCTTTCACCCTCCATCCGGCCATCCTGCCAGTAGTTTAAGCTTGGATTTTACGAAGTATGATTTTACGATACATCCCGTTTAATAAGGCAGCCTCATTCTCCACTCGAATATGACCTTCATACGGTTTTGCAATTTTTTCAAAATGACGGCCAATGTCTGTCCCCAACATTGTTACGACGGGACGAAGAAGTTTCTTAATTATGGACAATTCCTACGATGTGGGGCAAATTTATCGAAAATGCCTATATATACCCCAGTTCGAGTAACCCGAATCATTTCTTGAAAACATAGTTCCGGATTGGGTACGACAGATAGGATCAAATTCACAATGACCATATCGAACGTTTCCGGAGAAAAGGTCAAATTTTGCGCATCCATTTCTGTGAACTTAAAGTTTGGTACATCATATTTACTTCTTGCTTTATCAAGCATTTCGGATGACAAGTCGATTGCCGTAACGGAAATATCTCTGTTCGAAATGAACTGTAAGTTTAGGCTTCATGTCGAGGTTCTCAAAAATCTTTTCCCGGGCCTTTAAAAAAGGTACCGCATTAAAGAAATAATCGTACAAGGGAGCCTAAGACCGATAAGTCACTTTGTTCCATAAGTTATTCATAGTCGATGATTTGATTCCACCCCTACAATCAAACGTTATTTTGAATATTATAATACACCAAACCTCCCTGGTAATCAAATGCAAATTTGATTATTTTCGAATATGAAAACAAGTTTCGAAAATGTTTTTGGAATCCGAACTTCGAGACAATCCACTTTATAATTGGAAAGATAGACTAACGTTAGGTAAATTGTTCAGATACGCACCATTGCGACGAAACTCCGCCGCACTTCAAAAAGCAGGAAGAACAGATCTCGTGGATTCAAAGTGAGGGGCATAAAGATGTCTTCCAAAAATGCGAAAAGGCTGCAAAGGGCGGACAACTGTCTGGGGCCCTTGCTAGGCGTTCGTTATCCTGACGAGGTCGGCCGAAGAGGGAACATTGAGTGGCGGTTTTTGTTAGTGTCTGACAACAGCATATGGATTCGTTGAACGACATGCGCCAAAGATGCAGGAAGAAGCTCCGAGTTTCATGCTGAAGGATCGATGGCGATTGCGTGGACACCTGCTTCTTTTGTTGATCCCGTTGAGGGCAGTATGCCCAACGTTAGCTTCTTTTAAAATACACAAAGCGGCCCCCGAAGGAGCCACCCTGTTTGAGGCTTGTGTTCGTCTTACCGAAACGCACCTCACCCGCAGCTTCGGTCTCTTATTTTATTGAAGGAGTCGTAAGATCCGGGATTCGATATACCCTTCCGACATACCGCCGACTTTGACTTCCACAACCCGGCCCGATTCGTCCACGAAGAACGTGGTTGGGTACGAGCGAACCCCATATCGGTCCCGTATCTCGAGATCGGGGTCCAATAAAATCGGATACGTTACGCCGAATCGTTCCGTAAAGTTCTGGATCCGAACGATCGGCTTCTCCCCCAGATTGATACCAAGGATGACGATGCCTTGATCCTTATACTTATCGTACATCCGCTGCAGTGCGGGCGTCTCTTCTACGCACGGCGGACAGAAAGTCCCCCAGAAGTTAATGACCATTGGCTGGCCTTTAAAGTCGTCGGGACCAAGTGTTCCTCCGTTCAACGTCTCGAGAGAGAACGCGGCCACCGGATCGCCAACGCTCGGTGGGGTCTCCTTGCGATCAAATACGCTCGTCGTAACCGTATACCCGACGACGAGCAGCACGAAAAAGAAAATCGACGCTTGAATCCGCTTCCTATGTCTACCCATCGTCCTCACCTCACACCCTATTATAACGAAATTAGCGCTGGCACACTCAAATGTCCTTTTGAACGGTTTGTGTCACCTATTACTCCGCCGTCTGTGCGGCAACTTGTACGTTTGAGCCCCATGGAACCACGTCTTTGTTCAGCTCAAACAACCTTGAAGATATTGGTTCCATTTTGGCTACCTATTCCGGAAAAAAGGGCTGAAAATCCCCCGCTACCGCTAATAACTGTTTTGTTATTTTCCTCCAGCAAGCAGAACGGCAAGAAGCTTCCGCCAATCTTTTTTCGTTTCGCTCAACACTTCCAAATCCTCATCCCAGATAATTCTTTAAAACCCGCTGAATCCCCCATACAAACGTATAAGCCATATCGTGATTTCCGTCATTTTATCTGTATACAGCAAAATTCCCATCACAACCATCACGGCTCCACCGATTTTCATCAATCGTTGTGAATATTGATTTATCCATTTTATTCTACCGATGAAGAAGGCCATTAGGAAGAACGGAATGGCAAAACCCAGCGTGTAAGCCAATACATAGATTAAAGATTGCTCGGGATTCGTAGCTCCAAGAGCTAAAATGGCTGAGAAAATGGGACCAATACAAGGTGTCCATCCAGCCGCATACGTAATGCCAACCAAGACGGAACCCAAATAGCCTGATGGCCTCGTTTTTAACTCAAAACGTTTTTCTTTCATCAAAAGACGGGGTTGGAAAATGCCGAGCATAAACAAACCCATCGAAATAATAAAAATTGCACCCAGTTGACGAATGATATCCTGGTAAGTCGAGAAAAAATCCCCCAAAAGGCTGGCTGAAAGCCCTAGGGCAAAGAAGATAATAGAAAACCCAATGAGGAAGAACACTGTATGTAACATGGCCCGACGTTGAAACATGCCTTTATTCCCGGCCAAATCTTTCGTGGAAACACCCGTAATATACGACAAATAAGAGGGGTATAACGGGAGCATACAAGGAGAAATAAAAGATAAAAAGCCGGCACCGAGTGCCAGCCATACCGTAATATTTACAACATCCATTGAAAAACACCTCACTTTTCGTTAATGCAAGGCTGGGGTTAATGATTGAATTACCCAGCTTAACAAAAAATACAGCGATACTCCGACAAAGAAAAACGAAGACGCAAGTCTGTCACCGGTAGCGTTCACGGCGGGAAGCAGATCGGTTAACGCCACATAAATAAATATTCCAGCAGAGAATGCGATCGCAACCGCAACGATCTGTTCACTTGGAACAAAATAATTAGAAAGAAGCGTTGCTATAATCGCGCCAGCCACTGTCGATACGCCTAACAGCAACGCAGCGTGTAACGCTTTGTTCCTGTTCCTTGTGAAAACATAAATAATCGACGAGATCGTGATTCCGTCTGGTATTTTATGAAGAAAAATAGAGATAAACACGGTGATTCCAACCCGGAAATCTACCGTAAAACTGGCCGCGATCGAAAACCCATCAAAAAACGTATGGATGAGCATACCTGCTATCGTTCCAACGACTGTACTTTTACGATGCTTGGGAACGTGGGCTTCCTCCCCAAAGTGGAAATGGCCGGCCACAAAATGCTGAAAGAGGTACATCCCTATTATACCGATTAGGATAAAAATCGGACTGAAAGAGTTATGTTCTAGGGATTCCGGAACGAAATCCAAGATGGCAATCGCTAGTAACAGACCAGCACTTAACGCCATCAACGCATGAAGGCCCCTATGAGACCAATTCCGTTTTAACAGGAAGACAAAACCGCCCACTACATTTGCTGCGGCCGCCAAGCCTACGTACAGTAAGCTATTCCCACCCAGAGCAATCACTCCTCACACTTATGGAACGTTTAAGCGGATCCCTTATCCGTTCTTGACGCCCGCAGCGTATCGAAGATGATTAAACCGACTCCTGTTACGATGAAGACATCCGCCATGTTGAAAACGGGGTAATTAATAAAGGTAAATTCCAGCATATCGACGACTTCGCCATGTAAAGTGCGGTCCACAAAATTTCCAAGCGCCCCCCCAAAAATCAATGCAAGCGCATAGGATAGCAATTTTTGTTTGCGATATATTTTGTATAAATAAACAATTATTCCTATAAGTACAACAGTTGTAACTATAATGAAAAATAACCTTTGGTTCTGCAAAATGCCGAATGCGGCCCCCCGATTTCGATGGGATGTTAGTTGGATAAAGCCCGAAATCAATGGGATCTTTTGACCGATATCCATGTAAGTCGCAACATTCCACTTAAGGATTTGGTCAACGGCAAAGGCGATTATCGCGACAAAATAGTAACGAAGCACAGTGACACATCCTTCCAAATAAAGATTTAGGGGCGTTTCGCCCCTAAATCGCGAATCATCTGTTTAAACCTCACGTGGGTACGCAGTTTGCCTTGCTCATTCCTTTACCCGCATGAGTCGCAACCCGTTCAATGCAACCAAGAGCGTTGCCCCCATATCGGATAGGATGGCAATCCAAAGAGTCAGCCAACCTGGAATCACGAGCAACAAAGCAATTAACTTAATCGCGAGTGCAAAAGTAATGTTTTGTTTAATGACGCCCAAAGCATTTCGACTTAGTTTGATGGCGAATGGCAGTTTCCGTAAATCATCGCCCATTAACGCAACGTCTGCCGTTTCCAGCGCGGTGTCTGTACCGGCTCCGCCCATCGCGATACCTACTGTCGATGCCGCAAGCGCAGGGGCATCGTTCACGCCGTCCCCCACCATGGCTACGTTGCCGTAGTCCGATCTCAACTGCTTAATAAAATCCAATTTATCCTGCGGCAGTAGTTCAGCCTGAACATCGGATACGCCGACATGTCCGGCGATAGCCGATGCCGTTCCTTTGTTATCACCGGTAAGCATAATCGTTTTTTTGATGCCGAGTTGATGCAACTTTTGAATAACGTCTTTACTCGATTCACGAACTTCGTCCGCCACTGCGATCACCGCGAGAACCTCACGATCCGTTCCGACAATCATCGCTGTCTTGCCCTCGTTTTGGAGGGTTGTAACCTGCTGCTCCTGCTCGCTGCTGAAACGAACCGTCGGCAGTTCCTTAAAGAGTTTCGGATTTCCAATATAAAACATTGTTCCATTAACAATCCCTTTAATGCCCTTCCCCGTAATGGAAGAAAAGTCTTCCACCTTGACGTCGGAATAAGAAATGCTTTCTTCTTCCGCCTTTCTCATGATCGCCGACGCGAGTGGATGTTGGGATCGGTACTCTAATGCAGTGATAATGGATAGCAGTTCCGATGGCTTTGTATCATTGTTAAACATCTTGAAGTCCGTTACAACAGGGACCCCTTTCGTGAGTGTGCCGGTCTTATCAAATGCGATCGCCTTCAAGGCACCCATTTCTTCGAGATACACACCGCCTTTGATAAGGACGCCCTTTTTCGCCGCATTTCCGATTGCCGACACGATGGAAATTGGCGTCGATATCACAAGTGCACAAGGACAACCGACAACGAGTACAGCTAAACCTTGATAAATCCATGCGGCCCAACTTCCATCAAAGAAAAGCGGAGGAATAACCGCGACTAAAGCGGCCACAATCATGATGATGGGTGTGTAGTACTTCGCAAATTTATCAACAAACGCTTGTGAAGGGGCACGTTCTCCCTGTGCTTCCTCAACCAGGTGAATAATCTTCGCAATGGTTGTGTCATCCACAAGCTTTGTTACCTTAACTTCTAGTAAGCCTTCTTCATTTAACGTTCCGGCAAAGACATCGTCATTGACTGTCTTTTCTACCGGAACGGACTCACCTGTAATCGCGGCTTGATTTACGGCGGAGTATCCACTTACAACCACACCGTCCATGGCGATCTTTTGACCGGGTTTCACGATCATAATGTCCCCAACGGCGATATCATCGACATGGATCATCATCTCTTGTCCATTACGTCTTACAAGAGCTTCTTTTGGCGCGATGTCCATTAAGGAACGTATCGATTGTCTCGCGCGATCCATCGAGAATCGTTCCAAGGCTTCACTAATTGCAAACAAGATAACTACGATCGCGCCTTCTGCCCATTCCCCTATAATCGCAGCGCCAATGATGGCTACCGTCATAAGCGTCTTCATGTCGAATTCAAATCGAAGCAAGTTCTTGAAGCCGACTTTAAAAAGGTTATAACCCCCCAATACAATAGAGGAGGCGAACAGCAAGGAAGTAACGATGTTTTCTTCTCCATTGACGTATTGGGAGATATAGCCGAATACAATCAATAAAACGGCAGTCAATAAAGAGCTGTGTTTTTTATAAAACGGTTCTTTAGCTTCTTTAATCGCGGTCTCCACTGATCTCGGTTCGCGAGCCGTCTTTTCCGGGGTCACTTTAAGGTTTTCGAACGCACCGGCTTTCTCCAATTCCTCGATCGTGGAGCTGCCATAAACCGTAATTTTCGAAGCGCCGAAATTTACTTTCGCGTCTTGAACGCCCGGCAGTTGCTTTACGTTCTTTTCAAATTTCCCAGCACAGTTCGCGCACGTAAACCCCTGAACATTGAATACACTTTTTTCCTCGTTCGTTACCGGGACAGGTTTTGCCCCGCGTGCTGGCTTGTCGGGGATCACTTTCAGATTCTCGAACGCCCCAGCTTTTTCCAGATCATCAATCGTCGTTTCACCGATCACCGTGATTTTGGAAGCCCCGAAGTTCACTTTCGCGTCTTGAACGCCCGGCAGTTGTTTTACGTTCTTTTCAAATTTTCCGGCACAGTTTGCGCATGTAAATCCTTCTACGCGGTACACGTTTTTACTTTCTAATGACTCTGCCGTTTTACTCAATCCCAACGACCTCCTTCTGATGCTCGATCGCGAGCCTAATTAATTGTTTGAGTTGCTCATCCTCCAAAGAATAGAAAACGAGTTTTCCTTCCTTGCGGTAATTTGCAATGCCCATATTCCGCATTAATCGTAAATGATGGGACGCTGTTGCCATGGTTGAGCCGATGACATTGGCTACATCGCACACGCACAGTTCATCCTCATCGCACAGCGCATAAGCCACCTTTAGCCGTGTATTGTCGGCAAGCACCTTAAAGATTTGAGCCATATCCTGAAAATCATGTTTGTTTAGCTTTTCCTTTACCCGATTCACCTTATGCTCATCAAAGCAGAAGATATCGCAAGAATCTCCGCGTTCCACGAAATCACCCCAATCAAATATATATTTGATTATTATCATATACCTCGTCGGAGAGTTTTGTCAAAAGGAAAATCCTTAAATATGAATGGGATAGCCGAGAGCCACCTCGGCAGCTTCAGCTGACAGTTCCCCAAGTGTCGGATGCGCATGGATCGTAAGAGCCAAATCTTCCATAGTCGTTCCCATTTCGATTGCCAGGGCGATCTCCGGAATCAGATCAGATGCGTTTGTGCCGACGATTTGCCCGCCAAGGATGAGCCCTGTTTTCTTATCGCCAACAAGCTTGACAAAGCCTTCGGACGCCGTTAAGGATAGCGCTCGCGCATTGGCCGCGAAAGGGAACTTGCCAACCATCACTTCAAACCCTCGCTCCTTCGCCTCGGTTTCGCTTAGGCCCACAGCGGCAATCTCGGGATCGGAAAAGACGACAGCCGGGATGACCTTGTAGTCGAAAATGCTCGGCAGCCCTGTTATCGCTTCGGCAACGATTTTTCCTTCATAAGATGCCTTATGTGCCAGTGCAGGACCGGGGATAATATCGCCTATTGCATAAATGTTTGGAATGGATGTTCGACCCTGTTGATCGACTTCAACAAGTCCGCGTTCGCCGATCTTTACGCCGATCCGGTCTAATCCAAGCCCCCCGTCCGTGTTTGGCCGGCGGCCGACTGTGACCAACACATAGTCTGCAGTCACTTGTTTTTGCTCTTTATTTACGGTGAATGTAACGGTTATGTCTTCATCCGTTTGCGTGGCGGATTGTGCCATAGCATCTGTGTACACGGTCGTACCAAGGGTATCCAGATGTTTGCTGATAACGCGGGTAATGTCTTTTTCGAATCCAGGCAGTATGTTTGGTGTCCCTTCCAGTACCGTCACTTGCGATCCGAACTTCGCGTACATTTGCCCAAGTTCGATGCCAATGTATCCTCCACCGATGACAATCAGACGCTTGGGAATCTCCTCTAAATTTAACGCCTCGGTCGATGACAAGATTCGACCACCGTAAGGGAATGGTTTTAATTCGATCGGCCGGGAACCAACGGCAACAATACAATTTTCAAAACGGAAACGAAGCGTTTCTTGCTCATTATAAACCCGAGCTTCTCTATCACTAATAAATTCTGCCTCCCCTTTGAATACCGTGATCTTGTGTTTCTTCATCAACGAATGTATACCTGTCTTAAGCCGGTTAACTACCTCTGATTGCTTCCAGTGCTGAATTTGAGCGAAGTCAATCTCCACATCGATGGCTTTTAATCCGGTGATACCGGAATTACGCATGTGTACGTACCGGTGGGCAGCGGAGATGAGTGCTTTAGACGGAATACAGCCGCAGTTAAGACATACGCCGCCCATCTCCGATTTTTCAACGAGCACCACTTTTTTACCCAGCTGCGCTGCTCTTATTGCAGCAACATACCCCCCTGAACCGCCGCCAATCACCAACAACTCAATGTCTTGAATTTCATCCCTTAACACCATTGTCTCAGCCCCCAGTTTGAGTTTTAATATGTCATCAAAATTACCTAAATAGCCCGATCAAATATTCAAATGAATCACCGTGAACCATGATCGAAATACCTAAGGCGATAAAAACAAGCGGCACGATGACACTGCCGTATTTCTGCAATACCTTTAAGATGGCTGGAAAACGCGCGAGACGGTAACCGAAGAAACACCAAACCGCCACCATAACTAAAAATATAACCGCGATATATATAAGGGAGCCGGTACCCTGCGTCGTAAAATACGGAATATATATCCCCAGGTTATCCCCGCCGTTCGCAAAAGTAATGGCAGCCACTTTGCCGGTCAATGGCCCAAACAATCGATTGTTCGAGGCCTGGGTCTTTACATCGCCCAATTTCTCTAGAGCCTCTTCCGCCTCATCTTCTTCCTCTTTTTTCAGGAACATCCGAATCCCGAGAATTATAGGTATCAGCCCAAGAAATCCGGTCCATTCCGGTGGCAGAAAAGTGAAGCCGAAGGCGCCAAGTATGCTGATCAAAACCAAAAGCCCGAACCCAAGGTATTGCCCAAGAACAATATTCGCATGACGTGCCTTCTCGATCTGAGCAAAAAAGATCATTAGCACGAAAATGTCATCGATGTTTGTAACGACAAAAGTTCCAATAGCACTAAGAATTAACGCGATAGACATAAGGTTTCTCCACCTTTGATATTTTATCAAGCTTATTTTGTCCACATTATCATAAGAAAAAAAGTATTTGAATGATCGAGAGTGTTTTTTTATAAAGGAAACACAGTGAGGCACTCCGTCACTTTCCTATCCACAGCCGCTCAATCCTTCTCCAACATCATATCGTGTGCCATTCCGGGAAAAATCTCAGGTTCCACACTGTACGCTGCAGTCGTCTCCATTAATTCATGGCGATCAACCAGAAAGTCATTTTGCCGTACCAAGCACCAACATCGGCCTTGTTATTTTCAATTTGAACCGGAATACATTCCATATCCCTAAACGCACGGAGCGCTGCTGCCTTGAAGCTTGCGAATATGGAAAAATATTCGGCCCACGCCCAAGATCCAATGAAATGCGCCATGGAATAATAAAGGGATTCGGCACTGTAATGAAGATACTGTCGTAGAGATTTCAAATGTTGACCTATGTGCCCCTCCATTCACTCAAACTAATATTTGATTGTTATATTATTTCAACCGTTGGGAAATGTCAATTATATTCTAATGAATTTTTTGATTGATGCAAATTTTAAACCTTCTTTGGTTCCGTTCCTTCGTACCATGGGTTTATGTGCACTAGCACTTCACTTACTTCCACCATCTGTTCTTGAATACTGTGTTTAATGCGGCGCGTTACGTCATGTCCCTCCGCCACGCTGAGTTCGGCAGGTATTGCGACTCGGACATCAGCTATTATGTAATGTCCATGCTCCCTGGCACGAATCCGATCAATCCTTTTTACCCATGGTACCGAGAGAACGATCGCCTTCAGTTGCTTCATTTTATCTTCATCGATATTTTTTTCCATCAAAATGTCGATGGAGGAACGCCCCATATGTATCGCCAGCCGAAGCACCAGGAACGCAACGACAATCCCCGCAACAGGATCGCCGTATGTTAAAAATCTAATGCCGAAATATTCTCCGGCCATGGAAAGTCCGATACCAAATACAGCTGCAATGGAAGCATAAACATCTGCCAAATGATCGTATGCGGTCGCAACTAAACCGCTGCTTTTTATTTCCCTTCCGATTCGCATCGTATACATATACAGCCATTGTTTCCAAACAAGAGACAAAGCGGCCGCACCGAACACGAGCCAATTCGCCGCATGAGGCGGCTCCCATAATGCCAATGCCGAGTGATATCCTATGTACAAGGCAGCCATCACTAATATAACAGCGACGAAACCAGCCCCTATTACCTCCGCTTTTCCGTGCCCATAAGGATGTTCAAGATCAGGGTCGCGTTTGGAAACCATCATCGAAACGAGTGCAGCGGCCGTTGCAAAAACATCACCAGCGTTATGCACCCCATCCGCAATAAGAACCTGACTGCTGAATAAAAAACCAACGACAAACTTTAAGATCGTTAATACAATGTTGCTAAATAAACTAATCCATATTGCATAAACCGATCGTCGTTCAGTTGACAACATTTTCACACCTCATAACTAAAAAGATTGCATACACAAGAGCAAATCACCTTTATTTTTCTAAACAGTGATCGATTTTACTCATCACCTCCGTATTAGTAGTCCCCTCCGCTGGTTGAAACATTTATTATCAATTTGGTAAATCAGTTACCACTCAAAAGAACTCTCCGTTGTAAACGGGCTTTACCTGCGCCGGTTGAAAAAAGGCAACCAGTGCGTTAGTACTGAAGCCAAAAGAGCGGGCACACTCGAGAGGCTCATGACCGGGATCCAACAGACCCAACTCCTCGTTCTAGACGAATGAGGTTACATAACCGCTAGACAATGAAGGCTCGCAACTGTTCTTTCGTGCAGGCATGGATTAATGAAAAGTCATGTATCTGCCGCTGCTTTGATTATAATTTTATCGGATTATCTGAATAGGCCACCGAAGCTCCCAAGATACCATAATCAATGAAAGAAAATTTTTTAATCTCATACTTTTATTTTCATTGACCCCCCCATAACTTACCGCCTCTTCTCCATAGCCAACGCGATATAATTGAGGAAGAGGTGTTTTTATGCTCGATTTTATATCGCCTATGTTACTGGAGATAGCGCCCGCCCCGTTCGACGACGAGCGCTACGTATTCCAACCGAAAATAGACGGTCATCGTGCCATAATTACGTGCTACAACGGCGAAATACGCATATTCACACGGCACGGTAACGAAGTCATGGATTTGCGCAAGGAGCCACTTACTGAACGCCAGCGGACCATTGTGGACGTGTATGATGAGTCGCCGGCATTCCGATCGTTACTTACAGTTGACGGCACGGGTAAGGCGATGTTTGACGCGATTAAAACGCGAAATATGGAGGGTGTCGTTGCTAAGCGGAAAGGGTCCGTCTATGTCAGCGAGCGCAGCCCCAATTGGCTACAAATCATTAATTGGACGTATGCTGACGTTTATATAACGGGATGGCGTAAGCAGAAGTTCGGATGGCTGGCAGCGGTGTACGGCGATGGCGGTAAATTGCGGCCTGCCGGCGTAATATAACTCGGTGTACCTCCGAGAGCGAAGAAAGCATTTAGAGGCGTTGTAGGACCATTAATTACCGGAGAGGATAGCACCAATGTCTACGTAGAGCCACGGATTAGGGTGCGCGTGAGGATGCGGAATTGGACTCGGACAGGCTTGCTGCGAGCGCCGAGTTTCGTGGAATTTATAGTATAACGAGGGGGTACGTATAAGTTATCAACGTATTGAATAAGTGAAAACACGAGGAGACAACGTCGACGCATGAAAAGGCTACTTGTGCACCTGTTAGCGCTTTCTTAATGGATTAATGTAACAAGGCGCCCGAGTTAAAAGGCCACTGAGGACATCTGTCCCTTCATTATTTGCCTCTAATCGAACCATATTTTATGGATCATCTCTTCAATAACCACTTTAGATTCCATGCAAATATGGTCATAATCCTTGCAACTGCAAGTGCAAAGTTCAAGGTATTTTTAACACTACTCGCTCCGGTTATTTTGTACAGTATGATATTTATGTACAAACTAACAATTCGACAATAACTCATGGCGCAAAAGGACTAGGATTGTTTTTTATATAGTTACATATTTGTTTTATGAAGATACTTTAGGTTAAGGCAATTATGCACCTTGCATAGCGTGAGAAACTACTTTTAGGTAAAGATCGATGAGATAATACCCGTTTTCAAGATCCGTTTCCCAACCAATATTGGACTAAACCCCGCGAATATTAATAAATAATTAAACAGCTACCAAGAGTTACTCTTCCTAGAAGAGAATGGGCAGACCAAATTGGGGGTAGAAGATTTTTGGCCCCACCAATGATATTCAAGCGGTTCATTTTTATTATCAGGAATAACCAAAATATAAAAAGGGACATTTTCTTGTTTGAATGGAATCCTTCTGTACTCTAACCTTTTTTCGGAAGATTCTTGTGAAACCGATAGCCAATTCATAAAATGGTTCCATATCAAAAGGCCAATAAGTCGGTTAAATATCCATTTCACAGCCGCAAAGCTTTCCTCCAAGAAACCGATCCTCAAATCGTAAAAAAGATTAGTTAAATAATAATCATCTTGTTTTGAACCAAATTCAATCCTGCTAGGATACTTCCGATAATGAGTAGCTCTTTTAATGATCCATAGGTTTTCGTATCCCATTACAAATTTCATCCAATGTGCGTAGGCAAGTGCATATGGGCATATTGGATCGTTGGATAAGTTCGCTTTGAATAGTCTTTCCAAGCAGGATCGATGAGTCCCGAGAATTGATTTTTTAACGTATGATGCTATACTTTGAACCGTCTGAACCGAGGATTCGTAAACGACATCATATAATTGGAATCTTTTTAAGATATAGTTTGATTTACCCTTTCCATTCTCCTCTTCGCCTTTTAATTTCCGTATATATGGTGCCGATTTTACAATAGTATGGATTTCTTTACTTTTTGTTTGGTGTTCCGGGTTTAGTACGGATAATACATAGTCCATAAAACCTGAGCATTCCTCTAAATCAAGATTCAATGGAAAATGGAGGCTTTTTAGACGAGAAAGCTGCCAACCGTCAAAATTTAACCAAGTAATCATTTCTATTGATCTTAGATCGTTAAGTGAAACCTGGTTCCAAGCAGGTAAATAGGATTTTTCTATCTTTTCTTCTAAAAACGATTGACCACATAAACATCGAAAAGGCTCTTTTGTAAAATTGTCCGATAATTCAAAGGGGAGTGACTTCTTGCAGCTCACACATCCCTTATGCAAAGGAATCTGGTGATACGGGCATTCGTGCAGAAGTTTAAATTGATGAAATAGGCTATGATGTCCCGTTTTGATGCATTCCGGACAAAAGTAAAGTTCGTCTCTGATATAAGAGCGCATACTGTGGGATCTGGGTAGACTACCAACCATTTGTTCAATATATCGTTCATTTATTTTTATAATAGGTTGTAAGAAAACGGACTCTACCAAATCCCCATCTAACCCGGATAAATGTATGCATTCGCGATGTTTCTTGCTTATGATATGTGTTTTTAGATTTTTGACATAGTCAGTTCCGAACACATTGAAAATGTCTTTTACAGTCGCGGAATTTGCAAATTTAAATTTTTCGAGTATCCCCCATAAAGATTCATAAGGCGATATCCATTCTTTTCTCCAGGTATAATGGTAATCTATTTTTGTTCCTGTCATTTGGCCTACCCCATTCTTTCATTCCGGCGCACGATAAATTTCCGCTTCAATATAACCTGAACCTTTTATTGCTGTTTTCCATTGGTTACGAGTAATATCGTTTACGTCTTCCCCCTCGCACCCATATCTTCTTAATACGTACTCCACTGTTCTTGTGAGGTATTGCATTGGGATTTCAAAAGGTTTACCGATGCCGGCTTCCTGCCGAAGAGTTATAAAAACATCGTGTAACTCAGCCGCGTATTTATGAAGGCGAAAATCTTGTTCGAAAGGCTTCGGAAAGTAGTATCTCGTAAATGACCACCCGCTATCAGCTGGAAAGATAGAATCTTCATCGTAGCATAACAGGCATTCGTAGAGATCCTCCAACGTTCTGACACCATAAAATTTATACGGTTCAACCATAAAACGCCCTATGATCTGATACTTTTCTTCCTCAAAAAATACAGACCGCTGATTGAGCAGTTCATTCTGTCCGACCAAGAACACCGTCAGATTTACTCCGTGCCTGTCTAATTCATTACATATATCCATTAGCCAGTTATATTGCAGTTCGTGGAGTCTCTGTGCATCATCAATAAAGAATACTGTACGACTCTGGCCGGCTGCATCCGCACGTTCCAACAAAAATTTCATAAGGCGATCCCTTTTGGCTGTAGCTTTACCCGAAGCAAATAAACCATGCCCGACATCTTTTAAGATTTCCGTGAAAAAAACATCCTCATTCGGCTTTGAATGCTCCCGGCACAGTAAAGTATATATGGGCATATTTCCAAAATCAGCGGGTAACGTATTAACTAAATAAGAAATTGCTCTCGTCTTGCCCAGGCGCGGTCTTCCATGAACGACAGTTCCAGGTAATCGATTTTGAATGCTGTTTTTAACCTTTTCGTAAAGCTTGTTAATCTCGTTGGTTGGTATGTTATATTTCCCAGTTTCAATCGGATGTGTATCTTGAGGCAGAAAAGGACGTTGGCTTGATTGATGATTAAATAAAGAAGTTTGCACGATCGTTTCCCCTTTTAATAAATCATCGTTTTTCGCAGATTCCGGGTTGAAGGTTTGGGTTCAAAGGTTTTTGTATTTTCCTTCTTTTCTTCTGTCGACTCAAGTTTCTCAATTACTTGATCCGGCGGAGTTGGAGAAACATCGCTATCCTTATTTCGAACCTGATTTCGTTCCATCTCATAAGCTTTGCTTGCGTTTCTTTTCTTGGTTTTGGCTCCTTCTTCCAGAAATCGTTGATAAACTTTGATTGGATCGTCTGATGAAGTAAAATGAAGCAATTTCAACCTTTTAAGTTTAAAAATCTCTTGTCTGACTTGCAGGGTATGTGGTGTTAGCCCCCATTTTCCCATTGCCTTTAGTTTCCCGAGTTCTGCACCATCCGGCAGGTAGGCTCTTAAAACCCGAAGATCATCGACATTAACCATTAAATCAACCTTTTTCCCGATCAATCCCGGTGATTTTGCTAACAGCTCATTCGTATAACGGACATTCTCGTATTGAATATATGGGCGTCTTCCAATCCGCACGTCCCCTTTTATTTGCCGGCTAGCTTTTAATGACAAGAAGACTACCTCATTTCTTTGTTCCTCAGGCATTTGATTGACCGTAAACCTCTGTAATCTTTGTTTCATTGCATCCAAGGGAGTAGCATAGTTTACTCCTTCATGCGGTGTCGCATTATAATCTGCAATTAACACATCGATCAGTTCTTCGAGATGTTGGGCAGTAATTTTGAATTTTATCGCCTTTTTTTCTGGTTCATTTCTTCGAGGATCTTTCGGGTGGCTACCGGTTGTATTCGGCAATCGGTGAAAACCATTCTCCTCAAAAAGTCCAAAAAGCCGTTCGATATGGCTTCTCCTAATCGGACAACTGACTTTTCCCGGGTTTACTCTGCATTTCACGACTTGTTTCAAGCGATCCTTTACAATATTGGAAAGATTGGCTTGAGCTTGGTCATACAGTATTTCATCCCATAATGCCCATGCAACTTCTTGTATAATACCTGAGGGGAACCCGCCTTTCTCAGGATATGTTAAACCGGGAATCGTGAGTTTTTTGGGTTTCCACGGGACAATGGCGTTACGTATGCAATGCAGTACATCATTTGAGGTATATTCTTTGTTGTAGCTCACATGATACCCAAGAACCGCTCTAGTCCCGACATCAATAATGGCAAGCAGCCAGATCCGGTCAATTACCGTTAAGATTTCATCGCCTTCCGGGGTGTAAAGCACAAGAGTAATGGCCAAATCTATCTTGTGTCCGTCGAATTGGACTTGTTCATAAGGCCGTACGATATGACGATAGTTATCCCCCGCCCCGGTGGAGCGAATTAATTGGGAGGCTTCTTTCCCATATCTTTCAGATGCTTCGTTCATGTATTGCGCTTCTAATTTCTTTATGTAATTATAAAGACTTCGTCTGCCCATTTCTGAGGTATTAAAGGGGTAATCGTTTGGAGCCTTCAACCCCAAATCTCGGCATTTTTGGATAAATTGTTTATGAATATATTTCGTCTTGATCACTGGGTCAGAGGCGGATCTGTTTTTTTGCTTGAAAAATAATGTGTGAATTTCGTCTTTTAGATCTGAGTAAGTTTCGAGCAATAGCATAAATGCTCCATTTTTGTTCGGGTTGGGGTTACTGGGTCTTGATTCCGGCAAAGTTTCTCGTTTGTATGAGTTGATTCTTTTTCTTGGAATTAATGCCCTGAATCCCCATACGATGTTTTCCGAATCCGTCTCCAGACATCGCTTCACCAATTTAGTGACAATATTGCGATGGATCCCAGTTGCTTTCATGATTTGCTCATGCGTTTTAATTTGAAAGTACATTTCAACCGCTTTTCTTCGATTGTAGTATGTCTTTTGATCCTCTTCAGACAAATTATCCACTAGCACATTGGGCCAGGAGGATATATCGATAGCCGAACCGAAATTTTCATTTTCGATAACCTTCCTTTTAGTCATGAAGCCACACCTCCATCCTTGAACCTAAGGGCACAATGTCTAAATTGCTTTGTACTTTACCTTGGTATATCATCCAACATAAAGCTTCCGTAATTCGAGCTGGCGCAATTTTATCAGCGAAATGAAGGTGTATATCCTGTAATGAATATCTACCGCTCGAAATAAATTTTTTGATCCGGAGGTAATCGGTGTCTATTGGCTGCGATCTGTTGCATACAAAGGATATAAGCAATTTTTTGTTTGATAATAGCAATGGATTAGAGCGAATTGATTCCTCTTCGACAGTTTTATAGTTCGCGTTATTTTGCTCGCACCATTTTTGTTCAATTTGAATTTCTTTATCCAGTTTCTTAGAAAGAATTGGATTTCGAACATAGGAGGGTTTTACTTTAATATAATGTTCAGATTGGTCATGATATTTTATCCACATGCTCATAACGGATTCCATGGTTTTACTACCGATTAAATCACTTACTTTACGGGGTCTTTCACAAAAAGAAATAATGTTCGGATCTGTTTCAACCCAAAGCCAGTAGTCATACTCAAGATCGCTTGTAAAAAATACATCGCGCTTAAGTTTGGGACTGAATCCTTCCCAGTATCCTCTAACTTTCTCAGCTTTAGTTATAGGAATCGGAGTTTTCATATTCCACCCATATTTCGATAATATCTGACAATTATAGAATAAATCCAAGCTGTCTATTATGCAATATGTTTTGCTTCAAAAATACATTATGCAACCACTTTTGGTTCAATAAAAAAATGAAGCAAAAGTGATTGCATAACAAAAAAATCCTTGTATATCAAGGACTTTAATGCAACCTATTTTGCTTCAACGCCCCGTCAATAAGTCAGGAATATAGTTCTTATAAACCATTTAATCAATCAAACTTCTTTTGCATATAAATCACAACTTCGGTTCCGATTCCTTTATTTCCTTACAACCCATTTCTTTTGCTAAACGTTCGGCTTCTTGGATGATGGCTGTTGCAACACCTTTTCTCCGATATTCATATACTGTTAACCCAGCTTCTAAGAAAGCACTATGGGTAATATCCACTAATTTAGTTACAGGCTCATCATTAGGACCACTCCATCGTAGTAAGAAATGGCCAATAGGGGTGTTATTATGCCAAGCGATTAAATATAGTCCCTCACCCCTCTTTTGTGTGGCATATCGGTTGTATTGAAACAGAGGATTACCAGGTGAAAACTGAGTAACGAGGATTTTCAACCGGGACTCTTCTGCTTCTTTTATTTCTAAGCATAGTTTATCTTTATTCATTTCAAGTTCCTCTCTCCCAAAAAGCAATATACATATAATATTCAAGCAATAATTTCGTCTAAATGCTTGCATTATCCTGCCCAGTTTGTGTTTAGCGGCGGTGCACAGCAACAGATGAAGCGATGGATCGGTTCCACCGCTGCGCTCTTGTACCCGTCCCTCGGTTTTAAGGGTTTATCTCACGTAAACTCAGTCATTCGCAGGATTTCGTTACCTTGAAAATATGAATTGCTAGGGAAAGCTGTCGACATACCCGTCCGGCCCCAATGTTGGGCATGCGGAAATAAAGGAAACGCACACCTTGGAACATTTCCCCAAGTTGCTGGTTTACTGCACGCATCCTCCACAATCTCCCTGGTAGTTTACCATCCCACGGCTCAACGGGTCTACGCCCTAACATTCCTTCGTTACACTTATCCAAGGTGTGGAGACCGATAGCGTTTAGCTGATGGGTCTGAGCCCTTATCGGGTACGAACTCGGTCCTCCGTGCTTTCTTTGTCCGAAATCCTACGAATGAGTCAGCATACGTGACAGTTAGGCTGCTTTAGTGAAGGATTGAACTGTCTTTTCAGGAGTGAATGATTCGCCGTTTTGAACCATGCCAATCAGAATTCGTGCCAGCTTCCCGAGCAGTTTAAAGACAGACTGTTGTTTCCCTATATGTTTCACTTGGACGTTGTTCTCGTGTAACTGTCGAAAGACGGGGTTGGTTCCGACCAGTGTTAGTGTAGCGAGGTATAGATATTTCCGCAGTTTTGCATCCCCGCGTTTTGAGAGTACGATCTCCCCTTTTCGCTTGCCCGACATACTTTCAGCCAGGTTTAAACCGGCTTTTCGAAGCAACTGGCGCCCATGAGCGTACTGCCTCAAGTCACCTGCACCAGACAAAATGGCTGCAACATAGATGGGTCCAAGACCTTTTAAAGACCTCATTTGGTTCGCCATAGGAATGTCGTTTAGTACAGCCTCAATGTCCATCTCGATCGTGTTCAATATGTCGGAGATGCGCTCAAACTCTTCTACCAAGCGACGGAGATCCTGTTTTGCCTCCTCTAGTGCAGTCGTATCCCCGACACTTTGGCGAGCTAGGAAAATGAGCTCTGCGGCTCTCTGAGTGCCTGTTGTACCGCCCGCCCGCTTCATATGCTTACGCCAACTTGTAATGACCTCGGCCGCGGATCGCTCCTTAAGTTCTTTAGGAGTAGGGAATTCTTTGAGTGTCGCTATTGATCGAGGGCAGGTCCAATCCTTAAAGACCGAAGCATACTCTGGGAAACGAATATCCAACCAGCGAACAATCCGGTTCTGCAGTCGGACACTGTTCGTCACCCAAAATTCCCGATCGCTCATGATCGTGCGTAGTCTTTGGAAGTCGGTGGCTTGGCGAGTGTATTCGTAATAGTAACCGCGGCTTACGACATCGGAGATAACTAGCGCGTCCTTCGGATCACTTTTTGAGGGGCTGTTATCACGGTTTTCCTTGTTCCGTTTCGTCGTTGCTGGATTGACCAACACAACGTGTAGCCCTTGATCAACTAACCAATTCGCAAGGTTATACCAATAATGCCCCGTCGGCTCCATCCCGATGATAATACTCTTCAGCCGGTGCTTCTGCAGCAGGCCCTCCATCCAACGTTGGAGTTTTTCATATCCTTCAATTATGTTCTTGAAAGATAAGTGCTTATTTGAAAGTACAATGCCCCGGAAGTTTGTTGCTTGTGCTACGTGGATATCTTTCGCCATGTCGATTCCCACGACAAGATGAGAAGTGGTAATTCGTTCAATCCGTTGATTTTGTCCGTCCGTTTGCTTAAACTTCATAGATAAGAGCGCCTCCTTGATGGTGTTGGGTTTCGAACCCGTGGACAAACCCATCATACCGAGGCGCTCCTTTTTTAACAAAGCCCATTTCTTAGGCTATACAGGAATGTTTAGAGTAACGTAAAATGGGTATTCATTAGTCAAGTTTAATAATCTTATCAAAGCAGTATGAATCTTTGTCATAGCCATTATGCTCATAGAAAGCATGGGCATCGGTTCGCCTCATCCCAGTACATAGAATAATGTTGGATATTCCGCTGTCTTTCGCAAAATTTTCAGTGTATCTCAGCAGTTCAGAGCCTATCCTATGACGCCGAAAATCATTATGAACAGCAAGGCCGGTTATATGCAGATAACCATTCACAGACCCTACAGCTAATGCATGTACGATTGATATGAAACCAACAACATGATTCTCAAGTAACGCTACAAACGTTTTGTAATTACCGGCTTTAATCATCTGTTCCATCGTAATGCGAAAGTTCTCATCCGTAACAGTACGAACACCAAGTACATCGTTCCATAAGAAAACAACTTCAGTATAATCATTTGCTTCGATTTCTCGTATCTTAATTTCCATGCCCTGTCCCCGCCCAAGTATAAAAATATTCAAAAACGAAAGGGTTCGACAATCGATGAAGCAATCCTGCCCAGTTAACGCAATGAAGCTGTCGATTGTGCCAACAGCTTCGTCCCGGTTGTTTGATGCTAACGTACCCGATAGCTCAATCGATTTTGCCGTAATAATCTGGTTCGCAAAATACTGCTTCCCAAGCCCCTACGTTAGTAATATACGATGCTCCTAGGTTAATGGTATGAGTCATACCGTATGTATCTTTGGACTTGGGAATCTAACAATAATTACGACCTGACTGTTGCGCTCTCGTCCCTGTTAGATCAACAATCTTATCTACTCATTTACTTTTGAAGGATGCTTAATACTTAATAAGTCTGAACCGTTTTCTAAAGATGTGTATTCGTAAGTGGCAAAATACTCATTACCTTCTTCTATAAGATTCCAAGCGTTAATTTCGTCAGTTGTTAAATTGATTTCACGTTGTTGTCTAGAGTAAGGGTCAACTGCCTTCACCCAGTATTGCTCCCCTGTAATTCCCTTTTCGACAACTATAATATAGGACGTTGTTGATGATTTTGGCTCGGAACACCCGGTGAGTAGTATGATAATACCAATGGAGACCACAACCATTTTGGTTATATTCAATTCTCACACACCACCTCGGTTTATGATAATCCCCGTACTAACGACATCTTCTTACATAATTAAATACGTCATGGCAATGGAGAAGTTCTGGAACTCTCCATTAAACTACTCAGTTAACGTAATGAAGCTGCCCGGTCGTGCCGGCAGCTTCGTCCTAGTTGTGTGATGAAATTAACGTCCCCGTTTGCTTAACCCCGAAATCGATTCTTACGATGCATGAGAATAATTCACCGTGCCCCCACCCCGACTTCGATCGCGCTTATCCCCTTCATATAAGGTCTAAGCGCTTCAGGAATGTAGATGCTGCCGTCCGCCCTCTGGTGATTCTCCAGCAGGGGAATGAGAATGCGCGGCGTGGCGACCGCCGTGTTGTTCAGCGTATAACAGTACTGCAGCTTGCCATTCTCATCCCGATACCTAATGTTGGCGCGCCGTGCCTGAAAATCGCGCACATTCGACGACGAATGTGTCTCCCCGTAATCCTGCCGGCTTGGCATCCATGTCTCGATGTCGAATTGCTTGTGCGTTTTCTGCGACATATCGCCGGTACACACTGCTACAACTCGGTACGGGAGTTCAAGCAATTGTAAAATCTTCTCCGCATTTCGCGTGAGTTCCTGCAGCAGGCTCTCCGATTCCTCAGGATCCGCCCTGCATAGGACGACCTGCTCCACTTTCGAAAATTGATGAACCCTATACAGCCCGCGCACGTCCCGTCCAGCCGAACCGATCTCACTGCGGAAGCACGCCGTCTGCGCAGATAGGCGGATCGGTTCTCGCACGTCCACGATCTCATCCCCATAATAAGCGACCAAGCTCACTTCCGATGTCCCGACTAGATATCTGTCCTCCTCTTTTATTGCATAAATCTGATCCCGCCCCAACGGCAAATATCCCGACGACACGAGCGCGTTCTCCCTCACCAGCATCGGAACGTCCATCGGCGTGTAGCCACGCTCCTCCAGCACGCCCATCGCCAATTGTTGCACCGCTCTGTGAAGATGGAAGCCGGCGCCCTTCAGCACGTAATTTCGCGCACCCGCAATTTTAACCCCGCGCAGGATATCGATCATGCCATGCAGCTCGTCAAGCGTCACATGATCGCGCGGATCAAAGTCGAACACCGGCGGCTCGCCGACACGCTTCACTTCCACGTTGTCTTTGTCCGAAAGTCCAGGCGGCGTATCAGGCGACACCGGGTTCGGTACGAGCTGCATCAACTCGCTGAACGCCGATTCGACCTCCGCTTGCTGCGACTCCAGATGAGCCAGCGTCTCGTTGTTCCATTTCACGTCCGCTTTAATGCGGGCAGCTTCATCCTTTTCGCCTTGCGCCATTAAGGCGCCAATCTGCTCCGATGCCCGGTTACGTGCGTAACGGAGCTGGTCGATTTCCTGCATCAACCCACGGCGCCGCACATCCATTTCCAGCAAGCGCGAGATCGACAGTTCGATACCTTTGGCTTCCGCTGTCCACTGGTATAGCTCCGCATTCTCGCGAATATGTCGAATGTCTTGCATGTTCGATGCCCCCTTCCTACCCGTTCCGCCGTTGAAAATCCTGCATGAAGTCCGCCAACGCCTCGCAAGCGGCAACTGGCAACGCATTATAGATCGAAGCGCGTAGACCGCCTACGCTGCGATGTCCCGCCAGCCCCTCGAAGCCCGCCTGCTCCGATTCGCAGACGAATTGCCGCGCTAGCGCTTCGTCCCGCATCCGCCAGGTGACGTTCATCCGCGAGCGCGATGCCCGTTCGGCGAAGCCTTCATAGTAGCCGCCGCTTCGATCGATGACGTCGTACAACAGATCGCTTCGCTCCAAGCTGCGCTGCTCCATCTCCACGAGGCCGCCCTTCCGTTTAGTCCATTCCAGCATGAGCTTCATCACGTAGATCGTGTGCACCGGCGGTGTGTTATACAGCGAGTCGTTGCTCGCGAACGTCGCGTATTTGAATATCGTCGGAATTCGCGCATCGGTCGAAGCTTTCAGCAAGTCTTCTCTCACGATGACGACGGTAACGCCTGCGGGGCCGAGGTTTTTTTGCGCTCCGGCGTACATCAACCCGAGCTTCGTCCAGTCCAGCCTGCGGCTGAGCATATCGCTCGTCATATCTGCAATAAGCGGCACATCGCCGGTATTGGGAAGATTACGGAACTGCGTGCCTTCGATCGTATTGTTCGTTGTCAGGTGGACGTAAGCTACGTGGGCTTCGGGATTAAATCCGAACAATTCAGGCAATTTCTGCCACTTGTCGGCTATGCCGCTAGCCAACACATTCGCGACGCCGATCACTTGCGCTTCCTGGAACGCTTTTTCCGAGAAACTGCCCGACAGCACGTACTGTCCAACCTTGCCTGCGGTAAGGAAATTCATCGGCACAAATGCGAATTGCGTGCTGGCGCCGCCGCCCATGAACAAGACACGATAGCCGTCCGGCAAGTCGAGTAGCTCCTTGAGCAGCTCCTCCGTCTCTCCCATCATCCGCTCGACTGTCTTGCTCCGGTGCGACATCTCCATGAGCGACATCCCTTTACTGCCGTATTCCGTCAAATCTTGCCTCGCCTGCTCTAGCACCTCGAGCGGTAGCACCGCCGGACCCGGATTGAAATTGTGTTTTCTCGTCATCGTATCGCATCCCCTTAGCCTATGATAAAAACACAAAGACGCTCCTCGTCTGATTGGGACGAGGAGCGTCTGCTCGCGGTGCCACCCAATTTGATCGATCCGAGCGTTCGGTTCGATCCTCTTGGTACCGCGGTAACGGGCGGATGCCGGTAAACTTAGGCAACAGTCACAATGGACTGCGCTTGACGGGAACGCCTCGGAGTTGGAAGCTCGTCATTGGCATAATGTCGTATCGAATAGTTATGTTCATTATACGCTGATCAATTATGATGTCAAGGGATGAATACTGCCCGTTACTTCAACAAGCGGTTCGCCTCATGTTAAGGAAGGTTTGATTGGAATGTACTTCTTAAATCCACAGCTTACATCGCCTTTATATCCTTGCTTAATAAAAAAACCGGTTGCCTTTATTCGGGTTGCACTGCTCATTAACATTCTACATTAGAGTTAAGTTCTTGCCGCGCATCGATAAACGGGTCAAGTGTTCGTAAAGTCAAAATAAACGCGCCGGCATGGGCGCGTTTCGGTGATCAAGGTTATGCTGTTAGTTCTTAGTCGGACGCAGGCATAACGTCCGGCACGTATCCTGCAGCCTGGTAAACCATTTCGGAGAATTTCACGACTTTGAGCGCGAATTCGCCGGGGACCATGACTTCGTGGCGGCCAAGAATCGCATCGATAAAGCTTTTGTCTTGATTCGTCGCAGGCTCCGGCAGCTTCGGCACGACCGGCTCCTCCCCAGCTTTACGCAGCGTGATCTTTCCGTTGTCAAAGAAAATCCCGCCCTTTTCACCAATGAACACGTAGGTTTCATGCCAGCATGGCGCATGCCCGACGAGGTTCAGTCCAGCTATAGCGCCTTCGGCAAAACGGATAGAGCTGAACGTGTCGATTTCCACAGGCGAGCCCTGCCGGTGGAGTTGTGTCTTCACTTCGACAGGAGTAAGACCTGTGGTCCACAGCAGCACGTCAATAATATGGCTGCCTGAATCCATTAGGAACCCGCCCCCGGAGAGCGAAGGATCCTGGCGCCAGGAGTTCGTGGTCCCCTCTCGCCATCCTTGGTAGAGCGAGGCGGTGATGGAAGTCAGCTTCCCGATCTCTCCGCTTCGGATCGTATCTCGAATATACAGAAACTCAGGCTGACAGTGGCGCTGATACGACACCTGCAGAATTTTACCCGACCGCTCGGCCGCTTGAATGAGGTTTTCCGCCTCCGCCGATGTGCACGTCATCGGCTTCTCGATGAGGACATGCAACCCCCTGTCAAGCACATCGCGGGCTTGCCGGTAATGTTCGGTATGCGGCGAGCAGATGATGACTGCATCCAGCACGGCATCGTCCAACATCGTCTGATAATCCGGATAAGCCGCGGCACGATGAAGCCCGTATTTCTCCGTAAACCGTTCGAGACTGTCCGGATTCACATCGGCCAAAGCCGCGATTTCAACTTCGGGGAGCTCCAGCAGTTGGCGGGCGTGCCACCCGGCGATGCCTCCGGTGCCGATCATGCCGACGCGTAGAATTTCCATAAAAAAGCGCCTCCTCGCTCTCTTCCTTATACATGTAACGCGTCAAGTTTGTCATGGGATGTCAGTGAAAATAGAATCGTCCTTCTGTAATAGCCTATTCGTTGAAGGCGCTTTTTCTTCCTGCTGTGATTTCGCGACACTGGTCTGCGAATTGACTTCATAGGATTCTGAACCGCCCAATGCAGCTCCCTTTCCCATTACCCCTTGACGCTGCCGAGCACGATACCGCTCATGAAATAACGTTGCAGGAACGGGTAGACGAGCAGAATCGGCAAGGCGCCGATAAAGATTTGCGCCGCCTTGTTGGTCCGGTTGGACACCTCCTGAAGCAAGGCGGTATCCTGAATCGTGATCATCCGCTCCAACCCTTGCTGTACGACGACGGTTTGAAGGTAGCTTTGTAGTGGATAATTTTCCGTTCGATTCATTAGGATGATGCCGTCGAACCAGCTGTTCCAGTGGCCTACGGTGGTGAACAGGATTAACGTAGCGATCGCAGGCATCGACAACGGCACGAAGATTTTCCATAACGTATACCAGTGTCCCGCGCCGTCGATATAAGCCGCTTCCTCGATCTCCTTCGGCAAGTTCCGGAAGAAGTTGAACAATAAAATGACGTTGAAGACGGAAACCGCCCCGGGAAGAATGAGCGCGAAGATACTGTCGAGCAGGCCGGTCATCTTGATGACCATATACCAGGGAATGAGACCGCCTCCGAACAAAATCGTGATCATGAAAAATACGATATACCCTCTACGGAAAGAGAGCGTCCGCGCGTCCTTGGACAATGGATACGCAATAAGGAGCGTAAGCAGCATATCCAACGGAACGCCGATCAGCACACGCTGGAACGAGACGATCATCGATCGGGTGAACTCCGGCTTGTTCGCTACGTACTCGTAGGCCTTGAAGGTGAAGTCGACGGGCCATAGCGTGACGAACCCTGCCGCCGCCGCCGTGCCGCTGCTCAGGGAGATGGCGAGCAGATGAACCATGGGCAGCAAGCATAACAAGGCGAACCCGACTAAGACGATGTAATTGAACGCGACAAATACCGACCGACCGAAAGACATCTTGTATTGCATCGATTCCCCCCCCTCTGCTATAACACGCGATAGCCCGCGTATTTGTCGGCCAGCTTATACGATACGACGATGAGAACGACGGAGATGACCGATTTAAACAGCCCGATCGCCGTGGCCAAGCTGTATTGATTTTCGATCAGTCCCATACGGTAGACCATGGTATCGATAATGTCACCGGTGCTGTAGACGAGAGGGTTGTACAGATTGTACACTTGATCGAATCCCGCGTTTAAAATGCCTCCGAGGCTTAATACGGTCATTAAAACGACGATCGGGAGAATGCCGGGCAGCGTGACGTGCCACGTCTGTCTCCAACGATTCGCTCCGTCGACGATCGCGGCTTCGTACAGCGTAGGGTCGATGCCGGTCAAAGCCGCCAAATAAATGATCGTGCCGAAGCCGGCCTCCTTCCACACATGCGTCGTGACGAGCATGTACGGGAACACGTCCTCGTTCCCGAGGAAGAAAATCGGCTCGATCCCGAACCAGGATAACAATTGATTGACGATTCCTTCGGACGGAGACAAAATATCGATCAAAATGCCGGCGAGGAGCACCCAAGACAAAAAGTACGGAAGATAGATGATCGTTTGGATGCTTCGTTTAACGTATTTCGCCCGCAATTCGTTCAAGAGCAGGGCGAGCAGTACCGGAACGATCAAACCGGCCACGATTTTCATGAACGCGATGAACACGGTATTCCAAAATACTTGACGCACGTCGGGAATTTGCAGGATGAACTCGAAGTTGTCGAGTCCGACCCAGTCCGAACCGAAGAACCCTTTCACGACATTGTACCGTTGGAACGCCATGATCACGCCGATCATGGGCCCGTAGCTGAAGATCAGAAGCAGGATGATTCCCGGCACCATCATGAGATGCAGGGGGGATTCCCGAATCCACTTCTTCCCCTTCCTTCTTGCAGCCTGCATGGACATCTCTCCTTGATCCGGTCGCGTCCGCAGGGGAGAAGAAAGGGAAGTCGGCAGCACCAACTCCCCCCTGTATTTCCCCGCTCCGCAACGGAGTTATTGATTCGATTGGTACCACTCGTTCACTTCTTTCGTAATGTCGTCTCCGCCCAGCTTTTTCCACTGCTCCACGAAGTTGTCGAACTCGTCGATCGGCTCCTTCCCCATAATAATTTTCAGGAACGTTTCGCTTTGCATCTTGCCTAGCGTCGCGCCTTTGTCGATCATCGATTGGGTCGGCGCGCCATAAAATTCGTTGAAAATCATAAGGTTGTTTTGATCGATTTGCTCCAGAATCGATTGCGAGCCTCCCGGTCCGAACACGGAAGCGTACCCCCAGCTTTTGACGTCGCCGCCTTCGTACGCGAGCACCTTTTCATAGTTCGATTTGTCGGTGCTGTTCAGCCCGGTCGGATCTTTCTTCTCCAACGCTCCCCGAACCGCCTGGAAGCTTTCTAGGTTTTGCTTCGGCTTCCACACCCGGAACATGGACATCTTGAATACTTCCTTGCCTTCCAACGTCGTGCCGTACTTGTCGTTGTTCGCGTTCGGACCGATCGTGTTTTCAACCCAAAGGTTGATCATTTTGATCAATGCTTCCGGATGCTCGAAATTTTTGTTGACTACGTGGTAGTTCGCGGCCGGGTTGGATACCAGGGATAGGACCGGCTTGTCGTCGCTCGAAACCGGCGGAATCGGGATCCATTCGCCGGGGTCTTCGGCGTTTTCTTTGCTCGAGTTCAGCGGCCAGATCGAGTTCCACATAGCTCCGTACGCGATGCCGATTTTCCCCGCCGTCGTCGACTCGGCCACTTTCGTGCCGTCTTTGACGCCGAATTCCGGATCGATCATCTTCCGGTTGTATAAGTCATTCAAGAACGCTAGCGTCGTCTTCACTTCAGGTTGAATCGTACCGCTGACGAGATTGCCCGTATCGTCCTTGATCCAGCCGTTCGGATACGCGTGGAACGCGTAGAAGATCGGTGCGATGTCCGCCCACCCGGTAACGGTTCCGAGGACGGCGTCCTTATTGAAGGCGAAACCGTATGTGTCGGCTTGGCCGTTCCCGTCAGGGTCCTGCGTCACGAACGCTTCGGCTGTCTTCACCAGTTCGTCCATCGTCGTCGGGACCGGCAAATTGAGCTTTTCGAGCCAGTCTTTGCGAATCCAGATCATTTCGACGTTGTCCAGCATCGAAAGCGTTTCCGGGATCGCCATCAGCTTGCCGCCGATTTTCGCCGTCCCTAGCATGAGCCCGCCGTCGCCTTCGATCACGCTCTTGGTCAGCGGCGTGGCGTATTGCTCGTAGACGTCGGTGAGATCGGCGATGACGTCGTTCTCCGTCAGAAGCTTGAGGTTCTTAATGTCGACGTCAAGCACGTCCGGCAGATCGTTCGACGCGAGCGCGACGCCGAACTTCTGTTGGTATTGGTCGGACGGAACGACCCATTGATACGACAGGTTAATGCCGAGCTTCTCCTTGTATTCCTGAATCCATATGTTGTTGTCGATCGTCTCGCCTTGATCGTATTTGTAGTTGGTGCCGAGGTCCGCCCTAACGCTCGTGAGCGTAATTTCCGGTTCGAACGGATCTAGAGGACCGCTTGCGGGAACGGCGGACGGCTCGGAGGCGCCGCCGGGCGGAGTCGGTTCTTCCCCGGTCGAAGAGCCTGTGCTGCAAGCGGCCGTCGCGATTGCGAGAGCGGCGAGCGGTAACGTGATCGATCTTGCGTTGCGCCGTAGCTTCATACCATTCCTCCTAGATTCTTAAATACGTCTTGAGGCCTCTTGGTCCAATTATAAAAATGAATGTAAGCGTTTTATATATGACGTTCTTTACTTTCGAGCGTTCTGTTTACTTGTTTTCATTTATGTAACGGAGTCGCGGTATTCTTGCGGCGTCATCTGAGTCGATTTCTTGAAAAACTTAGCGAAATACGCCGGAGAGTCGAATCCGACGGCTGCCGATACGTCTTGGATTTTCATGGCGGTATTGCCGAGCAGCTCCTTCGCCTTATCGATTCGAGCTTGATGAATCAGATCCGAAATGTTAGTCCCGGTCACTTGTTTGAACAACCGAGATAAATAAGACGGATTGAAATGAGTCAGCTCCCCAAGCTTCACCAACGAAATGTCCTCCGACAGATGCTCGAAAATGTACTTCTGTACACGCAGGATCGTGTCCCTTTCCCTGTTCTCAAGATGGCGCGCTTGCACCGTGAAAATTTGTTCCGCGACGGCGCGCAACTCATCGGTCGCGTCCGCCCAGCTGTCGAATTCGAGCCGGGTCAGCCGTTCCAACCCTCCGGGCCATAACTGGGTTTCAGCCAATCCCCAACGGTTGATATACGAGATCAGCTTTAAGGAAAGCGAAAGATACACCTCTGACGCAGGGGCGTACCGTATATTGCGAACCCCCTTTAAGTAATCCGCGACTTCGGAAAACGTGTCGAAAAATTCTTCCTTGTCCCCACGTTCCAAGGCGCTGGCGAGCTTCCCGATTCGGTTCAGCTGGATCAAAAGGGTACTGTCCGGCCGAGGCGGACCGTAGGAGCCGCTGCCGTCGAATTCGTCGGAGCCGGGGTCGCCTTCGGTCGCGATGACGCCGCCGCTCGGACCGATTCGGAAGTTAAGCAGCCGCTTTAACCCTTCCGCCTTCGCTGCGACCATCCCCCATTCGCATGTACCCTTGCCCAGCGCGAAAGACATACCGACATGGAGCGATTCCGCGCATATTCTCTGCGCGGTGTCCAGCATCTCCCTCACGTACAGACACGCCTGTTCCCAGTCGGAAACGGACGCCGAGGGCTGGAACAACCAGATGAAGTACGGCTCCTCATGAACGAACGCGGTATGCATCCGCTCAAACGCCACGTCCTCGATTACGCTCCTCACGGTGTAGATCAGGCGATTTCTTTCTGGCCGGTTCGATTGTCCCGAATAATGGTCCATTCGCCCGAGCAGCGCAAGGACGGGAAGATCCGCCCGAAGCGGGAGCTCCGCATCGTCTAACTGCGCCTGCGTCACCGGAAGCAACGCCTGATCCCCCCAGAGCAAATGACTTAAATATTGTTTCTGAAGCAGCGGAATCGCTTTGTTGACCTGCTGATTCACCTTGTCCAGCCGCTCCGCGTCCCGGAAACTTCTTTCTACTTCCGCGATCGCTTTTTCGACCGAGCCGACGATTTCTTCGTCGGTTTCCGTTTTCAATAAATAGCTCACCCCGTCGTGCTTAATCGCCGTATACACATACTCGAATTGGTTGTATCCGGTTAAAAATACGACCTTGCAGTCGGGCCATCGGCTCTTGATGTTTTCGAGCAGCCGCATGCCGTCCATGCCCGGCATGTGGATATCGGTAAGCACGACATCGATTTTCGTCCGGTTCAGCCAATGCATGGCTTGTTCCCCCGAATACGCCCGGTAAATATCCAAGTTCAATCGCGGTAAGCCGCCGAACAGCCGGTACAACCAATCCACGATCAACTGCTCGTCGTCCACGATTAACAGCTTATACATCGCCATGTGCAACGCGAATCACCGCCTTTAATCCTCCGAACTCGCTTCGGGACAGCAACAATCCGCTGCCGGCGCCGAACCGGTACCGCAGCCTCCGGTGGATGTTTTGAATGCCTGTCGTTTCGACGTCGTCCATGCCGGGTTTTTCGTTCAAGGATTCGCACAGCCGCTCCAACCTTTCGTCGGTCAACCCCGTCCCGTTATCCTCGACGATCACGTCCAACGCCCCCTCCGATTCGGAAAATGAAATATTCAACACCCCGCCGCTCGCCGTATGCGTAAGCCCGTGCTCCAATGCGTTCTCGATGATCGGCTGGATAACGAGTCGGGGAACTTTGATGCGCTTGCACGCTTGCGGGGGTTCCTCGAAGCGGAGCGACAGCCGATTGGCGAAGCGCATGCCTACAATTTCCGTATAGATTCGCGCATGCTCGACCTCCCTGTCCAGCATGACCTCATCCTCGCCGCTCCGGGTGATGAATTTCAGGTAATTGCCGAGCAGCTGGGAAAATCGGGCCGCATGGTCATTGTCTTCGTCAATGACCATACGGTGCAAAATAAAGTAGCTGTTATAAAGGAAGTGAGGGATGATTTGCGTCTGCAGCTGCTTCAGCTGCGCATGCTGCGCGAGAATTTTTTGTTTATATACCTGTTCGATCAGCGTGTTGACTTTGTACACCATCGTATTGAACGCGCCGTATAAATAGCGGAACTCATCGTGGGTTTGATGCGTGATGGAAGCTTCCATTTCCCCTCTCTCCATTTTCCGGAACGCTTTCACGAGAATGGACAGAGGCTTGTAAATCAATCGATACGTAGAAAAGGAATATAGCAAAATCAGCAGCACGGACGTCGCGGTAAACACCCAAAGCCAGTAAGAGTATTTCTGGAAGTTTTTCAGCACTTCGCGTTCGGGGATAAATTTGCACAGAGTAAGACCGAGATAATCGGAGCTCGTATAGACGGCCCAATACGTCTCTCCCGCGATTTCGATATTAAAGGAACCGCTCTTCTCGACTGCGACGGCTTTCCGGATATAGCTCATCATCTCCAGGTTCGTCTCCGTTCGGTTCGTGCTCGCAAGCTCGAACTTCGCGTCGCGGTCGATCATGACGGCTCCGCCGTTTTCGTAATCGTTGAACTGCTTCAGAGCGTTCTCCAGAGTCTTCTGATCGAGCTCTACGCCGATGATGTACGCAGGCGTGCGCTTCCCCGCGTTCGCCTCTAATGGCGTATTCGACAAATTCGACACGCTTAAGAAGATCCGGCTGTTCCAGTAAATCATTTGCGCGTCTATCGAATAATAAGAATTCGTATCTAACACCTTAAATTCGTCTCTCGGAATAGAGCTCTCGAAGGTCGCCGAAGTAACGACTCGGTTCATGGTAGGAAAATAGGCACTAACGCTTTTAATATACGAGCTGCTGCTGGCAACCGCTTTCAAATATTGTTGAAACTGCGTCACCGCAACCGTCTTATCGTAGTCGTCCACCGAGTCGGGCTGGTAGGCCAATAACTGTAAATTTAGATCGTTCGTGCTGTAAAACTGGAGCAGCTTGATCCTTTGAATTTCCTTCTCGAAATTGTCGACGTAAAAATCGACTTGAGAGAGCATCGTGTTCGAAATATCCTGCTTCTGCGTCTCGATCGCCCATTTATATACTTCAATGCTAAGCACATATAATGGAGTGATAATGAGAAGGAACGTGACGACCATTCTGCTGAAAATGGACTGATTCAACCGCGCCTTCACGCGCTTCCAGGACATCGGCATTCGGCGAAACCTCCCTACGCGTTGCTCATCGCTATTTACTTGTACAATAGCAATTTTCGTTAGCAATTGATATTTAACCCGTTAATTGTTCCCATGGTTAATTTATAACGAAAGGCCGACGGCAACTCGCCGTCGACCTTGGAAATCTTATGATTTCTGCAGCGCGTTCACTTTCTCGTCAGCTGCGACCTGCTCTTCCCCGACGGGAACCCGACGTCAGCTTTTCATCTCGATCCAATCCGTTCCAAGCGCGTTCCCGGTGCCGTCCGTTAATCGGTACCAACCGATAAGATACCTGTCGTTCATCAACACGGGCTCGGTATTGTATACCGTGTCCCCTCTCCGCCATGTTCCGCTAGCCGGGACGGAGTTTTTGACATATTGGCCGTTGAACGAGAGTTGGTCGATATTCGGATCATATTCAATGGAGCCTTTCGCATGGTTTCCGTTGATGAACACCGGATGCTTGTTGCTGACGACTCGAATCGACGTCGCTACATCGGACGCTAGTCGATTGCCGGAGATGTGGGCATTCTCGACAAAATCTACTAGAATATCGTACCCTACCATGCCGGAGATAAAGTTGCCTTCGATCGTCGTATTGTTCTGATTCCAGCCGATGCTGATCCCGATCGCTTGCGTATTCGTACCGCCGTAATGACCGATCGTGTTATGCTCGATTCGGCAGGATGCGAGGGAGCCGGGTACGCCGAAATTGCCCGCGTAAATTCCATATAAAGCCGCTCCCTCCGTCAGCGCGATCCAGTTATTGCTGATCGTGAGGCCGCCTTCCGTCGTCAAATAGTTAATCCCGTATTTTCGGCAATAGTCGAAATCGCACTCGGTAATGACGCCATATAGGCATCGAACCCAGTTCACGCCCATATCGAAGCCGAATGTGAGCGTCTTCGTGATGACGAGGTCTTCCGGCCTGTGCTCCGTAGTCCCCCCGGGTTCGTAATCGAACGTAGCGTCAACGTAGATCGCCATAGAATCGCCGCTTCCCGTAATCGTACCGCCGCCTCGTATAATCTGGCAGCTGTCGATCACGTTCTTCACGCTTTGTCCGATCACCTTGATGCCGTTCCAGACATCGTTCATGTAACATCCGTATACTCTGGAATGCCATACGCCGCGCAAGCTCATGCCGGTACCGTAGTAAGCTATGTAAATATTGGAAAAGGTAATGCCCGTCGTTCGCTGCAGTTGAGCCGTACCCGGCACGTTAATGGCCGTATAATTCGTCGCATCGCTGCCGAATATAGCGAACTTCTCGACCACGACCGGCGATAGTCCGTTGGAGACCGTGAACGTCAAGCAATCGCAGGCGGAACCTAACAATTGTGAGGCGTAGCCCGTGCCCTGAATCGACGTCAGTTCAGGAATGATTACGGTCGACGTTACCTTAAACACTCCTGCGGGAATATACACCGTCCCGGTTTGCGCCGCGTTCGCGCACTGCTGAATCGCCGCCGTGTCGTCCGTTACGCCGTCTCCTGTCGCACCGAACCACTTAATATTGAGACCGCCTTCGTAAACCCGCTTGAATCTGGCCCCGGACGCCGTAACGAGAATCGTCCCCGTATTGTCTTGAGACGTTACATCCGTCTGATCGTACGCGAATACGCCTTCTTGTCCCTTGTCCGTTACATAGTAGACCGTGTTCGGCGAGGGCGTCGTATTCACGGCGCGCAACTCGGCGACGTTGATCGTCGGAAGCTGCCTTTCGGCATTATCCTTCTTCTTTTCCGAGTTTTCGCCACCGATTCCTTGGACGTCCTCCGCCGCTTGAGCGACTCCGGCCAATCCGGCCGCAGCGGCGGCGACGCCGAACATCCCGATCGACGTCAACAATTTCCTTCTCGTAAGGAACAAATCTTTTTCCGCGTTTTGGTTTTCGGTCATGGTTCGACATCCCTTCCTATTTATGAATTCATAACTTCAACATGGAGGCGAATGCGCAGCTGTAAATCCAGTGACCGTAATCGTTCGGATGGTTAATATTGTTCAAGAGCAGGCTCTCGGGCGTTTTTCCTGCGGATAGCTCTTCATTCCATAAGGCGTGTGCATCTGCTACGCCGACGCCATACTCGACGCCTAGCTTCTTTATCGTATCCGCGTACAGATGGGTCGCACCGCTTGCGTGTTCCCAGTGCGGATTCGGCTCGCAAGGGGTGACCAGCAAGATATCGCAACCGCACTCCTTGCGGAGCGTCTCGACCATGTATCGAAGATGGCTTTCGAAAAGCTTGAGCGGAACCGAGTTTCCGTGCGGGTGCCGATTTTGATCGTTCATCCCGTATCCGATGGACACCAAGTCCGGCTGCCGGGGAACCACATCGTCAAGGATCCGACTTGCGCCGCCGTCGCTGGCTTCTCCGCCGACGGACTTGTTTACGATCTTGATTCGCCCTTCCGGAAATAAGAGCCGCAAGCTTTCCGCGAATCGACCGTAATACGCCAGCCGTTCTTCGCTCGCTTCCCCGCCGGCGCTGATGCTGTCCCCATAGACGACATACAACGCTTCTTCCCCGGAAGAAAGCTTGCGGGCGATTCGCTTCAAATACGCGGACCGTTCGACGTCCGACACGGTAAACCGGTCGTCCGTACGCGGGTCGTCGGTCCAGTAATCCGCGTACACGGTATAATTGCGGTTGCTGTAATCCGGATATTGCGTATGGTCGAACGGAGATACGCCATACATCGGGTGCTGCGAACCGTCCGGAATCCGGCTTCCCTCCGTTCGGCGAATCGTTGCTTGGTCGTAGTCGACGACGAAGTCTTTCCCTTCCTCGAACCGAACGTGCTTAGCGTCCGAAGAGAGCGGACTTTTCCTCACCCCCAGCGTCTGGTCGGCAATCGGCCGATATCGAAGCGGCAGGGGGTCTTCCTTTACGAACACGAACGACTCGGACTTCTGCTTGCTCATCATGTATTCGTTATTTCCCTCCCCTCTCGCCGTTATGGCTTGTTCCGCCATTCGAGGATAACCCCGAGGAACGGCTCCGACTTTTCCATAATAAGCATCCAGGCATTCTCCGCCTCGGCGGCCGAAAACTTATGAGTAATCAGGGGAAGCGTTTGAAGCCATCCCTCATGAATGCCGGCAATCGTCTCGTCCATACGTTGTTTCGTCCACCCGGACGGGCAGTGAAGCGTCATCTCCTGCGCGCGCAGTTGTTGAATATCGATCGTTCCTTCGGTTCCTAGGAACCCGGCCGATACGAAATGACTGTTCCACTTCATGGCCGGTTGGATTTCGCGGAACGCGTTCATGTCCCCGACGGTGTCGACGACGACCGCGATATCCCTCCGCCCGTCGAGCCAGCGGGACAATGGCTCTTTCCGCGTATTGAAGGAACGGATCGGCGAGGGAAGCAATGACAGCCGAGCATCGTGCCGGCCTAGCACCGTAACTTCCGCCCCCCGGTGCGAGAGCGATTGGGCGGCCCATTGCCCTACCATGCCGTCGCCGATGACGATGGCCTGGTCGCCGGCGGTGACGTCCGGGCGGAAACCGCAGTTGTACCCGACCTGGGTTAGCACCGCCCCGCTGTACGCCAGCGGCTCGACCCTTTCGGGAAGCTTCCAAACCTGGCTTCTGTGCGTAACGGAAGGGTTGATATGCCCGCCCGAGTCGAATTTCATTCCGTTGACCTTACTAATGGAGGCGAATACCCAGTCTCCGGGCTCAACGTCCTTAACGGATTCGCCGACGCTCCGAACGATCCCGACCTTCTGGTATCCGGCCACCTGGGGGAACGGCAATGCATCCCCCGGCCTCGGCGCTTGTTCCCCGGTAACTCGCTCTCCATATAGGAAGGAGGATTCCGTCCCGTTGCTGATCCAGGAATAGACCAAATCGACGACTACATCCTCCGGCCCCGGATCCGGAACCTCGACTTCCATGAAGCGGACCTGCCTTACGCCGGTAAATACGACCGCATCAGCTCGCATGTTCATCCTCCGTAAGGGAATCGACGAAATCCGTCTTGGGGTAAGCGTACACCTTAATCGCTTCTTGTTTCTTCAGTAGCTCAATCGTCTCGTCGTAGCGGTAGAAAGGTACATGGTGCGTCTGAAGGCATTCGGTATTTAACCCCTTGTTTAACACGAGATCGATGAGTAACGCTTTGTCTTCTTCGCCGAACCGGCGATATTTATAAGATTCTAAAATCGTACCCTTCAACCAAAGATGCTGGCCGTACCGGACTTCGCCCTTTAATACGCCGAAAATCATGAGATGGGAATCGACCTGCTCGAGCAGCCGCTGCACGGAAGCCGAAGCGCCGACGCAATCGTATCCTAAATCGAAACGCTCCTCTCCGAGCTCATCCGGGTGCTTCGCCGTGCCGATTCCTAACCGGTTGACGAGCTCGATTCGATCGCGGTTAATTTCTACGGCTGTGACGTTCGACGCTCCGAGCAGCTTCGCCGCCTGCACCGCCAACATCCCCGCCGGGCCGAGGCCGGACACGAGCATCGATTTTCCGGTAATATTGCCGAACTGCAGTAAGCCGATTAATACGCATTTCAGCAGCTCGAACGATACCGCTTGCTTCCACTCGATCCCGTCCGGCAGTTTAATGAGCTCTTGTTCTCGGTAATTCAAATATTGCGCATAAGCCCCGTTACCGCCGATATGCTCGAGCGCGGCGACTCGATCCCCTACTTTCAAGGTACGCACCTTGTTTCCCGCCGCGACGACCGTTCCCGCAGCCTCATGACCCGGAAACCCGGGAAGCAATGGATAGTCGGGCCGCCGACCTGCGTCGAACATGTCCTTGCCGCCCATCATGTGAATGTCCCAGCGCGGACAGGTGGAGACGATTTCGATTTGTACCGTGACTTGATCGTCTTCCGGTTCGGGGAGCTGGATGTCGATAATTTCGTAACGGTTCTGCTCGGTAATGTGTAAAGCTTTCATTGGATATCAACTTCCTTTATTTTCATATTGAACGATTTGAAGTATATTGATCTTGTGACGTATATTGACCTTGTTGACATAAGTGTACATCGAGAAGAAAGCGCTGTCTTTGCACGATGTGACCCTTAAAAAAAAACTCAATCAGGATGATTCGTGAAGTTCAAGCGACTGATTTGCACATCATTGACTTTTCGGTTGTAGAGGAGGTCATTCAGGTGAGGATTCGACTATGCAGGGAGGGCTCGATCTCGCGATCGGCGGAGGCGCCCGGCGGAGGTATGCATCCGGCTCTCTATGAAATTCTTCATATTACCTCTGGGAAAGTTCGATTTCGTTGGATGAGCAACGTATGCGAAGCGGAAGCTCCGGCCGTGTTCATTATGTCCGTTTCTACGCCGCATCTGCTCGAGAGCTTGCGCGCGGAGGCGAAATTCCGTTTCATTGAGCTCGCCGAGTGGGATCGTTTCACGTTCACGGATAAGCAAATCGACCGATGGAACTTTATGCAAACCCGCAAAGACATTTACTCGGGAGCATTGGCCGCCGCGATCATTCAGTCCCTGGATTTCGTCCACCACCTCCAGTCCACCGGCGTCGCCGATCAATCCCAAACCCTTGAAGAAGTTTGTTTGCTGGAAATTCAGAAAACCTACAAGCTTATCGAGCATATCCTGAACGACTCGGGGAAAGCAGGCGGGGGGCAGTACAAACCGAAGCCGAGCGAAATGGCCGATTTGTTGATCGAGTATATGGATGCGCATTATAAGGAGGATATCACGCTTCATCGACTCGCCGACGTCGTTCGCTTAAACCCGTCTTATCTCGTACGGATGTTCAAAAAGCAAACGAACACGACCCCCTTCGACTACCTGCGCGATCTGCGCCTGAAGGCGGCCATCCGCTATTTATCCGTGACCAACCTGCCGATTAGCTCTATCGTGGAAGAAGCCGGCTTTAAGAGCGTCCATTACTTCTCGAGAACGTTCAAGCAGGAATATGGTCAGAGTCCCGCCGAGTGGCGCAAGCGATTTCGAAAAACCGGGGCAATCGATAATATGTGAAAGAGGCCACCTTGTATTAACTCCTTGCTCCCTAGTTGAAACATGGCTTGTATGGTCGATCGGAAACCAAAAACAGTACCTCTAGTGCTCACTAGGGTACCGTTTTTCATTTAGCATGTTGATATGCGGGGTTATGCATAAAGCGTCTTATAAAAATAGTGACTATGCTTATGATCGAAAATACAATTCCCCCAAGAACTACGTACTGTAACCCAATACCTGTAATAAACATTGCACACACCGCCGTTCCCGTCGTAACGCCTAAGTTTGCAGAAGTCAGAAATAATCCGTTCGCAAACTCAGGCGCCTCCGGGGCCGCAGAAGTGATCCAGTATTGGTTTATATTTGCCCCGATCCCTGCCACGATTCCCCAAAGTAAAATCAGGAAGGCCATAGGAAGGCCCTGGTGTCCCAGCAAAATGAAGACGATGTACACGGCTCCTAATGCGAATGGAAACGCTGCTACCGTCTTGAAGGCATGCTTCGTCAGCAACTTCCCTGCGGCAAGGTTTCCGACAATATTGGCTGCACCGTAAAGAAATAACATGAAGCTAATCATGTTCCAACTCATTCTCGTAACGCTTTCTAGGTACTCGGCCAGGTAACTATACACGCCGAATACGGCTCCGTTCATGAGAATGACGCCGGCGATGGATAGCCACATCGCGGACTTCTTCAGCACGCTCACTTGCGCTCCGTAAGAAATCTTCTCCGAGACGGGCAGGGACGGCACGAATAACAAGGTTGCGACAAATACGACAGCACTCACTGTTGCGAAAAATAACATGGCCATGCTTAAGGAGGTTTCGCTCGCAATGAGGCTCGTGACAGGCACGCCTAGTACCATCCCTGCGGATACGCCGACGAATATTTTGGAGACCGCCTTGGGGGCTTCCTCTTTGCTGACGGACGATGCCGCGACCGTGAAAGCCAATGACACATAAACCGGATGTAACAAGCCTTGGATCACGCGGGAGAGTAATAAAATCGTAAAGTTTGATGTGGTTGCGGAAACTAGGCTTCCCAAAATAAACACACCGAGCACAAGCAGCATCGTCGTTTTCCGATTCATCCGCGAAAACAATAACGGCATCGTCGGACCCGAAATCGCAATGGCTAGCGCAAAGAAACTGACGACCCACCCTGCCTCGGTGATGTCGACCTGAAACTGATCGGCAATCATCGGCAGCATCCCTATAACGCCCATTTCGGTATTCAATATTCCAAAGACGCCTAGCGTCAAAATATAAACTAATATACCCCTGTTTTTTATCAAGGATTTACCTCATTCCGTCATTTCCTTCCCGCTTTGGTAGAACATCTTACGGTTATAATCGTTATGCAATGTCGCTACTTGGATTCATTCGAAGCATTCAGTGACGAGCCGCGATCCCGATTGCGGCTACGTCTTACCGCATGTCGATTGTTGTTGGTCATGTCCTTGAAAATCTCCTAGTGTGGTTGGGCATTGTACTGATCGTCGGCGACTTTCTCCAGCCAATCGACCGCCTTACCGTCAAGTTGCTCTTGAATGGCAATGTGAGTCATTGCTGTGCTTGGAGAAGCGCCGTGCCAATGTTTTTCGCCCGGCGGAAACCAGACTACGTCGCCGGGACGAATCTCCTCAATCGGACCTCCCCAACGTTGAACCCTTCCGCAGCCCGCGGTTACAATCAGAGTTTGACCGAGCGGATGCGTATGCCATGCCGTTCGTGCACCGGGCTCGAACGTAACGCTCGCTCCGGCCGCGCGTGCAGGGCTGGGTGCTCCAAACAGCGGATCAATCCGAACTGTACCAGTAAAATATTCAGAAGGACCCTTGCCGGAAGGTTGCGTGCCGATTCTTTTGATTTCCATTTTCTAGAACCTCCATTACCAATCGATTTGTTTGCCGTCCTTGAAGAATCCCCCGTTAGGCCCTTCAGGTCCGATCGTCGCTAACCAAAGGATGGACTCCGCGGCTTGCTTATTATACTTTTCTTCTTGGATTGGCGCTGGTATCCTTATTTACGTAAAGAGGCACACCGTTGTAGGCGTGCCCCTAAAATATCGCCAGAATGACTCGTTATTCGTTCTCCATCGTGGCGATGTCGATTACGAATCGATACCGAACATCCGAAGCCAGTACCCGTTCCCAGGCCTCATCGATCTGATTCGCGGAAATGACCTCGATCTCGGGAGCGATGTTGTGTTCGGCGCAAAAGTTTAACATCTCCTGCGTCTCGCGGATTCCGCCGATCATCGACCCGGCGAACGACCGACGATGAGGAATCAGCGAGAATACTTGAACCGGCAACGGTTGCGCCGGCGCACCGACGTTAACCAACGTACCGTCCAACGCCAGCAACGAGAGGAAGGCGTTGATATCGATTTCCGCGCTCACCGTATTTACGATGAGGTCGAATGAACCAGCCAATTTCTTAAACGTCTCCGGATCGTTCGTCGCGTAGTAATGGTCCGCGCCAAGCCGCAAACCGTCCTCTTTCTTTTTCAAAGATTGCGATAGGACCGTAACCTCCGCCCCCATGGCATGAGCGAGCTTCACAGCCATGTGTCCAAGTCCGCCAAGTCCGACGACAGCTACCTTCTTGCCGGGAGCGGCTCCCCAATGGCGCAGCGGCGAGTATGTCGTAATACCGGCACACAGGAGAGGAGCGGCGGCGTCCAACTCCATACCGTCAGGAATTCGAACCACGAAATCTTCCGTTACGACGATGTGGGTAGAATAGCCGCCCTGCGTATATTGCCCGTATCGGTCGATGGCTCCATAGGTACCCGTATTCCCGCTAAGGCAATACTGCTCCTCCCCCTTATGGCAGTTCACGCATTCACCGCAGGAGTCAACCATGCAGCCAACCCCTACTCGGTCGCCAATGGCATACTTGGTCACTTCCGAACCGACCTGGGTAACGATACCGGCGATCTCGTGCCCCGGCACGAGGGGGTATTGGACCGGTCCCCAATCGCCGCGAGCGGTATGAATGTCGGAGTGACAAATCCCAGCGAATTTAATCTCAATGAGAACATCATGCGGCTTCAGATCCCTGCGTTCGATCGTTGTCAGTTTGAAAGGGCCTTCCGGATGAAATACAGCACGTGCATTAGCTTGAATCATATATATCCTCCTGTAATCCATGAGTAAAATCTCAATATTTTCATGCTCGCTTAGAAATACTAATAAACTCAACATAAGATCGATAAACAAAACGCATTGTCTAATCAACCTATGTTTATTATTATATATGCAAGGAATGGACATTCAATGGTTAAAAGAAACCGAAACGTTGATATATCAACAGAGTAATACAAAATGTCAATTATCTCAGAAAGCCTGGTGACGATCGCAATGGCCAAATTAGATCGAAGAATTCTTAAAACACAGGAATCCTTGAAAAAGGCTGTTATTGAACTGATGACTGAAAAAAACTTTGATGATATAACCATTCAGGATATTGCGGATCGGGCAAACGTAAACCGCGGAACCATTTATCTACATTATCAAGACAAATACGATTTGTTGGATAAACTCATAGAATCACACCTGAGCGAATTGGGCGAAATGGATGAGTGGGCGTGTCAGATGAATTGGTCCGAGGCTCTTGTCCCTTATTTTGAATATTTCGAACAAAATTACTTATTCTTTTCCACCATGTTAGCAAGCAAAGAGGCGAAAGGGGCCCCATCTTCTTTCAGAACTCGGCTTCTATACCACTTTATGGAAGGATTTAAAGGTGAAATTGATAAGGAAAGCGAGCGAAATATTGATTTAAGTGAAGATGTTATGTTGCAATATGCCGGAACAGCTTATGTAGGGGTGATTGAGTGGTGGATCCGAAATGGCATGCCTCATCCGCCGCAAGCAATGGCCAAACAAGTGGGAACTTTGTTAGAGAGAACGCTTTAATAGAGCATCGAGCATCTTATTTTCACGTTCCTCTTGACGTAACCCTTCCATGATGGCGCGAAGAGCAAATTTCGTTCCGCAATAAACAGCGCCTCCTTGGAAAACGACATGTCCGGCTACGGAATCAGTCGTAACAATCTGACCGGATTGTTATTTCTTTATAACAGGTAATACCGCACTGAAAGCGCTGCGACACCCCCTATATCGAATTAGCTTTCGCCTTTTAGCCCCATGCCGGAAGGATCTTTTGCTCTAACCTTTATTAAGGTACTATGAGACCTGTATGTGCTTGAATTTACGGATGGAGGTTGAGGAATGAAACGTCGCTCTGAACTAGTTTTTATAGCTTGCCTAGTTTGCATGTTTCCATTTGGCGGTTTGGTTCATGCTCAAGAGCAGGACCCGATTAGGGTTTATATCGATGGAGTCGAGCTCGCTTTCGCGCAGCAACCACTGGTTCATGAAGGAACGACAATGGTCCCGTTTCGGCCGATATTTGAGAATCTTGGTTATAACGTCCATTGGAATGCTGCTGAACGCGTTGTGCTCGCAGAGCGTTCGGCTGCCGACGTAGCCCTTCGCCTGAACATCTCGATCGGCACCGTGAATCAGGTGAAATATTGGCTGACAGAACCCCCGCAGCTATCCAATGGAACCACATACATTCCGCTTCGGTTTGTTGCCGAAGCATCGGGTGCAACCGTTCGCTGGGATAACGAACAACGATCGGTTTATATCGAACGACCGGACAAGTTGACGGAGGAAGAGCAAATCCGGATTTTTCTGGAAAAGTATTTCTCATCCCTAAGCCTCAATGAGTATTTACGGGTGGCGCTCCCAGCAAACGGTGTAAAAGTTAACCGTACAGAAATTGTGGATATTAGGAACTTTCCCGAAGACAACGCCGCTGAAGCCACTTATCAAATAGAAGTTACAGCTATGAATGGCCAGCAACTAAGTACCGTGGTGCTAGAATTCAAAGACCGGCTGACGGTCGATGAAGGCCGCTCATGGTCCGTAGATCATAGCGCCCGTGTCTTTAAAGTAATCCACGAAGCGGAGGTTCCCGTTACCGGCGACGATCTCTATATGGAGCAGCTTATGAAGCAAGAAACGCCGGCTTCCCTTTCGGAGCAATCTTCTATCGAAGAAGTGGTAGCATTCATCATCCATCGTTGGGAATATGGCATGGATCGCACCGATGTCGAAGAGATCCTGAAGGACTTGGGCGCTTCCGTCATTCATGCACCGGATGGACTCAACAGTCGAGTAGACTTTCATGCGCAAGATGGTTATACATACAATTCCGAAAATGGTTCGAGGGCAGACATTACCGGCCTGCGCGAGGGTGCCCTTCAGGGACAGATCTGGCTGGAGTGGAATTCGAACCGGAAGATAGAGCGGCTGGACATGTACTGGACGCGAACCGGGGATCATAAGCAGCCGAAGACAATTTTCACTTACGGCTTCACCTTGGGTGGGAAGTGGTATTAACCAAGGCCATTTTATAAATTTCCCCCATCCACATAGTTCGCAGCGAGACCGCCGATCGTCTGATAGTCTGTCGCCCGTTACATAAAAGAAAAAGAACAGAGGCCGCGGCACTCTGCTCCATGGGTAGCTTCTTTCCCCGATACATGGGCATAAAAGGGGCAATAGAACGTCACTTCGCTTCGACGGCTTCGATCTCAACGAGCAAATCCGGTGAAGCGAGCGCTTTGACAATAACTAACATCCTCTGGAACTGATGAGACGAACAGCAGCTCTACGCGCAACTTCACTCAGTTCAATCTCCCCTGCCAAGTTCATTTCGATATAGTCCATCGCCCGGTTCATCCATTCATGCCAATCCATCAGATTCCTCCTTTCAACCACAGTATAAATTAACAGCGATAACGCATCGCAACTATTTGTGCACAACAAAGTTTTGTCTTACTGGACATTTTAAGTTCTCATCACTCCTTATACTTACTCAGTAATTTATCAATCTCAATTCCGTTTATGATTAGTCCCGTTACATTGCAGTCATTGATTGCTACATTGGATAAATCACATTTCGTAAACTGTGTATTTCGCAATATGCAATTATCAAATACCACAGGCCTATAATTTTGATCAGGACTATAGTTGGCGTCAATACCTTCTATTGGCCAGTCAATATCTCGAAACTGCGCACCGGTCATTTGCGCTTTCTCGAAAACAATATAGCTCATATTTGCAATTGATATTTTGGCCCCCGTCAAATTCACATCGTTTAGAGTTACTCCTTCCAAATTTGCACAGTTGATTTGTGTTCCAGCCAAGTCCACTTCTTGAAACATGAGCCTTTTAGCATCGACTTGATTAAATTTGGAGCCTGAAATGTCGGTCATCTGCAATTGAACTGCTCCATTCGCCCATTCGTTCATATGTATTATCCTCCTATTATCTTTAATTAATATTATAGGTGTGAGTAACGTACCCGACAGCTTAGTGATTTGACATCGACAGATGGGAATGTGATGTTGGAACGAGGCAGCAAGAGCCGGGATCCGGAAACCGGGAGGCCTAACTAGACGTCGTAATAAACGATGCTACTGGACGCATTTGGAAAGCAAATTATTTCATATGACTTACCGTCGGGATGTACCATTCTGTTATGCCGTTGGGTTGTAGTTCTTGGGTAAACCGTTCGTATCTTGGCTTGGCCAGGTCGATTCGATAATACAATTGGTTCTCGTTACTACATATCGAGCTCCAGAAATCGCCAAGATATTTTTCTTCGATTCGAAATACAACATAATCGTCCTCCGGTATGCGATGCATGACCATCCCTGGTGGTACATCGTGCAGATCGGCCGCTTCAACGGCTACATAAGGGATAAACCGATCTGGAAGTATGACGAGGTAGAGTTCATCGTTCTTTCTCGACCGGACTTCTTCCAGTCTTGCTCTCATCTCGGTAAATAAACGATCTTGATCGTCCAAATCCGAGCCCTCCAAACCGACTAGACATACCGCTTCTATCCTCGTCACACGCACTTTCATGACATCTTGTATATTCATTCAATGTCACCCGCTTCTCCTAACATTACTGAAGTTATACCAGTTTTACCTAAATTATCCTGCCCAGTTAGCGCAACGCGGCACGCCGTAATTAAAATAAGCGACGGCTCGGTTCCTTGCGGATCAAGTTCATAATGACGTATCGTGATTCCGTACACCGTAACTTGCGTTAGATTAAGATAAAAAAGAACCTTTGGGATATTTACGAATTTATTGTGGCGGTTGATGAACGTCAAACATATTTCCAAAAGGATCGTAAAACGTAAAGAAGCTTCCATGTCTTTCAACAACGATAGGACTTACTTTCGCATCGAGTTGTGATAAAAAATTATGAAATCCTTGAATGTCCTTAACGCGAAATCCGATTGTGTAATGGTCTTGACCATTTACCTTGAATGTGGCTGTAGTATCATCATTTGTCTTGACTAAAAACAAACTGGGACCCATAGAGAAATCTACAAAAGCAAGTTCATCGTTCAGTAGTCCTAGTTTCGCACCCAGTTTCCCACAATACCAATCAACCGCCTTTTCCAAATCGGATACAGGGATCTCAGTGTACTGAATGCCTTCAATGTATGCGTTACTAGTGGTCTGCATATGTTGATCGTTCATATTCTGCAAAGTTAGATTCTCCTTTCGTTTTATGATTACCACATTTTCTATACAGAAATGTCATGTTGGCAACCTATTGTCATGAAGCTATCGTACCCGTAAGTTCAGCAGTGTTACATTTGTATTGCCATTAATCGGTTGCCGTCAGGATCTTCAAAAACGACGATATTGTTTTCTAATGTTTCGTTATGAATTACAATCTCGGATTCCTTCAGAAACCGGAGTGTCTGCCGAATATTATCCGTCTTAAAAAACATCAACGGCTGGGGAGCTGGTGCAACGCCATTGTTTGAATCCAGCAGAACCTCGGTTCCTGCGAAATGCAGTGTATAAACCGTAGATAGCCGCCCCTCCAAGTAATCCTCGTTGTATGGCAGTTCAAACACACGGCTATACCATTCAACTGCCCGTTTCATATCTGAAACGTGGATAAAGATAGAGCCTACTCTTTTTTCAAGCCTGCTTCCTGCCGTTGTATTCAATCAAATCCCTCTCCTTTAGATAAAAATTAATCTAAGTTCAGAGTAACGAATATACGTTCCCTTGTAAATGTTTATTTCATAATGTTTACCATATTATCCTGCGCGTTACTTCAACAAAACAAGGTTATGCCGAAGTGTCATATGGAGCTATCGCCCCCTATTTCCCTCTACGCTTCCAGCCGTTGTTACAACAGTCACAGTCTCCTTGTGGATTACTCAAACGTGCTCCTCAATCAATGGGATTTTCCTTCCTTAATCTCGAAAACTCCGTCGCATAATACGCCATGGCGATGGCCGGTAAGGCGATTCCGATCAGCAGTGCCGCCTCCCAGCCCCCCGTTGCGTAAGCCCATCCCCCTGCCGCGAGCTGATAGCGCCCCCTAAAAAGAAAATGGCCATATACAAACCGTTAAGCCTACTGTGAAATTCCGCTCCTAAAGAGAAAATCCCCCGCTGTCCTAGAACCATGTTGGCGGAAACCCCAGGCTGGGATTAGATGGATTACAGACTTTTAAGTGAAATTAGTGGACCTCTGCTTTTCGATCACCACTTTCTAAAGAATAGCATTTGCTAGGTATTAGAGTAATCTGCCCAGGCAGCTTAATACGCAGGCAGGAACTTTTTTTAATCCATCCCTTCCCTCTAGTTTAAATAAGGTCAAGTTCTTGTCGGGCATCGACGAACGGGTCAAGTTCTTTTCGTTGGCCCGCGACAAGAACTTGTCCGATTCAAAACAAAAACCCGCGTTTCAGGCGGGTTTTAATCGGGTTGTGTTGTTGTCGCTCGACATCATAGTAACCTTGATACTTAAATGTTCACCATACCATTCAACAGGCCGCTCAAAATTGATTACTGGTACGGTCCAGTACATCTATTTAAGTGTTATTCCCATACTAAATGCCCCTTCCTCATTTTTGCAATGTACATGATTTGTCCCGTGTGAGTAGGTAAATGTCTGAATTGATGCAGCAGCATTTCTAGAATAGTGGCTTGGTTGTCTAAGGCGCCGTTGAAGGTCGGATAATTTAAATATGGTTGCTCCATTAACTTTTCTGGGTTAGCTTTCATGATTTCAAGAACTTGTACGATGCAGTCGTATGATTTCTTTGAAAGTTCCAAGGCTTGCTCTTTTGACATTTGAAGACCGCGTTCGAATTCTTTACTCCTATCTTCGATAAAAGGAGCACCACAGTAAGCGGTTTCAAACCATTGATGTACAGTCCCTGAAATGTGTGCTATCAAATTAGCGATGCTGTTACTCACGGGCGTGGGCGACCATGCGATATCCTCTTCAGATAATTGTTCAATCACTATGCGAGTCCATTTCTTGTCCGCTTTGTATTTCCTTAAGAGGAGGTCAATTACTATAGTTGAACTGTCCAAACTCCTTCACGCCCCTAGGTTTTTCCTCAAGTCTACCAAACGTATCGCTACTTCGCTATCCCGTCCGATACCTCAACAGGCAGCCATTGTGGTTTACTTCCTCCACGACCTTATCCCAATAGGAATAACCGTAACACCTGTAGTAGAACCCATAACTTATATCCCCCCTCCGCGCAGCGAGGCCGCCGACCGCGGCAGCCTCGCTCTGTTGTTCATTGAGTTAACTTAATTTACCGATTTTGCCCTTGACCAACGGATGACTAGCCTTGCCAATGACGAATAGCGGTCTAATCTCTAGGATAATCTACTTTCATAATATCCATGAACGGTACTTTCGTAGTTTCTCCGCCCCTTTGGATGTGCACTTTTCCAGTCCGTGAATCCATCATCGTAATCAAACCGCGTACTTGTTCTTCCCAGCCCCAAACAGTAAGCACTATTTCGGAATTTTCTTGTTTCGCTTCGCTTAATTGATTCCCGATCTCCTCTAATACAAATTCATCCCGAGTAGGTCTCTTTGATACCTTTGCCTTTGCCATGTTGAACCTCCTAAATGCAAAAAAACCTAAGCATTACTAGTTCTATGGAGTTATTCCATTCTCCTGCCAGTTAGCGGAGCGATGCCGCCGACCGATCCACCTGCAAGATATTTTACTTTCCATAATAATTCACGTTAACCCCTTTTTTATGCATGATTTCCGTAACCCGATCCCGCAACTCTGACTTAGGGTTCGCGATCCACGTCGTGTCGAGGTGGGTAATTGCTTCTTTCCGCAGCACTTCGTATTTAAGTTTATATTCATTTACTTTCTTTGTAAGTTGCATCGTGTGAAAACCCGAAGCAATACTACACAATAAGGGAAGATATACTCGCTGGTCCCCTATTGTAAGACCCAGAACGTCAAAAGGATTTTTAATCATTGGGGAAACGAATCTCTGAAAAGCAATAAAAGAAAATGCCGAACAGGCGGCGAATATCAAACAAAATAATAAAAGCTGATTTTTGGCTCCATCCCATTTAGCTTTCCTTTTCGTTAACTCGTCCAACATTCGCCCTGTATCCTCTGAAACCTCTAAACCATGCCATGACATAAGGTATCCACCTTCCATCGCTAAGGCTTTTCCAAATATATATTTCTACTACATATGCTTCAGAACTGGGTTGTTGAGGCGAGACAAAATATACAAAAAGCCCCCGTATACCGGGAGCCGAGTCCATTGAATAGATCATCCAGAATAGCTGAGATCTGCAACTACGCGTACGACAGGCAACGGGGCTATTTCTCCAATCACGACCGATTTGACATGGAAGCCGGCGTTAAGCAAATTATTGACGGTTCGTTCCGCTACTTCTCCGACCTTTTCTTTGGTTGGCGGTTGATTATATAAATATACGGCTCCTCCCGGTAGAAGGCGATCCTTAAGCATTGCAAGTTCGCGAGCAGCCTTCATCCAAAACAGATTTACATTTACCGCTAACACTTTATTGAACTGCTCCTGACGCAGGTCGACTTGATGGAGCGGTGCCGCTATAAACTTCACTTTCCCTTCCTTTACGTAATCAGCGTTCGTTCTCCCTGCCGATTCGATCATCTTTTCCGATTGATCGATAGCCAAAACTCTACCATCTACCAAACCCTTGCAAATAAGTGAAACCGCGACTCCGTGTCCACATCCGATTTCAAGGATACGATCGGAAGGAGCGACTTCGAGTGTCTGTACAGCCCATAAAAGCCTGTCAGCAATCGGTTTTTCCATCACATTCTCCTCCTGTCGTCTCGGATATTTAACGATCTCGTCGCCGTTAGTCGGGCGGAAGCTGGGAACGGATGCCGCGCCAGCCGCTTACATCGCATTGGCCAGAGGCGTTATCGCCGACAGCAACCACCGTGCCGTTCGATTTAAGCCCAACCGTATGCGCGCAACCCGCCGCTATCGCCACAATATCGCGCCAATCGCTTACATTGCATTGGCCATGCTCATTCCAACCCACAGCCGCTACAGTACCGTCAGATTTAAGGCCGACGGTATGATTACTACCCGCCGCTATCGTCACAATATCGCTCCAGCTGCTTACATCGCACTGGTCATGTATATTCAAACCCACAGCCGTTGCAGTACCGTCTGATTTAAGCGCGACTGTATGAAGATAACCCGCCGCTACTTCCACAATATCGTACCAGCCGCTTACATTGCATTGGCCATACCGATTATTACCTGCCGCCGTCATCGTGCCGTCCAAAGTAAGACCGACGGTATGCCAGTCACCCGCAGCAACCGCCGCAATATCATGCCAACCGCTTACATTGCATTGACCTTCATTATTTCGACCTACTGCTACCACTGTGCCATCGGTTTTTAATCCGATGGTACGGCGCCAACCCGCCACAACCGCTACAATATCACGCCAGCCGCTTACATTGCATTGGTCATACTTATTCCAACCCGCAGCCACCACCGTACCGTCCGATTTAAGACCGATGGTATGAGCATTCCCCGTGTTCGTCGCCATATGAACACTACCCGCCGCGACCGCCACAATATCGCGCCAACCGTTTACATCGCATTGGCCATATTTATTATCGCCTACCGCCATCACCGTACCGTCAGATTTAAGCCCAACGGTATGACGACGCCCCGCTGCTATGCTATCTTTAGGCCACCGTTTCGACAATAACGCCACCTGCATAAGCTCACCCCAATATCCCTTCCTCCGTAGCTCGAAAGTACGCCGCAGGTTTCTTAAAACCGTACGTGCATCGATTCCAAACCACGGAACAAAATGTTCGATCGCCAATTCGGCTTGCTGTCCGCGAGGCGCATCTGCGGGAACCGTTCCAGCAGCGCGGCTAACGCGATTTCGCCTTCGATGCGTGCGAGCGGCGCGCCAAGACAGAAGTGAGAGCCGGAGGCGAATGCCAAATGACGGTTCGGCGAGCGCCTGATATCGAACCGGTCCGGCCGTTCGAACTGGGCGGGATCGCGGTTCGCCGCCCCAAGCATCACATTCACGGACTGTCCCTGACGGATCGTCTGACCGCCGATATCGTAATCGACGGATGCAAGCCGCGATGTCATTTGTACAGGGCTTTCGAACCGTAAAACCTCTTCAACGGCGGAAGCAGTCAATTCCGGACTTTCGAGCAGCCGTGCATGTTGTTCCAGATGGTTCAGCAGCACGAGAACGCTGTTTCCGATCAGGTTCACGGTCGTTTCATGGCCAGCTACGAGCAGCAGTACGCAGGTCGCTATGAGTTCTTGCTCGGTTAATGCGTCCGCTTGAACTTGAGCAGCAAGCAAATCACTAATCATATCTTCGCGCGGGGTGGATTTACGCTCCGCAATCAAGCGACGGAAATATTCGGCAATGTCTTCGGCGGCTCTTCCCGCTTGTCGGACAAATTCAGGCGGTCGGTCGCCGCCTTCAAGCACCTTCGCGAACGTATTAGACCAATCCTTGAACAGTTCGCGATCTTCCGGCGGTACGCCGAGTAGCTCCGCAATGACGATGACCGGCAACGGAAATGCGAACGAAGCGATCAAATCGGGCTGCTGTTCATTGGCTATTCGGTCGGCGAGATGTTCTGCGATGGAGCGGATTTTTGGCTTGAGCCGTTCCATCTTTCGTGGTGTAAAGGCATGGCTGACTAGGCCTCTCAGTCTCGTATGAGCAGGCGCATCGCGAAACAGCATCCAGTTGTCGAGCAATTCGTTGACCGGTCTCCATTCCTTAGATGGCGGAGGCAGTTCTTTAGGTTGGCGCTCCGGCACGGCATTCCGGTATTCACGGACGAACAACGGATCCTTCAATACCCGGTTGACGTCTTCGTACCGGGAGGCCACCCAAAAATTGCTTTCTTCTACGTAACATAGTGGCTCGTGCTCGAGCAAATAAGCATAAAACGAATACGGTTCACTGTGCAAGTGATCGGAATACGTCCGGAACCACGATGCAATATCAGGCTTTTCGGAGGCTGGAGGCTGCTTTTGCAACACTATCACACTCCTTTGCGAAATTTCCCTATCTTACCGTTTGATTGTCAACTCAAGACTGTTCTCAACTATTTCTTCATTTGTTACCTATTTCCTCCAAACGAGTTCAATAACTAAATGCAACCGGTAAACTAAACTGTCCGTCCCTTGCTTTACTTCAACGGTAAACGGCAACCGAACATCTGGCATGCTGCCGGAGTATATTTATTGGCTATCTTAAAATATTGTCGGTACCATTCCCCCATCCATGCGGATCGGAGATCCTTTGAAAGCTGAAGCCATCGGGCTGCAGACGAAAGCGGCCAAGCGGCCGATCTCCGCAGGTCTGATAAACCTTTGGATTTCGGATTGAGGCAGGTTCTTCGTCATAAAGTCTTTCTCTTTAACAACGAATGTCTCCCCTTCGCCTGGGTAAATGCTCTCGATGATCTGCTGCACATTCTCGGAGAGGGTCGGACCCGGAAGGATAGTGTTCACGGTAACCTCGGTGCCACGCGTAAGCCTGGACAAGCTCTTGGACAATGACAACAGCATGGATTTGGTCACGCAATATTGAGGCATCTGGCCGGAAGGCATAATGGCTTCCTCGCTTGCGATAAAGATAATACGGCCATACTCGCGCTTCAACATTAAGGGCATATAGAACTTGATAAGATTGTTGGCGGCGAGAACGTTCGTGCGGAAATATTGTTCCCATACGGAATCGTCCACGTCGTCATAGGACATGACCTCATAGATGCCCATGCTGTTAACGAGAATGTCGACATAAGGGAATTTCGAGAATATAGCTTCTCTCTGCCGCTCATCAGTGAGATCGGCCGCAGCATTCTGAGGACGAGTCTCGGGGAATTCCGCTTGGATTTCCGCTACGATGCGCTCAACGTCATCGTTGTTCCGACCATTTATGAGTACATGAACGCCTTCTCTGGCAAGTTCAAGGGCAATCGCTTTACCGATTCCCTTGGTAGAACCCGTTACTAAAGCAGTCTTATTTTTCAATCCCATATCCATCCGTCTGGCACTCCTTATGTTTAGGATAGGGATAATACTACCTCGTTTCGCCTCAACGGTAACTAGCGCAAGACGTCAACTCTCTTGCGCGACGCGCCAATTGGCGGGAGTCTCCCCTTCCCATGTTCGAAACGCACGATAAAACGAATTTTGGTCCTCGTAGCCTACAAGAAAGGCGACCTCTTTAATCTCCAACGACGTGTCTGCCAGGAATAAGAGCGCCTGTTCATGTCTAGTCTTCGATAGCAGCTTCTTAAAGCTTATTCCCTCTTCCGTCAGTCGGCGCTGCAACGTTCGATCGCTCATTCCTAGTTCGTTAGCTACGGTTTGAATGTCGATTCGCCTCCGAGTAAGGCATCGCGAAAGTATCCATTTGACCTTGTCGCTTATCGTTCGCTTGCTCTGATGTTCATCCAACGAACGTTCTAGGGCGGGAGTTAGAATGTCGAGAAGTTCTTCGTTGTACGACGCGAAAGGTCGGTTCAGATCCTCTCGATGTAACGTTAGCCGATTGCGGTCCCTCCCTGTCCGAACGCAGCAGCCGAAATACCCCTCAAGAACTTGAACGTCGCCCGTGGGATGGATAAATTCGACGGATTGGGCCGTCAAGCGACGTCCGGTCCCCCGGCGTCCAAGCTCAAGCAGGTAAGCGAACGTGATGCCGACTAGCACTGGCGGTCCGGGCTGCTCCGCATATTGCCACTCTAGCTCTATCGAGCATTGCTCGCCCTCTTCGCGTATGCGCAAGTTTTCGGGAGGGCACATTTGCTTGTAACTCGCCATTCGGTTCAGCGCGTCGCGGTAGTTGCGAGCGTGGAAGGTCGCCAAGGCGGCAGGCGGATACTGTGCCGTTTCGTACGCGGTCGCAAGTTTGACGATTCCCGCAGCTGCGTCGCCGACGATTTCGGAATAAGCTTGCCAGATAGCGTAATAATTAGAAGTTGAGACGACCGGATCATGAATTACGGTTAACGGAAGACTCGCTTTGCGTGCAACGTCAATAGGATCTATCCCAATTCCTCTCAGGCTTGTCCAGAAGCCTGGCGCCAGTTTGATTCGATCTGTAAATAGATTATTCATGGATGTCGACCTCCCGGGACAATAGCAACATAATATGGCCCGCGTTTCCGATTATAAATTAACCATCAGGCAAATTCATCTGTTCTTTCTAAAATCGCGTGGCGTGAAAGGCATTCCTGTGGGGTGTCCTCGAGCGGAGTTATGGAACGGTCGCCTGTCATCTCGAATATGGATATAGGGATGCAAGAAAGGAGGAATCTCTCGGATGAGCGACATTTTCAAGCAAACGAAAGCTATCGTTTTCAATAACCATCCCTTCCACTACCATCTATACGAAAACGAAGGCAAAGAAACGATTCTTATGCTCCATGCTGCTTTCGCGGACCACCATCTGTTCGAGCGTCAAATCGCTTATTTTCAACATAAGTATCAACTCGTTCTGATCGACCATCCCGGACACGGCTTTCACAACCGGGACGTCGTGCAGATTACAATGGGGGATTTGCCGGAGGTCATGCACCGGATTTTGTCGGAAAACGGTATCGAAGCGTGCCACCTGATCGGCGTTTCGTTGGGCTCGTTGGCGGCGCAAGCGTTCGCTGACCGTTATCCCGAACTTGTTCGGTCGGTGACCGTCGTCGGAGGCTACTCCGTTCACAAGGCGAATGAGCGGGCGCTCAAGGCGCAAAACAAGCTGCGATTGAAGTGGATCGTAACCAGCTTGTTCTCGATATCGAAATTCCGAAGCGACATCGTGTCCAAAACGTGCCGGACGGAGGAAGGCCGCGAACTCGTCGCGCGAGGGGCGAGACATTTCGGACGCGCGTCTTTCCGGGCGATGGCCGGAGTGGGAACATTTTTCATTAAGAAAACGTCCCCCGTCCCATATCCGCTTCTAATCGTCGTCGGCGAGCACGATTTGCCATATGTGGCTGACTCCTGCGAGGAATGGCATCGTCTGGAACCGAAGTCCCGGCTCGTCAGCCTGCAGGGCGCCGGACACTGTGCGAATGCGGACGCCCCTGAGGCGTTTAACGCAGTCGTTGAGGAATTTATTTCGGAGACATATATTTGATACGGGAAAACAAATAACCTTCTGTTGAAAATGAAACGGCCGCCTAAAAAGGCAGTCGTTTCATTTTTAAATAAAACAGGTTATTCAAACTGCTGCCTAGGTCCGATAATATGGAATAGATGATCTCTTGGGAAATCGTCGACACCTAGACATAGAAAAATCCCCTCCGGTCGACAATGTCGAGTCGTCAACCATGAGGGGAAGAATAATCGCTCTTTATTTCACATCCTTATTCTTTATCGAAATAAACGGTTTTTCCCGTTTCCGCGGAGATGTATACCGCTTCTAATATTTGTGTAACAATCATGGCCTCCTCCGGTTTAACTAAGGGTTCGGTGTCGTTCACGATACTGTGAATCCATTGTTTGGCTTCATACTCGAAGTCGGTCAGTTGTTCTCCCCGGAATAGTTCCCTGTTATTCGGATTTACATCGATTTTATTCAGGAACAAACTTCCGTCCCTCTCGCCGTTGATGCGCAGTTCATTTTTAGCGAAATCCGCTCCTCCCTTCGTTCCGCAAAGCAGATTGCCGCCGCCTTCCGCGATGTTAAGAGCCCAGCTCGTTTCGATAACGACCGTAGCGCCGTTTTTAAATTTCACGTACCCGAACGCCGAGTCTTCTACCTCGAATTCGTTCGGGTCCCAGGAACCCCATTCGTTCGCGGCATTTTCGGTATGCTTCAGCTTATGGAAGACACTGCCGACGACGCTCTCCGGTTCGTAGTTGTCCATTAACCACAAGATTAGATCAAGGGAGTGGGTGCCGATATCGATCATCGGACCGCCCCCCTGTTTCTCTTTATCCAAAAACACGCCCCAGGTAGGAACGCCTCTTCTTCGAGTAGCCACGGCCTTTGCGAAATAGATTTCCCCAAGCTCCCCATCGGCGATCATCTTTTTTAACAATTGGCTTCTGGCGTTGGAACGATTCTGATACCCGACGGTTAGCTTTTTGCCTGTGCGCAAGTGAGCTTCGTACATCGCTTTGGCTTCCTCGCCTGTGACGGCCATCGGTTTTTCGCACATGACGTGTTTGCCGCTTTCGAGAGCGTCGACGGAGATCGCCGCGTGAGAGCTGTTCGGCGTCAGCACATGTACGACCTCAATCTCTTCCATCGCAAGCAAATCCTTGTAATCCGTAAACACCTTCGCTTCGGGCGTACCGTACTTTTTTGCAGCTTCCTCGGCTCTTTCCGGCAACAGATCGCAGAAGGCCACCATCTGCACATTGTCTAGCTTGGACAAACACGGCATATGTTTGCCGTTCGCAATCATGCCGCAACCGATAATCCCTACATTTACCGTTCTCATATGAATACCCTCCCCCGGTTTATTTGAACTCTACCGTCCGGTTTTCCTTATGAGCGATGTATGCCGCTTCCAACAGCTCCGTCAATTTCGTTCCATCTTCCAATCCGAAGGGCATCGGCTTGTCGTCGAGTAATGCATCCGCCCATTGGATGATCGGAAGCGGCTGCTCTTTAGGGAGTTGAGTGGGTGAAATCCATCCGTTGAAAGGGAGATCGAGCTTCTTCGAGATGACGCGAACCGAATCATCCGAGATCATCAAGGTACCTTCCGTGCCGTAAATCTCAAGAGCGGAAGGAGTTCTGTAGGTAACCAGGCTTGTTTCCACCAACGCGACCGCGTTATTTACGAACTCAATAGAACACTGCGCATTATCTTCGACTGCTCGATTCGTGAAATAATGAAACATGGAAGTGATTCGCTTCGGCTTCCCCAACATCCAACTCGCTAAGTACATCGGATGACAGCCCAAATCCATCATCGCGCCGCCGCCGGCTTGCTTCTCGTCATACCAGTATTCCGGGAGCCAATTATTCAGTGCGCCGTCGTGGCCGTTCCGAATGCGCAATAGCGTAACGTCCCCTAAGGTTTGGTCGTCGATCAATTGCTTCGCGAACAATTGGTGCGGCCTTGTGCGAGCGGGGAACGAAATGCAAAACTTAACGCCCGCTTTGCGTACCGCTGCGGAAATTCGATCGCACTCTTCAACGGTAAGTGCCATGGCTTTCTCGGTAAAAATATGTTTGCCGGCTTCGGCGGCAGCGACCATGACGTCCGCATGCATGCTTGTAGGAGCGTCTACCACGACTCCATCGATGTCTTCCCGTCGTAAGAGCGTATCCAAATCCGCTTCGAAATCCGCTCCCAATTGGGCGGCCCATTCGCTCCCGCGTTCCGGCTGTTCGTCCCAGACGGCCGTGAGCTTCACATTCCCGTGAGATTGTAACTTTCTAGCATAATCGGCAGCATGCACATGCCACTTGCTCAACATCGCAACGTTCAACATTCGGATTCCCTCCGTTATCGTTAAATTTTCGGATGGTTCAGTTTCCTTCAAAGGGAGGCGGCGCATAATTGGCTCCGAATGGCGCATCGGGCCTCGTAAAGTCTCCCATTAAAGCTCTCCGAAGAGGCGTAGTTCTCTGCATAAAATCGACATCGTTATGGAAACGGTCCGAAGGCTTTACCCACGGAGGACTATAGATGTAATGCATGGTGTAGCGGTCGTAATCCCGATTATGTTCGTACGTCCGATGCCATATAGCGTTGTGGAACACCAGAACCGACCCTGCAGTTGCGCAGAGCACATGACTGATCGGCGTACCCGACTTTGCGGCGCGGACCGAATCCGGAAGAGGAGCGCTGCTTCGGTGACTGCCTGGAATGAACTCCATATTCCCCATGCCGGGCTCTTCTTGGTCGGTTAATAAGAAGGAAGCTCGGAGCTGGATTAGGGGTATCGGATACCCTAACTTCTTAAAATCGTAGGCGCCGGATCCATCTTGATGCCAGCCTCCCATACCGCCGCGCGCCGGTTGCTTCGTATTCCACCCGGACTGCACAATGAATCGATCTCCAAGCAAACCTCTGATCTTCGGTAAAACCGCCGGATGATCCATTAACCTTTCGATAGCCGGCTCCGTCTCGTATCCTCTGCCGACTTGACCGAATCCGAGGGTACCCGCCGCTTCATGAATTCGGATGGATGCATCTAAACATTGTTGAATCTCCTCTTTCGACAGCACATTCGGAATGACGAAGTAACCCCACGATTCGAAAATAAATCGATCGAGGTCCGTGAATTCTCCTGCGGAAACGATCGGGTGTAACACGTGTTGTCCCCTCCCTTACCTGTTTGAAAGAAGACTGACCTAAAGATCATGAAAACAATAACGTAATCGTTACCCCATCCGGATGATTAGGGTACTGCAGATGAAGAGTCCGACATTGCTCGTGCCATGTGAAGGCCATTTCCTTCTGCGTGCCGGCATGCTCCAAACGGACGGAAGCAGGTTTCTTTTTGCTGCGGATGCAAGCTACCGCTTGAACGCGCTCAGGACCTTTGGCTGTAAAGCTGTATTCCGCATGAGTCGAAGAAAGCTGCTCGGTTCTTGATGATGCGGCGATAACGGAAGGTTCCTCTGCGACGGGTACGGAATTCAAATCGTATAACAACGCATTATCGCCCGGGGAAATCTCGATGTGTTCCGTAACGCTCAAGTTCGGATCGAACAGATTCACATACATTCCATTCAATACAAGGGGTTCGGGGCTGACGGATTCGTCCAGAACCGCGGCGATGACATAAGGCCCGCGATGAAGCAGGAAGTAATTTTTCGGGCTCCATTGCAAGCTTTGGTCTCCAAGCGCGGTAATCGCGTCGGCCACCATGCGACGAAGACGGTCCGCCCCCTCTTTCGTCTTCGCGCATACGGCCGGATCCAGCCGTACATATCCGACGATCCCCTTCCCGAGCGAATGAATCCCCTCGTTCGCGTCCGCGTTCAAACCGAGGCAACCGAATAAATGCTCGGCGGGCGTGGCGTATCCTCTTTTGCCTTGATTCCACCATGCTCGTACGCTATGGAACGGATCTCGGCCGTCTCCGACATAAACGAGAATGCCGCCGCCGCGCACCCAATCCGTAATGGCGTTATGGATATCCGGAGATTCCGGCTTCATGAACTCATAACTAAGAACGAGCACGCGGTAATCGTCCAAATACGCGGGATACCGTCGAATATTTTCCAACTGAACGGGCCTCACCGTCATGCCATGTTTCAGCAAGGGCAGCGTAAGTCCGTAAAACGGAGACCAGTCTAACAGCTCCCTGAAGTCGGAGCCTTGGGCGGATTCGACGACCGTTCCGTCGTATTTAAACGAAGTTTCCGATTCGCTAGCACCGGGTACATTTCGCTGATACATCGCACTGTCCGAAAGCAGCACTCCGATCATGCAGTTTTCGCCTTGGAATCGGATCACTTCTTGCTGCATGTCTCCGAGCGTATGCATCACGTTCAAGAGTAACGTAGCATAGTGGTCCGGAATTCCTTCCCTGCCGTCTCCGTCCTCTTTCGGATATTTCCCTTCGAAGATGCGGCTGGGCCAAGGGGCTACTTCGTAATGAGAAATATGCGGATGAAGCAGCGAGGCGACGACGGTCTTCAAATAATTCTCGCGATAGTCCCTCCAGGTGTGCTCCGGATCATCCTCGATCGGATCGTGCAAAAACCACATCCGTCGATTCGTACCGCGGACTAACTCCTGCATCGCGCCGTATTCGAGGAACGCCGTTTCGAACGTGCGTTCTTTTCTTTTCCCTTCGTATACATTCGGCGTCCGCGACGTTCCCGTCCAAATTTGCGCAATATATCCGTCTATGGTCGGGAGATCGAGCAGCCATGACTCGGGACTTACAATCCGCCATTGCGTATAATTGATTAGACTATGCGTCGGTACATAGAACCGGAGATGGCGGTTATAAGCGATCATGGCGTATTCCTTCAAAGCCGCGCAAAGTCGGTCCAAGCAGCGTGTATATAAATACGCTTTCAGCTTGGCGGAACGAAACTGCGCGTCGACGGACTCATGCGGAGCCACCCATGGCTCATTGTAGTAAATCTGCCATTCCCGCTTAAAAGCCTCCGAATAACCTCCTTCCACCCAAAATTCCGGTTCTTCCAGATGAATGGCTTCGACGCCTGCATCGACCGCCCGTTTGATCCGGTTCGTCAGAAAGTCCGTAAAGGCGATGGTCGGAACCATATAGGGGATGTCTTTCGATGTACCGTGAATAATGGTTTCTCCGTACCGGTTCATCTGCGCTTCATCCCAATGCTCGCGTCCGTCCACCTTCCCGTTCAAATAATCTTGATAAGAGCCCCAAGAAACGCCTGTCATCAAGTGTACTTCGTACCCGCGATCGGCCCATTGGCGAATCCGATCCGGCATATCCGGCCCGACGCCGTATACCATAACGAAATCGGTTTGCAGATCGTAGGTCGGTCCGTAGGGAGCACCGATTTGAAAGCCGGTCCGCTCTTCCGTACGCGATCGATTCATGACTTCGTCATCTCCCGATAGGAAAGATCTATGGGATGGCTGCGATACCATCCCATAGTCATAAAGCTTCCTTCTAGAACCCTACATCATCTCTTTCCGCAGCTTTTTGAGCCACGAACTCCGCCATTTCTTCCACGCCGGCAGCTCTGAATTTCTCTTGAACGTTATGAAGCATATTAAGAGCTTCTTCGTCGGATGCCGCAAAAAATGCTTTCTTAAATTCCTCGTCGAAGTTCAAGCTGCTGGTTTTATCTCTAAATTCCTGATATTTAGGCCACTCTCTTGCAAGGTAGCTGGCGCTGACTTTGTCGATGATTTTAATAGGCATCTTCGCCGAGAAGCTGTCCTCCAGCTTTTCCCACTCTGTTTTTTCATCCTCGGCTTTCGGCCAAGCGACGTCAGGGGAGAATGCGCCGATGAACCGGCCCGGAAGATAATTGAGACCTGCGTCCCGTTTCAAATCCGGGTTTTCGTCGAATTGTTTTTTCACGTCGGGAATCCATTTCGGAACCCCGTTCTCCAACGTGTAGTGCGTTCCTTCGATCCCGAAGTGTGCAAGCAATCGGCCCTCTTCGCTGTTGACGTAATCGATGTACCGCAATGCCGCATCGGGATCTTTGATGTCGGCGCTTAAGAACAGGACAGGGAAACCGGAACGGCCGGGTTTTTCCACTTGCGTTCGAATATTTCCGCTCTTATTCTTCATCGGTCCCAGCAGTTCATATTGCATTTCCGGATTCGTCTTATAGAGCGTTTTTTGCAAATCGGCTAACATCGGTTGAGCTCCGAATACGGCAAGCTTGCCGGTCGTAAGCTTTTCGTTTGCGGTTGTACTCGTATTGCTGAAGGCTTCAAGATCGAATAACCCTTCCGTTAATAACTTTCTCATGTATAACAACCTAGCTTCATGGTCCTCGGATTGCGTCCAGTGAATCAGCTTTCCGTCCACTTCGCGATAATCCGAAATCGTGTAATCCGTCCACCCGGCAAGGAATTGGCCGTAGTCCCATCCATTCCACATCGTTCCGGCCGGGATGACCGGCTTCCCGCCGATATCTTTGAAGCCGCCGTCTCTAATCTTGACCAATAGATCATATAGCTCATCTTGGGTATCGATATCCTCCGCTTTTACATTTAAGGCTTTCAGGATATCACCCCTGGCGAAGAGACCGTAATTCCAGTTATGAATGCTCTCCGGGGTTCCGTCCGGGGTCTCCGTAGGAATGAGATACGACTTGCCTTCGAATTCGGGACTATTGAGATCGAATTCATTGAAATCCTTCGCGATCCCGGTCGTCACAAGTCTCTTAACATTCGGATATTTATCGAGATAAGGGGTTAAATCCAGAAGCTGTCCTTCCATTGCCGCCTTCTTGATGACTTGTCCTTCTCCCCCTGTAGTAGACCAGAAAGGCGCGTTAACGATATCCGGAACCGTACCGGAAGCGAAGATGGTGTTTAGTTTTTCTACTTCGCTTGTCGTAATGGATTCCAGCTTTAACGTGACCCCGGTGACTTCCCGAATTTTCTGGGCTACGGGGTTATTCTCTTGATCCTGCGGGAAACCGGCTCCGCCGCCGTTCCAAGCGCTAAGGAAGGTTACCGTTACCGGCTTGATTTCTTCCGCGCCCGACTCGTTCGCGGTACCCGATTCATTCGGTCCCTTCTCCCCCGTACCGGCTTCCTTGGTGCCGCTTGATCCCGTACATGCCGTCATGAAAAGCAACACAGCGATTAGTGTCATGCCTAGAAGATTTTTCAGACTGCTCTTCTTCATCCTACAATCCCCTTCCCAATGCGAAATTTTTATATAAAAGGGCTTAGCCTTTTATACCGACTACTCCTTAAGAGAACCTACCAATACTCCTTTAACGAAATACTTCTGAAGGAACGGATACACGCAGATGATCGGAGTCGTAATAATAATGACGAAAGTCATCCTCAACGCTTCAGGAGTTACCCCCCGCAGCTCCATTTGCGTCTCGGTCATGTTTTGAATCGCGGATCCGCTATTTCCAGACGACGACGTCATCGATTGGAAAGACGCTTCGCTGATCATCTTGTTCAGGAACGTAGCCGCAGGCTGCAGATTTTCATTCTGTATGAAAAATTGACCGGTAAACCAGTCGTTCCAGACGCCCACTCCGACGAACAAGGCGATTGTAGCGAGCACCGGCATCGAAAGCGGCATTACGATTCTTGCAAATACCGACAATTCGCTGGCTCCGTCGATTCGGGCCGATTCCGATAGTCCTTCGGGAATCCCGTCGAAGAACGTTTTCATAATGATCGCATTGAAAAAGTTATAGAGCGAGGGCAATACCAGCACCCAAAACGTATCCAGGATTTGCAATTGCCTGAACAGGATAAAGGTCGGAATCAGTCCCCCGCTAAATAAAGTGGTAAAGAAAAAGAAGAATACGATATACTTCCTACCGGGCAAGCCCTTCCGCGATAGCGCATAGGCTAATAAAGCCGTCAATAACACGGAAAATACCGTTACCACCAAGGTGCGGGAAATGGATATAAAAAACGAGTTGAGGATTAACGGGTTATTAAATGCCTTAATATAGTTTTCTAACGTAAATACTCTAGGGTAAAGATAGATCCCCCCCTTCATCGCGTCATAGCCGTCGTTGAACGAAAGGGCTAGAAAATAAATAAACGGATATAAGGCCGTGACGCAGAATACAAACAGCACCGTATAGTTAAGCGACATATATATTCTATCTGCCGGCGTCAGCCTTCTCGCACCCATACACACACCTCCTCAGGTACATCGCTAGCGTGTTACCAAAGCGATACGTCGCTCACGCGTCTGGATATATTGTTTACAGCAACGATGAGTATCAACGAGATCGCGGATTTGAATAAACCGATTGCCGTGGAATACGCTAATTGCCCCTGTTGGAGGCCTGTTTTTAAAACATAAGTGTCCAAAATTTCCGAGACGCTTAATGTTGACGGAGATTGCATCAGCCAGATTTGGTCGAAGCCCGCGTTCAGGATTCCGCTGAGAGAGAAAATCAGCAAAATGCCGATCGTTGGCGTAAGGCATGGAAGCGTGATCTTAAACAGCTTGCTCCACCGGCCAGCCCCGTCGATTTCCGCAGCTTCGTACAAATGCGGATCGATATTCGTCAACGCGGCCAAATAAATGATCGAACCCCAGCCTACTCCTTTCCAAATATCGGAAATGACGACCAGCGGATAAAATAAGGAAGGCATCCCCATAAAGAAGATCGGGTCCAATCCCATTTGGTAACGAATGTCGTTGACGAGTCCTACGTTAGGAGAAAGAATTTTTTGCATCAAAGTAACGACGACGACCCATGAAACGAAGTGGGGAAGATAAGAAATGGTCTGAAATACTTTCTTTATTCTTTCGTGCATGACGCCGTTCAGCATTAACGCCAAGATCAGCGGAGCCGGAAATCCGAAAATAAGTTTAAGGGCGCTAATGGACAACGTATTCCGGAGTACATCGTAAAAACTGGAATCGTTTAAAAACTGTTCGAAAAATTTAAAACCTGCCCACGGGCTCCCCAATATTCCCAGATTATATTTGAAGTCTTTGAACGCGATCAAAATGCCGTACATCGGATAGTAAGCAAAAACTAAAAACCATACGATGGCAGGAAGCAAAAATAAGTAAATATGCCTGAAATACCATATCTTTGCGAATTTCTTGTTCCTTCTTACTTGCTCAAACCCAGGGATGATAACCCCTCTTGGCATCATTCACCGAACACCTCCTAGAGCAGTCAATCTAAGGGTCACTATTTCGAAAGGGGCGAACGTAAGGTTCAGCGTTTGTCCTTTGATATCCAGTTGTTCGATACGCCTTTCCAACAGATCGGCAAGCCATGCATCGGACATCTGAAAGCCTGTATGCAGATTCGTTTGGATCCGGGTTCCTGCCGTTTCATACAGTCTAATGATGATCTCCTCGCCGTCCTCCGCCTTCTTCACGGTTTCGACCATGACGTTCGGGTGGTCAAGCTTCAGGAACGAATCCATTCCCGCCGGCTTAGGAGCGGTGCCGATGTCGCTGCGATTCGATGCTTCGACGGTACGAAGCGGAACATTCAATTCATAACCGCGCTTATACACTTCTGCTTGGACATGGTCCCCTTGATGCGGATAAAGCGAATAGATGAAAGAATGTTTCGCGCGATCCGCCTCGGGATCCGGATAACTCGGACTTCGCAGCAAGTTTATATCGAGAACGTTGTTTTCTGCGCGGTGCCCGTATTTGCAATCGTTAAGCAGCGCTACTCCGTAGTCCGGCTCCGATAGATCGATCCAATGATGGGCGCAAATTTCGTCCTTCGCGTAATCCCACATCGTATTGCGGTGAGTCGGCCGCTGGATGTATCCGAACTGGATTTCGCAATTGACGTGATCCGAACGGACATTCACCGGGAAGGATGTCCGGAGCATCTTCCCCGATTCCTTCCAATCGACTTCCGTTACGAAATCGATTCTTCTGCTTCCGGCGGTAAGAACGACTTTCTGCGTCAGACTGGATTGGCCAAATTTGTACCGGATCAAGAAGCCGGCGACCGGACCGTTGACGATAGGTTCCAATCCTTCCATCGTAAGCGGCGTTCCGCCGGACTGTCGATAGGTAGAAGGGAAATCCCAAGCGTCGCCTTCATCATGGTAGATGCGGAGGGCATTGGCTTGTTCCCCTGGAACGACGATTTCCCTTTCGGATTCCTTGTCCCATATGGACTTGATTCCGCCGTCCGCGCCGAACGTCACTTTAAGCAGGTCGTTCTCCGCCGCTCGCTCGCGAAGTGATACCTTCATCTCCGATACTGTTGCATCTTTGTTTACGATAGAAACAATATTGGAATCCCCCGAGACGAAGCCCATCGGCGGAACGCGAAGCCGCAGCCATTCTTCGTCCAGCTTCAGCCATTCTACCCGCTCCCATGGCAATGAATTGAAGATTAGGACGCTATTTTCTTTCTGACCGGCTAAACACATTGAACCCGCTACGGATGTATAGCTCGTTGCGATCATCCGCTCGACTTGTTCGAGCATCGTCGCATATCGTTCTAATGACTCGTCATAAACCCGCTTAATCGAGGACCCTGGAAGGATGTCATGAAATTGGTAAAGCAGCACTTCCTTCCAAATTCTCTCCAGTTCCTCGGATGGATACGGATATCCATTTGCCATCCATGCGAGCACGGAGGCATATTCAAGCTCGCGCAACGCTTTTTCCATCTTCCGATTGAAACGTTTGTTTCGCGCTTGGCTCGTTAAGGTTCCTTGATGTTTCTCCAAATACAGCTCCCCGCGCCAAGATTGATATCGTTCGCCGTCTTCGGCAAGTTTTTCGAAGAAACGTTCCGAGGGCTCTTGTACGACGGGAGCTAATCCAAGTAGATTTTTCTCTCGACTCAGTCTCTCAAGATGCTCTTCCCCCGGACCGCCTCCTCCGTCGCCGATGCCGAACAGCATTAGGCAACGATCGGAGATGTTCTTATCCAAATACTCCTTCTCCGCTTTCATAATGGATCGAGGTGCAGCAGGGCTATTGTAGGTATCTTCCGGCGGCATATGGGCGAGAACTCTAGAGCCGTCGATCCCTTCCCAAAAGAAGGTATGATGCGGGTGCCGGTTGTACATGTTCCAGGATAGCTTCTGGGTCATCATGTAGGTAACGCCGGATTTCTTTAAGATTTGGGGTAAGCTAGCGGAGTATCCGAACACGTCAGGCATCCATAAGGTACTGATGTCGTGTCCGAATTCTTGTTGAAAATACCGTTTCCCGTATAAGACTTGCCTGACAAGCGATTCTCCCCCTGGCACATTGGTATCCGATTCAACCCACATCGCGCCTTGAGGCTCCCACCTTCCTTCCTTGATTCTCTCTTTGATCTCCGAGTATAGTTTCGGATAATACTCCTTCATCCAGTCGTACAGTTGGGGCTGGCTTGCGCCGAACACATAATCCGGATAACGTTCCATCATTCTCAATGCGGTCGCAAAAGATCTCGCTCCTTTGCGAATCGTCTCTCGGATCGGCCATAGCCAGGCAAGGTCGATGTGCGCATGCCCGATGGCACTGATCGTTAACACCGGATCGCCTCCGCGCATCGCCAGTTCCTTGCCGAGGATTCGGCGCGCTTCCGCTACTCGTTGATCGGTCAGCTCCGTTAATAACAGGGAAACATCGGATAACGCGCGGTATATCTTCTCCTTGCGAGCGGAACCCGATGGCAGCTGTTCGGCGGTTTCCACCAGCACCTCCGCGTCGTAGTACAACTGTCTTACCTGTTCCCGGCAAATGGCGATAACCGCTTCCTTCAACGTTCCGCTTCGGAACTGCCCGAATAGGTCGTTGCAGCCGGCATCGGCCCATAGGTCGATCGTTTCCTCCCCCGTTGACGACTCGCAAATGTGTACGACGCGTTTCCCCGGAAGCCCAAGGGAGGTATCAAACTCCGAATTAATATTTGTCAGCCCTTGTTTCGGGATGCCTTCATGATCCACAATGCATAATTCGCCGTTCACATCGATGAGCAACACGACTTTCGCGCCTGCCGCTTCCCTGGGCACTTTGCCTGTGAAATGAAACCACCCGCAGTCCCATAATTTCCCCCATCGATCTCCTGCACGAAGTTCTAATTTTTGCCCTGAATACCTCTCGGCGTATAGAACCGGCTCGGGCGTCACCCAGACGGTAACGTGTAAATCCGAAAGCGGAACATAAATGGACTTCTCCAGACGCCTTAACATGGATTTCAATGTTTCCGGTCTTACTTTTTCGTAGGGCATATAGCGAGTGACCCCCCCCTTCTTTGCAAGCGATTTCATTTCCTTGGTTATAATATATTCCATTTAATAAATATATTCAATATGTCGGGAGAAATTTTCTATAGCTTCCTCATATAGGCATAAAGTAACCTTTATATCGGAAAACAAGGTTCTGGTGGGTATTTTATTGTGGATTTGCATGAAAAGGGGGAGATATTGATCTTGAGGAGGAATCCTGATCCGTAGGTAATAAAGAAGAGGATAAGCGACCGCTTACCCCCACCCTTTATTCAGGCGTATTTATGTTATGGAAATAATATACCCTATTCAATATATACATATTAATGATGTGAATTGTTTGAAGTTTGAAGTGGATTTCTGTATCTGTTTTGGGGACTTCTTTAGAGGTTTACATGAGCGTCGGACTCATTCGTTAGGCGGTTGTTGAATTCGTTGTCCCGTCGTCTCGCCGATGACCAATTCCGGCTCCACTAGTGTTTTTATGTATTTTCCATTTTGACCGTCATCACCGTTAATGACCTCGTGCAGCGTGTAAGCCGCACGGTAGCCCATGTCCCGTTCAAACTGTTTGACATGAGTGAAAGTGCCGTATCCCTCGATAATTGAGGTCGGATCGTCGAAACTGATAATGGATATGTCCTGGGGCACCTTCAATCCGGCCTGACGCGCAATCTCGTAGATTTTCACCCCAAGACTTCCATTTAGTGTGATGTAGGCCGTTGCCATTCGATTTTGGATATAACGGTACAGCGGATGTGTTTCAACCTGGTCTAGGTTTCCTAATTCAAAACCGGTTACGATGTGGGCAGGGTTAATTAGCGATCCTTTTTCCTTCAAGGCATTCATATATCCATCGATCCGCTCTTGAACGGTAACGGTTTGTAAGGGCGAATCGGAACATATGGCGATTTCGCGATGCCCCAGCTCCCACAAGTAATTTACGGCCAGGCCAACCCCGAACCTGCCGTCTGAAGCTATATAATGAGTTTCCACCCCGGGAAGGTAACGGTCGATGAGTACGAACGGAAATCCCGCAAATTTCATGCTTAAAATTTCCTCGTTAAACAATTCCTCGTCAACCGGAAAAATCAATAAACCTTCCACTCCGATTTTCCTACATGTCTTGATGGCCTCTTTCTCCTTATCGATGTCGCCTTCAGAGAAATAGATAACGCATCGGTAGCCATTCTCGTTTAATGCTTGCTGAATACCTTGTACAAGTCGGATGGTAAAATAGTCATAAATGCTGGGTAATATGAGGCCTATCAACCGCGTCCGCATTTCTCTGCTGGCTGCCTCGACACGCTTTACCGCGCTTTTAAGAGTCGTCGGGATTTCATGTTCAGGATCGCTTACGAAAGTCCCCTTTCCGGGTACCCTAGTTATGATTCTTTCGTTAACCAAACCGGACAGGGCATTCACGACAGTGATCTTACTTACTCCAAACCGCTCCATCAATTCCTTTTCCGTAGGAATACGGTCTCCTATCTTCAATTCTTGCGACGCAATCAAGTCTCGTATATACTCTTGGACCATCTGATACAAAGGTGTTCTTTCCGTTGTGTTCATCCGATTCACCACATTTCATGCAGTTTGGTTTGTATTATTATACCACGCTATTTTGGAATAATCAGATTTATCAGTAAAAATAAATATGTTCAATATATATTGTAAAGGACGCCGACAGCGGACGTACAACCTGCTGTTCCAGCCCGGAGTTTTGGACGAATCGCTGCTCCCCTTCCACGACTTTTCTAGGCGATGTTTTCGGCGTGCGCGCAGCGTAGAGATCGTCTATTTGGCACTTTTTCCATATTTTTTTCTTCTGATATTCATTAAAATGAAAGAAAGGTGTTGAGAACGTTTCGGCGATTGGCATCTAACTTATCGAGGGCAGGCGGAGACACGGAGGTCGGACATGTGAGCAGTTACGATTACAGCATCAACTTCAACGCTGAAACCGATCGCGGGGAAGCGGATGAAGTCGACCGCCGCCGAATGCTGGCGGAGAGAGCGCAGTTGGGCGATACGGAAGCGTTCGGCGAATTGATTGAGCAGCATCGGAGCAAGGCGAAAATGTGGGCCGAGCGGATGACCGGGGATCCGCATATGGCCGACGACATCGTTCAGGACGCGCTCATTCGCGCCTTTCTGCACATCGGTTCACTGCACGATACGAGCCGATTTCTGCCTTGGCTGCATAAAATCGTTCGCAACCAAGCGAACATGCGTCTACGGCGGGGCGGCCCGTACAAGCGGGAGAAACCGTTCGCGGCGTTCGGTTTGCCGGATAGCGAGGCGGACTCGGTGGATTGGGACGACTTGGACAGCGTGCTCTTCCATTTGACGCGGACGGCCGCTAACGCGGCAAAGAACGTCCATGATCCCGCGGAGTCTCTTATGCGCAAAGAGCTCTACGAGACGATCCATTCGGTGCTGAACTGCTTGAACCGCAAAGAGCGGGATATTTTCGAGGCGTACTTTTTCAAGCAGTTGAGTCCGGACGAAATCGCCGCCATGTACCAGATGACGACTGGCTCCATCTATACCTATATCCACCGCTCCCGCCAAAAGCTGCGACAAGAGCACATCCGCGTCTCTCTCGGCCTACTACCTGACAAGGGAGGAATGGCATTGGTCAAAAGCAGGCTGCTCCCATTGCCGGAATGGCCGGCATCGGATGCCGTCATGCAATCCTTCGTCGATCGAATCGGACATCTGCTCGCCGCGATAGGCGACAAGCGGGAAACCGCCGAGTTAATGGGCCTATCCGGCTTCGCCTTTCGCATTCAGATTTCCGATAAAACGACGTTCGCGGACGGCATCTACATGTTCGATTGGCGGCGAACGCTAATGTCGTTCATGCAGGAGCTCGGATACGAAGTCTCCCTGCTGTGCGGGCAACTAGCGGATTCGCCGGTACCGTTGTTGGGAGCCGTCGAGAGGTTTCCGGTCGTGCTGCCGATCGAGGAAGCCGTTATCCCTTTCATCCGCAGAGCGATCGATGCCGGCAAACCCGTGATCTATTTCGACACGACCGCTTCCAGGCCGTACGTGCACGAATGGTCGTTGATTTACGGCTACGACGATGAAAAGCGAACCGTACGACTGACCGACGTCATGAAGCCGGATGGCAAAACGTTGACTTACGAGGATATCGCCCTCAACCCGGTTCGGTTTTTAGCGTCGGTCAACCGGATCGAAGAGTCGGTGAAGCTGCCCGCTTTACATGCAAGAGATGCAGCGAGGCGGCATATGGCGGAGGTCAGCATTCGCCGTGCCGTCGAGCATGCGAAAAACCCGCGCGCCTATTGCCCGATGACTGCATATTTATCTTATACGTCAGGCTTGTCCGCTTACGATCGATGGATCCGGCATATGCGCGGGGATCCCGCCATTCCGCCGAACAGGTACGGGGTCGGCCAGCTTGCTGCCGTATATGCGCAGGCAAGATCCTACGCCGCCCGTTATTTGCGAGGCGTCCCGCTGCAAGGCGAAGCGATGCGGTTTGCGCTGCTCGCTTCGGAAGCGTATGAACAAGCCGGCGAAGCTTTGGGCGAGTTCAGCGCTGCGGTGCCGTTCATGCGAACGGCGGAGGTGCTGTCTCCCGAGCATTGCGAGAAATGCGCGGTATGGCTCGAGCAAGCCAAAGCCTTCGAAGCCGCAGCGATCGGTTACTTGGAAAAAGCAGTCGACCAATTGGAGAAGGGGAAATCACTTTGAGCGAAATGACGACAATTCGATTGATGACGGACTTTCACCACTTGCACAACCTCATGGACGCGAAGGCTTCCTTCGAGCGCGATTATCCCGAAGTACAAATCGTTCTGGAGCAAGCGACCGACCATTACGAATTAATGCAAGCCTATAAATCGGACGAAGCTCCGGATATTATCGAATCCGGCGGGTGGGCTCTTTTCAACTACAAAGGCATGTTCGTCGATCTGCTCCCTTACGCGGAGGAGGTACCGGGTCTAATGGAGGATTTGAACTCGGGACTCATGCGAGTCGCTTGCAAAGACGGTAATTTGCCTGGATTGCCCGTGGATGTCGCGCTTCCGCTCATTCTGTATCGGAAAGACATGTTCGATGCCGCAGGACTCCCCTATCCGACGGACGATTGGACATGGGACGACATGATAGCCATGGCGAAGCAGCTCACGATCCGGGGCGAAAACGGGGTGGCGCGCCAATTCGGCTTCGGCTTCGGCGTCGATATCGAGGAGTACGAGCCCTTCGTGATGCGGAACGGAGGTCGATACTTGTCCGCTGACGGCTCCACCGCGCGAGGTTACGTGGATCAGCCAGCCGTTATTGAGGCATTCCGGAAGCTGATCGACGCCTATCGAGTGCATCGCGTCATCCGCAATCCTGGAGAGCCTTCGGAAGCAGGCGAGCTGCATCAAGGCTTCGCGATGATTTTCGGGTTTACCTGGTTTGCAGGCGGCGTCGTCATTCACGGGCTATCCGACCGATATGGCGTCGTCGGATTGCCGAATATGCCAGGCGGCGAGCAGTCCAACATGATATATATGGGGGCCGCAGGGGTAACGACGAAATCGAGGCAGCCGCGTCTCGCTTGGGAGTTTCTGCGACGCTACGCGTTGGACCGCCGCGAGCCTTTCCGCCCGGAATCGGCGCGCACGCTACCCGTCACTCGCTCTCTGGCGGACGCAAGCGGCATGACGCAGCACCCGATTTGGTCGCGTTACGTACAAGAACTGGATCGCGTGCAAACGAGCGGCTTCTACATCAGCGAGAAGTGGAACTCCTCCCGCCAATTAATCAATGAAGACATCCACCGGATGATCACGGAAGGCGCGGACGTCGCTCAAACCTTGAAATCTTGGACTCGATTTGCGTAATATTGCGAGGCCCCTTTTTGAAGGGGCCTCGTTTTGTTTGGGTCAAGTATATTGGAGTACCCACTCTTTTATCCGGGAGGCGACGACGGTTACATCCGTATCCGTTGTATCAATCGTAGGCATAGGCGGGTTATAAACCTCGTCGGCAATCTCAAGCAATCGTTTTGCGAAGTGTTTGTGGTTTTGTATTTCTTCGTCCGACCAATTTCTTTCGCGCAACCGTTTCTCGCGTGTTACTTCATCGCAATGTAGATTTATATAATACACATGCTTAAAGAAATGGAAATCCACGCACTTTTCAATATCCCAAGGCATCAACGTTCCGCATATGATAGTCATGCGTCCGCTTTGAGCAATGTTTCTTGCAACCCGCAGCCAAATATTCCGCATTTTCTCCCAATCATGCCCAATAAATTCAATAAGATGATCAGGGTCAAAAATATCATATTCCGGCATCATTCTCCGTAATTCCTTGATGACATATGTTTTCCCAGAACCGCTTGCACCCGTTACGATAAATAAAGGCAATTTGCTTTCCATCTGTTGTAACCTCGTTTCATGTGTTATGGCGGCAACGTATATCGTTCAGCCATATGGCAAGCGCTTCTCCAACTTTATCGGGTGCGTCTTCTTGGGGATAGTGGCGTCCCGGCACAGTAACTTCGGTCTGCGATGGCCATGTTCTGCAGAAATCGATGTGGGATTGAGGCAATAAGCCGGGATCGCATTGAACGAATAGTTTGGGAACCGTGCTGTGCGCCAACCATTCCCCGTTTGCGACGACAATCTCCGTTACATCGGCCGGATCTCCGTCGAACGGAAGTTGGCGTGCCCAACTGAGCATTGGACGGCGGCTTTCGCCCGGCGCAAGGAACGGTCGACGGTACTGTGCCATCTCTTCTTCCGACAGCTTGCGCAATATGTTGACCGGCAGGTTGAACTCAATGAACGAATTTTGCTCCAGCACCATCTTCTCTCCTTCGGGCGTCCGGAGCGATTGGAAGACTTTCCGCCCGTTCTCCGGCATTTCAACCCAACTGCGAGGCTTAATAATCGCCTCCATGTAAGCGATGCCTTTGACCGCGTCGGAATGGCGCTTACTCCAGTCGAAACCTAGTACCGCCCCCCAGTCGTGCACTACGAAAGTTACACGCTCGCCTACGTCAAGCTGTTCGAGTAACTTGTCAAGGTAGCGGCGGTGTTGGACGAAGGTGTACGCGTGAGGCCCGCTCTCCGGAAGCTTCGCGGAATCCCCCATTCCAATGAGATCGGGCGCAATGCAGCGGCCAAATTTCTTGGCGTAAGGAATAATGTTGCGCCAGAGATAGGAGGATGCCGGATTGCCGTGCAGGAAGACGATTGGGTCGCCGCTTCCTTCCTCCACGTATGCCATCTCCGATTCGAATACTTGTATGCGTTTTTTTTCGTAAGGGAATGCCTCGTTAATCATGTTTCATCTCCCTTTTGATATTGTTAGGTCATATTTTGAACGCGCTAACTCGATAGCGCCCAAGTCGACAGTTGTTCCGTCAAGTCCGTTCTCCCGTATCCGCTGATCATTACGTCCCCTCCTGCTCGGTTAGATTGCGAAGCACGATTTTCAGCAAGCTCATTAACAAGTCATACTCTTCGTCGGTCATCCCTTTCCGCGTTTTGTTCTTAACGCGGGCCAGCGCTTCCTGCACCCTAGGTACCACCTCGCGTCCGGAATCCGTCAAATAGAGCAAATGATAGCGGTTGTCGGCAGGATCGGCTTCCCTCCTTACATAACCTTCTGCTTCCAGCTTGGTAATCGCTTTGGCTGTCGTTGTTTTGTCGATGAGCAGGTTCTTGCTTAACTCCTTTTGGGTGATGGGTTGCCGGAACGCTATCGCCATTAGAAAAATATACTGTCCGCTTCCGATTCGATATGGTGCCAACTCGGATGAGATCGCCACCTGCATGTGTCGGTAGATGGCCGAGATATATTGACCGTGCGATTCCGCTGCGCGCTTGTCATCCTGCCTCCAGTGTTCGCTCACATTATTCCTCCCTATATAGGATGCTATTGCAACTAATACAACAATACACCTAATAGGTTGTTATTGCAACTAATTTCTTGCGAAAGACCTAACAAAGAATAGACGGCCGATAGTCGGCCGTCGGGTTCGTGATTTCTTATTGAATTTCCAGCATCCGGACGATGGCTGCAGCGGCTTCGGCGCGGGTCGTCTGCGCATGCGGCGAGAATCGCTCGTTCGGCAGCCCGCCGACGATAATAATGCCGGTCTCCTGCGCCGCGTTGACGGACGGCTTCGCCCAGTCCGGGATGTCCGCGTCGTCGGCGAAGCCGGTGCTCCCCGTATCGACCGCAAGACTACCGGAAGCGCGAACGACCATCGCGATCATCTCCGCATGCGTGATGGTGGCGTTCGGCCGGAACGTGCCGTCTTCATAACCCTTGACAAGGCCGAGCGCTACGGCCTTCCGCACCGCCGGAACCGCCCAGTCCCCGATCATGGCGTTATCATCGAAGGCGAGCGGCGCCCCTTCCCCTTCCGGCTGCAGTGCGCGTACCAGCATGCTCGCAAACTCCGCGCGTGTGACGCTGCCGTCAGGCCGGAACGTGCCGTCTTCATAGCCCTTGACAACGCCGTACGACACCGCCTTCTCGACTTCGATCTTCGATGGATGCCCCGTGAGATCAGGGAAGTCGACGACCGGAAGCACGGGCGGTGTCGGAGGAGAGGCATCCCCTACGACCGTTACGATACAGACTGCGGTAAAGCCGCCGACCTTCGTCGCGGCGGAAATTCGCGCGATACCCGGCGATTTGCCCGTCACCTTGCCCGAACCGTCCACCTCGGCGATATCCGGACGGTCGCTGCTCCAGAGGACGGTTCGGTCGGGCGCGTCGGCGGGCGACACGTCCGCGAGCAGCGTCTGACCCTCCCCGACGAGCAGCGCGACGGACGTCTGATCCAGCCGGACGCCGCTCACCGCAGGCGGCAACTCCTCCGTCGGCGCAATATCGAATTTACCCAAATAATCGGAGATGTTCGCGCTGAGCTCCGGATCGATTCGATAGATGTCGAAGTTCCCCGGCGGCTTCTGGATAAGAATCGGAACGTCCTTCACGATCGCATCGATCGGCCGGATCGGCGCCTTCGTCTTCACCGTCGTCCAGACGACCCCGGGCCGAATATCTTCCGGCAGGTCGTAGCGGTCGATTACAGGCGTGAGCGAGTATACGTAGATCGTGCTCTTGGCCGTGTTCGTATCTTTATCGACGTACGTAAGCGGACCGATATGATCCGTCGTGTTCGGCACGTCGAACGTCTTGTCGCCGTCGGGTCCGGAGCGCACGATCCGGTAAGAAGACTCCATGTTGGCATTGTCGCTCCATCGCAGCGTCACCGTCCCGTCGTCGTTCGGCGTCGCCTTGAAATCCGACGGATCGCCCGGCTGAAGAATCGGGATCGGACCGATCGTCTTCTCCGAATACGTTCTCGATCCGAGCAACGGAATGAAATCGACGCTTACGCGGATGTGCGCCGACGTCACATTCGGGTCGATCGGCAAGCTGAACGTTACCCACTCGGCGTCTTGCAACGTTAAGGATTGCCAATTGAGACCGTTATTCGTGGAGTATTGGTAAGAGGAGACGAATTGCGTCGTCTGATGCCGGTCGCTCGTAAAATTCGCGGAATACGGAAGTCCGGCGATCAGATAGTTTTCGTCGAAGAAAATATTGAACTGCGTGACGACAGCCGCGTTCGCCCGCGGCGTCGGCGCCGCGAAGCCGAGAAACAGCAAGCATGCGAGCGTCAGAGCGAACGCTTTGCGGACCGCGCTCATGGACTCGCCGTCTCCCCGTTATCGAAATACGAAGTATCCAGAATTCGGGCGTAAATATACGGATTCAGGTTCGGGCTTTGCACATGAATGCGGATTTTTTCCAACCCTTCGACGTTGAAGCTCATTCGCGTCGAATCGTCCTCAGGGCTTACAGTATGCTTCTCAAGCACCGTATCGGCGGCGTTCCCCGCTAAGTCGGACGCATTGTAAAGCGAAACATCGACCTCGTGTTCGCCGGGGCTGACGACGGCTGCATCCAGAACGAGGCGCTTGTACTTCCGGTCGATCGTGAAGTAGACGTCGCCGTACTGGTCGATCTTCAACACCTCTTGATAAGAGACGCCGTTCACCAGCGTGTCCGCGGAGGCGCGCGATAGAATCGCATAAATATTATCGATTTCCATCGGCGCGGCGAAGATCGGCGTCTTCGCCCCGGGCTTGGATCCGATATAAATCGTCTGCGCGGCGGCGTCGTATTCGATCGGAATTTTGAGCGCCTCCGCCAACGCCCGGGCCGGCAAGTAATTGGCCCCTTCGTAGTAGACAACATTGAGCGCCTTGCCGTTGGCATCCGTCGGCTTCCAACGCTCCCCGTTCAAGACGAAAGAAACCCCTCTGTTAAAAAAAGCGTTGATCGGTTCTAAGTTTACCGCCGCGTAAGCGGAGCCCAAGGAGCTCGTCAACATGGCGGCGCAGAACGCAACCGTCAACACCGACTTTTTCCGGAACGACCGCATTCCCGATTCCCCTTCCCGTTACGATTCAGAACAACCTAAGGGTACCAGCGTTCCGAGCCGGGCGACAGTATCCGAAAGGTGTATTTTCGCGTTGCCGCGTAGCGGAAGGGATCGAGTCTAGGTTCGTTCCCGAACTTTGTTCATCAATTGGATCCGGTTTTTCACCTGCAGCTTGCTGTAAATATTATTAACGTGTTTCTTGACCGTCGCCTCGCTAAGAAACAATTCCCGCGCGATTTCCGCGTTCGTCTTGCCTTGCCGCAACAGCTCGGTCACTTCGCGCTCCCGCTTGGATAGTTGCTGCCGAAGCGCATCCGCGGCGGCTTGCTCCTGCATCCAACCGAAGGAAGCCGTCATTTTCCCTAAGTAATCGAGCAGCTTCCTGCCTCTCGTATCCAGAGCGAAGTACGGGGTGGGCATCTCGTCGTCGTAATCGCGATGAAATACGTCCTTCACCGGTTCGAAACCTAGGCTTAGGAATGCGTTATATAAAAACGGGATCGGCGGCGAGGTGGTCACGACCAATCCGGCTGGAAGCATAGAAGAGATGAATGTAAGGCCCGCAGCTTCCCGCATGGCATCGTCGCCGAAATCGGTCACGTCGATCGACGGGATGAAATATCCGGCGGCGGCCTCCCGTTGCGTTCTTAGCTCCTTAAGCATCGGTTCGGACAGGCTCGCGAAATACGCCCGGGAAGGCGGATGCGTCAATAAGTAGTCGAGCGTCCCTTCATGAATGGGGATCAGGACCGCCATGCCGCATACGTTCCCATGCGCGTCGCGGATCAGCTTCACGATGTTCGAGTCCAATTCGAGCAGCTCTTGCATATAAAAGTGCGCAAGCCAACGCTTCCCATCCTCCGCCTTGATCTCGTATTCGTATCGTTCGTTCGACTCGGGGTCGGTCTGGACGATGCGAACGTCCTTCTCGCAGCGGCGCCGGTTATCCAGAAATCGTTCGGCTTCGAGCCGGTTCGAAGCGTGAACCGGCTCCAACGTGAAAACCGCGGCATGTTGATAAAACAACGTGCGGATCAGTCGATCGCCGATGTAATACACCCACTCCAACGTCTCCCACGCGATTGATGCCTTGGCGGAAGCTCTTCGAATCCGGAGGTAATAATGAAGCACGCAACGCTTCCAAAGTTTCTCGTAGTTATCCGGAGCCCGATGACGCAACTCGCGGGCGACGGCGTCTCGCAGCAAGTCGTGCATGATCCACCCGCGGTCGGTTCGGCGGAAGAAAGAGTACCCGACCAGTTGTAAAAATCGATCGGTCGCCACGTCCTTTTCCAATACGAAGCTCAGCAGTTCCTGGTTGAAATGCCGCAGCACCGCGGCCGCCTCCACCAGCTCGCGGATGTCCGGATCCGGCACCTCCTTCAGCCAGGTCGAGACGACATACGGGAAAATATCCGGTTCGTTCGATATCGGCCGCGCGTCTGCCGACCGGGCGAGCATCGTGGATGCGAGCAGCGAAAGCGTAAGCGGATGGCCTTTGGTTTTCGCCCAAATCAGCCGCAATGATTCATCCCCTTGGATCCCCGCCCGTTCCAGATACGTCTTTACGGCGTAGTACTGCAAATCCCGAAGCGGGAGCCGATAAATCGTCCGCCCCCAAGTCGGCGAAGAAAGCCATTCGCCCTGCAGCGGCAATCGCCCCGCAATGACGATGCGCGTTCCGTCCGGGAGGCTGGGAAGAAACTCCTCCCGCAGCCATCCTTCCAGCTCCCCGCAGGCTTCGAACGTATCGATCGCGAGGATCAGCTTTCCCGGAGCGGCCGCTTGCCGCAGAAGGGAGCTGCATTGCTCCTGTGCCGAGCCGATCTCCGTAATCTCGCGATCCGGTCGGGCTAGCAATCGGACCAAGTACGAGTAGAACCCGGAAGGATTGCGCGGGAACGCGAGGCCGTCCACATACAAGAAGGACACCTTCGCATGTTCGGTAAGGCTGCGAAATTCGTCCAGCAAGTAACTTTTCCCTACGCCGCCTGTTCCGTACACATTCAAGATTCGCTCCTCCGGATCTTGCGAAGACAGAACGTCAAGAAACGCTTGGATTTCTCGTTCTCGACCTACGAGCGAGCGACGCTTCGTTCGCTCCACTGCATCCGCCAACAGGCGGGACGAATTCTCCTCCATGGACATTGCGCGTCGGTCACCTCGTCGCATTGGGTCTTAGAACAAAAGAAGAGCGCCTCGGTTAGATCGGGCTGCGTCGGGGCATGCCCCAAAACCCGTCATGGAGGTCGCTCTACTTTGAATTGTAAGGCACAGCCGAATGGAAAACAATCCTTCGCGCAGCCTACTTGAGTTCGGTTGAAACGTCTTTCGCCTTCCCACGCTATCGCCGATCGATCGGGAAGTGAATCTCAATATCATTAATATCTTCTTTTTGCAGCTCCCACCCCAACGCGCCAAGATTATCGACGATGTGTTCCTTGTTCGCCGCTTTGGGGATTGTTATTAATCCTTCCTGCCGTAACACCCAGTTTAACGCCACTTGATATGCAGTTTTTCCGTACTTTGCTCCTATGGAGTCCAACGCATTTCGTTCCGGCGATCCGATCTTGGGAAATCCTTTCATCCCAAATACGCCTGGTGCATATCCGAATGGCGAATACCCCATAATCGTAATCCCTTGTTTTTTGGCAAAGGGCAACACGTCGCTCTCGATGCTTCTATCGTTCAAATGGTATCCGACTTGATTACAAACCAAAGGGACTTTGCCTAAGTGATGTTGAGCCTCTTCCATTAAATCCGTTGAGAAATTGCTCACCCCGACATATTTAACTATGCCCTTATTCACTAATTCAACCATTGCCCCCATCGTTTCTGAAACATCGTACTGATCACTCGGCCAATGCTGTAGATACAAATCAATGTAGCTTGTCTTTAATCGATCTAAGCTTGCCTCCGCCGCTCTAAGGACACCTTTGTACGAACAATTTTTTGCAGAGACCTTCGTTACAAGGAATACATCGTTTCTAATATCCTGGATTGCCTTTCCGACGACTATTTCCGACCCGCCGTTTGCATACTCTTCGGCAGCGTCGATTAAAGTCAGCCCATTTTCTATGCCGAAACGTAAGGCTTCAATTTCGTCCTTTTCCCGATGCTTATCCTCGCCGAATTTCCAAGTGCCTTGGCCTATTACTGGAACGCTTATTCCCGTATTGGCTAGTTTATGCAATCGCATGACAACCCCCCGAGGTCTGCAAAAGTAGCGTTAGGTTATAAAGACTTGATAAATAAGAAAACTGGGGCACCCATTACCAAACACGCACCGATTTTTGCCATAAACAAATAGAAATCGGTCGGCTCCAGGTTTTCTACATAAAGATTGAAGTAAAACAGGTTACCGTTCGTTGTATGCTGCTCTTCGTAAGCCGCACGGATCAAATCGTTCGCCAAATAATATTCTTCGCCGGGCGTAAGAATTCGGGTGTCGTCAATGTACCTAGTGGCCGGCGTCACCCATTCCCCTTGCTCGTCATACACCATGTACATGCCGGTAAACCGCTCGGCTGTATACGTTTTACCGCTCGGATAAGTGATGGATAGCCGAGAGTTGCCTTCGCCTTGCATGCTTCTTATCCTATAATTTTCGCCCTTGATCATGACTTCCTTGCGGTCCCCATAAGAGGTTACGGAAACTGGAACGGGCACACCGCCGCCAAGTGCCCGGTATGTTATTGTGTTCCCCGCTTCCGACTGCTTTGAATATTTCGTTTGATCCAAATAAAACACCGGTGTGGAACGTACATCCTGAAAATGCCCGCTGCCTCAAACATAACGGTAATCAGCCACCATTTACCGTGGCATTGAGGTCTTTTCGATTGCGAAAAGAGGTGTTCCAAAAATATGCTTGGACATAACTCCCGCTACGCTCAGCGCAAGTATGACTGGCCGCTGTATCGGATCGATTCTATTCGATCGAGGCGGAAATGCTCCACCTCGCCGGATTGCTCGCACCAAGCGATCACGGCCACATACGCCGGCTCCACCCGAGAATACGTTCGGTACGGGTGAATGTCTACTACATGCTCGCCAGAGTTATCGGCGTAAACGATGCGCAGCTTGTGGCCGCGATCGATCGCCCGATCGACGTCATGCTTATGCTGCGCCGTCTTGGCGTCCACCATGAACGCAGGCAGCTCGCTGTCCTCCGGCTGGTACGGGACGAATCGTTTGAGCGTCTGCACGACCCGGTCCAACCCATCCACGTATCCTATCGATTTAACAGCTTCTTCGTATTTGTAGATGAGAAAGTTAACGATACGAATATCCGTCTCCGTTAAAAATACAGAGGGCAAAATATACGCTGCATCGTTGTATTCATAGCCGCGGCGCCTAGCGTTGTAGCTCATGGGCGCGCGCAGCGAGTCCTGCAAATACTCGATATCCCGTCCCGCCTGCCGCACCGATATTTCGAAATGTTCCGCCAACGCTTTCGCATTCGGGAAGTTCCCTGATCGAATTTGCTCATCGAACCACAGGATGCGGTGCATATTGCTCACAGCCGTACGCCCTCCTCTCGCTTCCGATTACGCGCCTGCGACCGAAACTACCACCACTCGAACCGGACCGGATCGAAGGCGGGCAGCTTCGGCGTCCGGCGCGCCGCAGCTCGCAGCACCTGTTCTACATCTTCGGCATGCTCCATCGTGCGAAACGTGTCGCGGAAATGGAACGCAGGAATCATATTCGGCCACTGATACGCGCTCAGTCGAGCAGAGCGCAGCTCACGCAGAAACGGAGCATATAACGCGTCCGTCGTCTGTCCGCTGTGCTCCGCCGCCGTATCCGAAACGGCCAACTTGAGTACCGACCACAGCTTGCCGATTTCGCCGCCGGGCGCAGTCAGCTTGCGCAAAAACGCCCACGCCAGTTCTCGCTCCGGGCATGACGGCGAAATACCGTAGCCGTACACTTCAAACAAATTCGGCTTCCCCGGATCGCGCGGAAACCCGGCTACTCCGAATTTCGCCCGCTGCTCCGCCTTCATCGGCCGGATCGCCCAGTTCGCATCGAGGTACATCGACATTTTGCCGTGAATAAAGCAGTCGATCCACGAATCGCGGCCGACTTCCATGCGCGGGGACAACCCTTGGTCGATCAACCGCAAATAACTACGAACCCCTTCGATAGTAGCTTCGCTGTTCAAGTAGCCGTCCAACGCCGTCCCGTCTTCCGACAAAAACGCTCCGCCGCGATTCCAGACGACCGGTTCGACGTAAATCATGTAACCGAAGCTGGCGAACGCGCCATAGCGCCGGATATCCCCCCGCTCATCCCGGAGCGTCAAACGCTCCGCCGCATCCGTGAACTCTTCCCACGTCCAGTTTTCTCCCGGATACGAGAGCCCCGCTTGGTCGAAATGGTCCCGGTTGTAAAAGACGCCGAGCGTATCGGCCATCACCGGAATCGCTCCGATCCGTCCGTCCGAGTGCACCGCCTCATGAACGCTCGGGTAGTAGTCGCCCATGTCGATACGATCGCGCGCGATCAAATCGGACAAATCCGACAACAGTCCGCCGTCCAGACATTGTCCCATGTTTGCCCCTTCCCACTCGACAATGTCCGGCCCGTTCCCTTCCGCCAACTGCCGCCGCATCGTCTTTCGATCCGGCGCAAACTCCAACACGATGGCGACGCCTGGATGGTCGTTGCGAAACTGCCGCGCCGCCTCTTGAATGACCGCCATCCGCTGATCGTCATGCGTCGCAATTCGAATCTGCATCGCGTACCGCCTCCCTGTATGAATTGACTTACAGCCTCAGTATACCGAAGGCGGTCGGACATATCGTGTCCGACTAACCAATAGGATCCAATTCTTGTCGCGCACCAAGAAACGGGTCAAGTTCTTGTCGCTTGCCCAGACAAGAACTTGACCCGCACCGTCTACGCTTCTTCGAACAATTTCTCGCCGCGATGGAGCCGCCATGCAATTTTCGCCGTGTGAGGCGTCTCGCGGGAAGTCGGAGCATGCGCCGCCAAATAACGAGTCATCGCAAGAATCAACGTTTCGCAGGCTTTCTCGGCGAAAGCGCCCGACTCGGAAGCCCAGTGGTCATATTCCGCCGCGGCCGCCTCGAACATTTGGAAGGAGTGGAATTCCGCATCCTCTCGAAGCAGCGCATGACCCAATACGTTGAACAACGGCTCAGGCTTTCCGCCGCCGCGCAAATAACGGATCGCCCACGCCGCCGCCGGCGCCACCTGCTGCTGCTTGTCGAGAATATCGAGCAGCTCCTCGGGATGCGGAACTTCTTCCGCGGCGCTAATGGCAGACGGTCTCGGAGCAGGCGGGATGTTCAAGAACCGGTCGAGGTAAATCGTAGCCGCCGTATGGAAAATGCCGCGAACCATCCATGGATCGGCGGAACGGATCAAGCCCTCGTGAACGGCGTGAGCATGAGTAAACGTATGCAGTACCGAAATCCAATCTCCGAAATCGTTTTGCGTATGGAAGCGGACGATCCGTTCCGCCGCTGCCAATGCGGAAATTTGCGCGATGCGCACCGGAGAAGTACCGCCGAGTAAAGCTTCCTTCAACACGCGAACCGTCTGCAGCGGATCGTCTCCGAGCAGCGTTCGGAGCAGATCTTCGTCGTCGACGACTTTCTTTCCAGAAGAAACTCCCATACTAGATAGCTCCTCGAAGGCTTCTTTCAAGGGCTGAACCAAATCGACCGGAGACTGCCAGCTGTGAAGCTCTTCACTGCGCGAGGCGTCTCCGAACATCGGAACGAGCGAGGCGAGGACATATTTACGTTGCTCTTGCCCGACGTGTTTTAAGCTTTCGAACGCTTTATTATGGAAATCCAGCGCGTGGCCCCCGTTAATGTAGAAATGGTCCGTCGCCGCCATGCTCATCATAGAGAATAATCGCTTCTCATCCGCACCCTTCTGCATGGCTGTTAGAAGCACCCGTTCGGCGCCGCGCGTATCCCGAACCTCTATGCAATCGCGGTACCATGTCGCCAACCGTTCTTCGGAGACGCTTGTATCAGGGAGCGGATCGAGCAAGAAGCGCGTTCCGCTTCCGGCCGAGTCGCGCGCCGTATGCAGCAATCCTTGAAACAACGCAAGGATACGGCCTTGTTTATCTAGTTTGGGCAATATGTTCGCCATCGCGGTCAGAATCGTCAATCCGGATCCCCACCCTTGTCTGCGCTGCTTAACCCCGAATTCGATTCCGATGGCGGCGATTTCCGTTTCCGGAACGCCGGCCTCCAGTAATCCGACGATGGCCTTGGCTATGACGAGCCCGATATTTTGCTCTAGACCGTTCTGCAGGCGGTCTTTATACATTTTTACTTGATTGCCATTCCGGGAGTTAGGATTCACCCAGATCAAACCTTCAAGAACGGTCGAGTCGTGAACCGGAACATCGTCCGCCCAGGGGTCGAGCGTTCCGCCGCTGCATACGTCGAACCGCGCATGATGCCAATGGCACGTCACAATTCCATTGCATAAGCTTCCCATGTGAAGCGGAAAACCTAGGTGAGGGCACCGGTTGTCGAGCGCATGCACTTCATCCTCATGATAGAATACTACGATCCCACCCTTGATCAACTTGGGCCCCTGCTCCCGGAGCTCTTCTACCGTACCCGCCTGTATCCAACCGTTCATGTAAACGCCTCCAATTTCAGTTATCATGTGCGCCCCTTGGTTATACAATATAATATTTCGCACACTTTTTAAATATGTATATTCATAAAGTCGAAACTTTCTATTCGATTGCATTTCATTAGAATAGGCAAAATCAAGAGAAGGAAGCCGTCAAACTCGGCTTCCTTCCTCGTTAATACATCAAGTTTATTCTGACCAAATTGCTTTAAGCGCCGCCACGTCCTCTTCTAACGTGGCTTTAGCGACCTCTTCAACGGCGGAGTTCTTCTCCGGATTGTTCAGATGCTTTACGAGATCGTCCAAATGTTTATAAGACTGTTCCATATTCCCCATCTCTTTATGATGAAGAGCTTGCTCTAGGTTTGCCCGGAGCTGTTGCGCCAAGGCATGTTTCAATTGCCCGTCGCCTTCGTAAATATCGATCCATGCCCGAATCGACTCTGCGCTAACAACGACCTGGATTTCTATAGGTGAGGTCGTATACTTGACGCCTTGGCTCACCGCCTCGGCCCATACTGCAGCCGTACCTGCCGCTCTGCCGGTAACCGTCCCGTCCGGCGCAACATCGACAACCATGGGATCGACGGTTTTGTACTCGATCTCGGAAAACGTTACATCCGCCGGCGTCTCTAAACTTGTGATACCGTACACGGATAGCGTGACGCTCTCTCCGCGAATCGTTTCCGTATTATCCGCATGAAGCGCTACGTCCCGTAATGTGACAATCGCCAAGTCGAACTGAACCATTGCCGCGTTCAATGCGTCCGTAGCTGAACGAATAGCCTGCGGGTCGTCATATAAGGCGCTCTTTACGTTGTTCGCTGCATCCCAGGCGTTCTGCAACGCCTGCTTCGGCGCGATCGGCACCTGCCCGATCTGTTCGCCTGTCGTTGTCGCTTGGAGCTTGTTTCTTGCGGATTTTAACGCAGTAAGCAACTCCATCATATTTTCACCGTAAGGCGGCGTATATTTCCAAAGATCCGAGCTATTGTCGGAAAAATAAAACGACCCATAATCATCGCGCTGCAAATAGTTTCCATAGTTCCCGTTCAGCAGCATGAACTCCATCGTTTCCGGCTTCACCATAAAAAATTGACCTCGGGATGTACCATACATGTTTCCATCCAGTCCTGGCTGCAAAAATCCATAGGTCCAGACCGTGCCGCCTTCTTTATACCGGCGCAGCTTGGCGATGCTCGACACAATCTTTCTCGAGGCAGAGTCGAACGTAAAAATATGGTCTTCCGCCACTCCCCAAATCAATCCGTCGGGTCCGACGTTTAAACCTGTCACTCCTTTGCGCCCCTGGACGGGAACCGTTTGAAACACGACTTCCCGGATTTCCGGGTCATAAATGAAAAGCTTTCCTTCCTGCTCCGCCGGACCGCTCGTTCCAAGCCCTCCGAAAATGGTCGTGCCTCCATACAGCAGCCCGTCTTTATAGAGCAGCGATACGATGCTCTGATTGGGAATCAAATTCCCCATGACTTCCAGCTCGTCGGACTGAAAATCGTAGACGGCCAATGCGCCTTGCAGCGAGCTTGGAACCGGCACATTCCCGACGAACAGTTGATCCCGGTCCTCCGCATACTGCATCGCGAACGGACGGTCCTGTGCGTACGGCCTTAGATCAAATAGCTGGGTCGGATTGGATTCCGACCAAGGCAACGTCGGATCGAAGTCTAGAATTCGGGACCCGGCGTAGGCACCCAACAGCATATGTCCGTCGCGTATCGCCGACGATTCGACTTGACCCAGTGTATTCGTCTCGGAGAGGCTTCCGACAATAGGGTCATATGCCGTGAACCCGGACATATACCCGGCCACGTAAATTTTTCCATCAGGACCGTTATGAATGCTTTGAATCAAGGTTGGCGCGCTATATGAAGCAGGCTTTGCATGAGCGATTCCGGTTGCAGCGTTGTAGTATTCAATATTTCCGTGTCTTCCGGCGGCTACAAACGTAAGCCCCGGCCAATCGGGACTGCCCAATTCAACGAACTTCCCGTCCCAGAAATTCGTTCCGCCCTCCACTCCCGTCACCTTTTCGAAAGAAACGGTTCCGGAATCGTATACATAATAATCGGTGTTATAGGAAAATAATGCGCGGCCCGGTTGATCGGGAACCTCGATCGCCCTTTCGGAATGGATATCCATGCCTTGAGGATCGTAATATTCTACTGCATCGTCCTCGGCGCGAAGGATAAGGAGATCCCCATTCGAGAACTTCACGAACAAGCGATCCGCGGCGAAGGATATTCCGTACGGCCAAGTATACGTATCCCCTCCTCCAGGAATTCGTCCCGCAAGCAGCTCTTCCATCGAACCGTCCGAACTCCTTTTGAATACGCGGCTCTTCGTCCCTCCAACCCCAACATATAAGACGTCCCGACTCGCGTCGTAAGCCAACGAGCGGACATACCTCTGTTCAGGGTCCGGCTGCCCTAGATCGCGGATCACCCCTTCGACGGGATCATACTCAAACAAGCGCCCCCCCGGGTACGTCCCCGCATACATCTTCCCGTCCGCTCCCGCTGCTAACGAAAAAACATGCGTCTCATTCCCGAAGCGCCCCAAATACTCAAAGTCTTTCGTGCCGGGCGTATACCGGTATAATCCCCCGTCGTAATGCGTCCCGATATAGACTCTTCCGTCCGTAGCGATTTTCACCCCCCAAGCGGCTTCAACGTCGGGCAATGGGAAGGATCGGAGCACCTCCCGCGTCAGAGCGTCGATCACGGCGAACGTGGCCGGCACCTCGCCCCTTCCTTTGAACAAGGTGTAGATAACGGCGAGTTCATCCTCAACCCCGATCGCAGCGTCTTCGTTAATCATTCCTTCCACGACAGCTCCGATGTTCTCGAACGTACCGATCGGATTCAGTTCCACGCGCACGGCGTCGGAATATCCCCTGGCCCTTCCGGTGGAGGAGGAATAAATCAAGACATTAGCCGTCACCGCTCCGGCGGGGACTACTGCAGATACGGCGCTTTTTGCCCAATGTCCGTCTGTTGGCACCATCCAGTTACCCGATTCTGCAATCATAGCGCCGGTTTCATCGAAGAAGCGTGCATAAAGCGCCAAGGATCCCCTCTCTACCTTCTGCATGGCGGAGACGGAGTAGCTTACACCCGGTTCCACTGGAAAATGAGCGCTCTCGAAGCCCAGGAGCGAGGTGGCGCTGTTATCGTCCAGAAGCAAGCTCCTTGCTCCTTCGTACGGATTCGCTTGGGATAATTCGAACGACACGTTCTGTTCCCCCGCTCCATACGTCTGCGTCCAGTCCGAAGGAATCATTCGAACCGCATCCGACTCAAAGCCTTCATTCCCGATCGAAGGCGTCGTTCGGACGATTTGAACGGCATCGGCAAAGCCGCGGGCTCTGCCCGAAGCGGAAGAATAAATGAGAATCCTTACAGCTTCTGTGCCGACAGGCGGCGTGAAGCCGATCAACTGATTCTCCCATGCATTGTTCGACACAAACTTGCCCGTTTCTCCGATTTTGACGCCCGAGGAATTATAATAACGCGCATAAATACCAAGCGCCCCGCGATCTACTTTCGTCATTACCGATAATGAGTAGTTCACGGAAGGAATGACTTTGATCGCAGCGCTTTCAAAACCAAGCCCAACCGCAGCGTTGTTGTCGTCCAAGAGCAGACTCTTGGTCCCTTCATAGTAGCTGCTTGAAGAAACCTCGTAATATACATCTTTCTCCCCCGTGCCGAACACTTGGGACCAACCCGGGATCGATGCCCCTGTTTGCGCTCCTTCGAATCCGGCATTCTCAACCCAAGGCTTAAGCTCTACATGTATTGAATCAATATAGCCCCTCGCTCTTCCGGAAGCCGACGAGTACACGAGGACTTTCGCTGTCGCTGCGTCGTCGGGCACAAGGCCGCTTATTTCGCTCTTTACCCATTCCCCGCTGACTGCGGCTGTCCACATCCCTTTCTCGGCAACTTTATCGCCGGCTTCGTTATAAAGTTGAATATACATTCCGACCGAACCCCGCTCCACCTTCATCATCGAGGATACCAAGTAGAACATGCCGGGCGACACCGGAAATGGATCGCTTTCAAAACCCAATCCAGCGGAAGAATTGTTATCATCGAGAAGTAACGATGCCCCTCCTTCATAGGGATCCTCATTCGAGAGCTCGTAATGTACATCTTCAATTCCATCGCCAAAAACTTGGGTCCATCCGGGAATGTTAAATTCCTCTACGATAGATTCAAACCCTGCATTCGGCACTTGAGGAGGTGTCATAGCGCTGGCGTCGGCTGCTGCGGTAGACCCGGGATGCCAGGTAATCCCCACGCTAACGGCAAGAGAAATGCATATCATTCGAATAATCAGACTTCTGATAATAATCAACCCCCTTAACTGATTTACATCTGACTCATTTAAAGTCTATATAGCAACTTATACCATGTCAATCCCACAAAAAAATAACAGCTTACGAAAAATGATCGCAAGCTGTTACATGGAATATTGATAAGAATCATGCCACTTCCCTTTTGCAAATAGATGCTCACGCAAATGCCCTTCATCGGTCATGCCGGGGCGGTCGACTGCTATTATTCCTTCCGGTGCAACTATTCAACAATCCATCCGCCTTGGGAGACTTGATAGGTAAACAGATCGTCGTCGAATTCTAGTCCGAATCCCGCTTTCGGCGGAACGTAAAACTTCCCCTCTTTCACGGAATACGCGCTGGCGTCCATCCCATGGATCGTAATGTCATCCCATTCCACGAACTGAAACCCTCTGATGGCGGCCGATAGATGCCCCGTTGCATAAATGCCGTAGGCGTTCCCATAGCAATGAGGCGCCGTAAACAAACCATGTTCATCCAGCTTGGCGCCGAGCTCCAGCCAATGGGTAAAGCCCGGATGGATAATGTCGTATTGCAGCACATCTACGTACCCTTGCGTGGCCCAATCGACCAAGCGCGGGGAGGCATACCCTTCTCCATCCGCGATCAGCACCTTCTGATCCCGTTCCTTCAGCCACAATTTTAAGTCTTTGTACAATTCATTGTCCTCGTGGAACATTTCTTCGATCCAATACAACCCGACGCCCGATAAAGCGGTCAGCACTTGCTTTGTCAGGTTGAGATTGTACCCATTATTCGCGTCGATCATCAGTTTGCCGTCCGGGCCGGCGACTTCCCTGACGCCCTCCACGATCGCGATATCCCGTCTCGTCCCCTCCGTCAGCGGCATATGCATCCCGCCGCGGCCGACTTTGATTTTGAAATGACGATGACCCTTCGCGTATCCTTGTTTGGCTTCTTCTTGAATGAGCTTTACCGCATCCTTGTCGTCGGTAAGATGCAAATCGTCGAAGTAGAGAGAAGTGTCGTAACATGGAACGGCAAACCCGCCAGGGGACGGACTGCTTGTTCCCTGGACCAGCTCGTACACCGGTTGATTCCACCTGCGTCCTAACCAATCCAATAGCGGATATTCGAGACCGATTCGATAAGGCTCAAGGATGTTCCCGTTCTCGCCGAAGAAGCCGCGAACGTTCCTCCCTTTCCACTTCTCCGCCTGTTCTTTCGTGATATGCGAGGCGCCATACGCCGTCTTACCGTCGATCGTAATTCGAACGAGACTCACTTCGCAGGCTTTGCCGTGAACGCCTAGTCTGGCGTTCGCCCCGGCGCTGCGCGCCCGTTCCCCATGAAGCTTTGCGAATTCGATCTTCTCGACGACCCAATCTTTATCGATCCCTGCCAGATTCATTATCGATCCCGCCCTCGTATATGGTGACCAACGCCCCCATTATAACCCATATGTAGGATAAGGTGGAGCGTAAATCGTGTCATTCTTGATTCCGCTGATTCAAGCGCGTACTGTCGAGCGTATCGCGCAAGCAAGAAGCAGAAGGATCGGTTGTGCGCAATGAAAAACGAAGACAGGTCGTACCGATTGCGTTCGGGTTCATATGTTATAAGAATTCGGTGTCGCATTCGATCCATCGGGTACTCAAGAAATCGCCGCGTTTCATTCGAATGGATGATTGTAAACATAGGCGTACAAAGAGTGATCCTCCGGGTCATCCTTAAGGCTTACCCCAGCGCAAGAAAACTCGGTGATTACGTTAATGCTCCTTATATACTGCAGCGACGGAAGCAATTCCTCCTCCCTCCGAAGCCAGAGGCGAGCCGCATGTCGGCTGATCGTCAACTCGTCGCCGGACAACGGATGATGAGATGTCATAACCGCTACCTCCCGTATTACTACTTAATAAAAGAAGAGCATTCGGTCCATATTCGGGATTCGAATGCTCCTAGTTTTTGATTTTTACCGCGTTTCGCGATGGATCGTATATTTTTTCAAACGCGGACTGTACTTTCTCATTTCCAAGCGCCCCGGGTGCGTCCTCTTGTTCTTCGACGTCGTGTAATTCCGATCGCCACATTCCGTACATGCCAAAGTAACGATGACTCTCAAGGGTAATCCCTCCGATGATTTATAACATATTCCATAATTTCCGAGTTCGACACCAACGTCGTTTCCATGAGTTTCATCGGGTCAATAGTTGCATAAAACTACATGTCGTTACGCATGTAGGCGAACCCGATCACCGACACGCCGAGAATGGCGCATACAGTGTACATAAACGAATACGAACTGAGGTCGGCAATCGGACCCATAAGGATCGCCCCCATCGAAACGCCCAAATCCGCCGTAGCGATGAATAACCCGATCAAGACGTTGCGGCTGGCCTGCGGCAAAACAAAAGATAAATATGTGGTCAGCGTCGGATAAAGAAGCGCTTGAGCAACCCCCATGAGCGTAGCCCCCGCATAGAAGAAGGCGACGCCCGCCGCAGCCGAATAGCTTACGCTTTGCGCCGCTAGGGTCAGTAGAAGCATCACCCCCATGACGTAGCGGGAATGCCACTTCCCGTCGGAAGGGATCTTCTTCCTTAGGAAGAAACGGGACAAAACAATGACTCCCGCTTGAATCATTAGATAGACGCCTGCGCTTCCGTGCTTCACCTGCTCCGCGTACAAAGGAACGAAGGTCGTCACCGCGCCGAATACGACGGAGGCCGTCAACATCAGGACGCTGCATCGGAACAAGTGCGGGTTTTTGAACAATTCGCCGAAAGACTTCGCCACCGACATTGGTACCTGCCCCGCCGGAACCGCTCTCGCTTCCGACTTGTTCCCGTCCATTTTCGCGGTGAACCCGACTACGCCGGTTCCGACAGCGATCGCAACCATCGCAAGAGAAAATCCATATGGGCCCCCATTTTGCCACATGCCTAGCGCCAACAACGGACCGAATATTCCAGGCAAGTAAGAACATAAAGAATACATGGAGATCCCTTGAGATCGATCTTTGTCCGGTAAAGCGTCGATAATGCCCAACTGCAGCGCCATCGAGAAAAAAGCCGTGCAAATTCCTTGGAGAACTCGAGCCGCGAAGTACCCCTCTAATCCGGTAAAGCTGTATAACATTAAGGCGAAGGCGTTAATTAGCAATATCGTACGCAGTACTTTCATCGGTCCGTACTTTTGGATCCAGCGCCCTGCCGACGGCCGAAAAAACATCGTTGTGAACAAATACGCGCCCATAATAACGCCGATCGCTGTATTGTTAGCGCCCAGAGACTCGCCCTTTAACGGGATCATAACGTTCAGAATCGCATTCGCGCTGAAGTACAAGAGGGTCAATACGTATAACCGCAAAAAAGGCCAAGATAGTGCTCCTTTCACCCTTGAGGCTCCTTCCGTCATCGTTACGTAATCATCATCTGCAACAGTTTTTTTGCATACGAGGATTGGACATTCTTCAGCTCTTTCACGCTAACGATCTCTTCCACGCGTCCGCTGCGAAGGAACATCGCTCGGTCGCATAAGTAAGCAGCCGCCTCGATATCGTGAGTGATAAAGATAAACCCCATCCCAAAGCTATTCTTTAAATCGTTTAGCAGTTCTAACACTTGAATTTGTACGGATCCATCCAGCGAGCTGACGGCTTCATCGAATACGATGCAACTCGGTTCGGCGGCAACGGCTCTCGCAATGCACACCCGCTGCGCCTCCCCTCCCGACAGCTCATGCGGATACTTGTCCCGGTAGGAAGGGTTTAACCCGACTTGGCACAGAAGGGAATCGATTTTACGTTGCATGTCCGATCGTTCCCGCCGTTGCATCGACAATGGCTCGAGGAGCGCTTTCTCAACGGTGTAATATGGATTCATGGAAGAAGTGTAGTCTTGAAATACGGCGCTGACGTTCCCGATTCTCGTCTTCCGATCGCTTACGCTTTTCCCATTGAATCGAACCGTTCCTCGATCCGGCTTCTCAATCCCCAAGAGCAACCGACCTAACGTGGACTTCCCGCTTCCGCTCTCTCCGATGACGGCTAAACATTCCCCAGGCTTCCACTCGAAACAGATATCGTGAAGCACCTGCTTTCGTTCTTGCGAAAACAGCCCGCCTACGCGATACCATTTACTGACGCGATCAACGCTCAGCACCGTCTACACCCCCATAAGTCGCTGAAAATGTTGCTGCAACGCCAGCTTTGTAGACACTAAGTAGCGAGTGTACTCATGTCTTGCGTTCCTGAAGATTGCCTCGCTCGTCCCCTGCTCGACGATGCTTCCGCCCTTCATTACCAACACTTCGTCGGCGAGCTTTCGAACGACGCCTAGATCGTGCGAAATGAATATCATCGCGTTCCCGAGCCGTTCCCGTAACCGGATAAACTGTTCCACGACTTCGAACTGAGACACCGTATCGAGGGCCGTCGTCGGTTCGTCGGCGATGACGACGTCAGGCTCCAGGACGATGGCCAGTGCGATCATGACCCGTTGAAGCATGCCTCCCGACAGTTGATGCGGATAAGAATTCATGATGTCCAGCGGATGTTTCAGCATGACGGTTTCCATCGCATGCTTCATGTTTTCCACGATGTCGCTGCGGCTCCAGTCGAAATGTTCGGCGAGCGTTTCCTTGAGATGGACGCCTACGACGCATGAAGGGTCGAAAGCGCGCATTCCATGTTGTAAAATCATGCAAAGCCGTTTCCCCCTCTTCTTCCTCATTTCTTTCTCCGGGAGCGCGGCGAGGTTCTCTCCTTTGAAGTAGATGTCCCCCGCCTGAACGAGTCCCGGTTTGTTCAATCTCATGATCGCCCTGCAGGTTGCGGACTTCCCGCTCCCGCTTTCCCCGACGATCGCTAAACAGCTTCCTTGTTTTACTGCAAATGAATTCCCCGGAATGATCACCTTCCCGGTGCTTCGTTCCCAAACCGTAAGATTCTCGATTTCCAAAATATTCAATGTAACCTATGCCCCCTCTCTTCTTTCCAACTTCCCGACTTGAACTGAAAACCATCCTCGAGGTTTCCGTTTCGCAGCCATTAACTTGGGATCTAACGCAACTTGAAGCGCATCGGACAAGAAGTTGGTGAAGCATACGACAACGATGATCGCGAATCCGGGCACAAACATAAATTCAGGCTTTGAGAACATAACCGCTCTGGCCTCGTTTAACATCATCCCCCACTCCGCATTCGGAGCTTGGATACCTAAACCTAGGAAAGAGAACCCCGAAATTTGAAGTACCATCGTACCGAAAGAACTGCTAGCGATGACCGCGATATCGGGAAGCGTCACCGGAACAAGATGCCTCAACATAATTTTGGCATCGCTAACCCCAGCGATTTTAGCGAATGTAACGTAGTTCGCTTCGGCATGCTGCATGACGGAAGTGCGGATAATCCGTGTAAACCAAGCCCATTTGAGTATTAGAAACGCAATTAAAATATTCTCGAGGCCTACGCCCAATATGCCGATAAGGGCCAGGGTCATAACATAGCCGGGGAACGAAAGCATTACATCACAAATTCGCATCAAAACGGCATCCGTCGTTCCTTTGAAATATCCCGCAAGAAAACCCAGGGCGGCTCCAAGCCCGACGGACAAGACAAGCGCAGCGAATACCCATAACACGCTGGGGCGAATACCGTAGATCATCCGGGATAAGATGCACCGCCCCAAGTGGTCGTTCCCTAGCCAATACTCCCATGAAGCCGATGCGTAGCGAAGCTCCATATGCACTTCGTAGGGATCGTGCGGCGCGAAAACCGGAGCTAAAATCCCTAGGATCATAACCGCGCCAAGTACACTGAAAGACATCGAAGCTAGACGATCTCTTAGTACGTTTCTTAAGAGTGCCATCTACAGATCATTCCTTAATTTAGGATCGAGAGCCGCGTTCAAAATGTCGGAAACCGTGTTGAACAGGACGAAGGCTGCCGCCAAGACGAGAACATACGCTTGGATGATCGGAAAATCCCTGGCGAGGATCGAGTTCACGCTAAGCGTTCCTAGCCCCGGCCACGCAAACAGGTTTTCGACTACGACCGTACTTCCGAGAATGATCGGGACCGCCATGCAAAAAACCGAAACGGCTACTTGCAGCGAATTCCTTATGACATGCATCATGACGGTTTTCTCCGGCAACCCGCATGCCCTGCAGTATAAGACATAATCTTCGTTCATATTGCTCAGCACGGAACTACGAACGATCCTGAAGTAAATGCCTGCATAGTTGACCGTGATCAAGACGACCGGCAACAGGTAGCTATTGAACGAGTCCATCCCGCTGGTCGGCAGCAAATCAAGCTTTACGGAGAAAAACCAAATCATTAGCGCTCCTAACCAGTACGTCGGCATCGAGGTTAGAACGAAAGACGCGCTTCTCACCGACCGGTCGACGAATCTCCCTTCCCTCCAAGCGCTGGCAACCCCAAGTCCGATGGACAACGCAATGATCGCAACGAGCGAAACGAGCGTCAGCTTCAACGTGTTCAGAAGTGCCGGCCCCAACAACGACCACACCGGCTTTCCCGTCACATAAGAATTTCCGAAATCAAGCTGCAGGCAGGAGACGAACCAGCTGACGTATCGAACGAAGAAAGGGCGGTCCATGCCGAGCTCCGCCTTGGTTTGGGCGATCAACTCTGCCGTAATCTTCGGCACGCCTTGCGCATGCAATACGACTTCGACCGGGTCCATGGGCGATAAGTGGATGAGAATGAACGTGAAGAACGAAGCCGCCAAGAACAACGGAATCGAAAGAAGAACCCTTTTGAACCTATAAAAGCTCATCGCTATCCTCCATCCGCAAAAATAAAAAGGGGTCGGCTCCCCTCTTTATTTGTCGATCTATTCGAAATACATGTTCTCGAACGGAAGTTCGAATTGCGTTTGTTTAAATGTGATGCCTTGCAGATTTTTCGGCGCCACGACCGTGACGCTGCCGTTCGTGATCGGGATGAAAACCGCTCCGTCGTGAACGATCGTTAAGATGTCCGCATATAACGATTTCCGCGCGGCCTCCTCCGTGGATACCGTCACTTGACCGATTTTTTCATACAACTCCTCCGCTTTCGCAATGCCGCTCGTCGTATGTAGATAAGAAGCTTCGGAAGTAAACGCTGCAATCGTGCTTTGCGGGTCGTAAGCCAGCCCCCAAGTTTGATTGAACAGTAGGTCATAGTCGCCGGTCGATCTCCGATTCGCGATCGAAGATGATTCCTCGCCGACGAGCTCCAGCTGCATTCCGATCTGCTTCGCCGTGCTTTGAATAAATTCCGCTTGCGACTTCTGGGACGAAGAATTGACGTCATAGTATAGACTCATGGACAACGGAATCCCGTCCTTGACTCGAACTTCGTCGTCGCTTCCCGACAACCAACCGGAACGCTCAAGAATGCTTTCCGCCATGTCCAAATCGAAGTCGCGGCGCTGAAGTTCGACGTTCGCGTAATTGACGTTAGATGCGAATAAGGTGTCGGCCGCCGTTTCCGTTCCGTTGAAGATGCGCTCGCTGATCGTGTCCCGGTCGACTGCATACCAGAGCGCTTCGCGAACGGCTGTTTCCTTCACCGGACTGTCGGCTTTGCTGCTGTTCGCCACGATCATCTTCGTATTCATCGGCTCGCTTCGAACGAACTGGAAGTCCCCGGAGCTTGCCAAGCTGTCCATCGCTTCCACGTCGATACTGTCCGCCCCTCGATCGTCCGTAAACACGAAATTTACTTCGCCTTTCAGCAGCGCCAAATACGTCGTCTCGCCCGCCGGAAGAACTTTCGCCGTAATCTTCTTCACGCGCGGCGCGCCGTTCCAGTAGCTTTCGTTCGCCTCGAACACAGCATATTGCTCCGCTTTATGTTCCGTTAATACGTAAGGACCTGTTCCATGATGTCCGTTCACGCCGTTCTTCGTTTCCCCTCCGACGAAGTCTTTCGGCGAAAGAAAGACGAACGGCCGCGTCATCGATAACTCTAGCAATGTCGGATAGTATGGTTCCGATAAAACCAATTCGACCGTATGCTCGTCGATTGCGTTGCAGCTCGTAATCATAGTCGATAGTTTGATCCAAGCATGCTTCTCTCGATTCTGTAGGACGGCTTCGATGTTTCGCTTGACGGCTTCCGCGTTGAAAGGCTCTCCGTCATGGAACGTCACGCCTTTCCTCAAATAAAAACGATACACCTTGCCGTCCTCGGAGATGTCCCACGATTCCGCAAGCAAAGGCTTTATCCCTTCCTTCGTATTTTCTACGAGCGACTCGTAGACCATCCCTTGCGCCGGCATGGAGCCCGTATACAAATGGGGATTCATATCGTTAATATCCTTCGCGGTAGCGTAAGTTAACTCTTGGCCGAGGTCGGCGCCGTCCGCGCTTCCTGCCTTTCCGCCGCTACAACCCGCTAGCGACAAACACGCAATGATCAACAACGCGATAAAGATAACCGTCTTTCTACTCATAACATCCCCCAGTTTGTAAATAGTAATGATTACGATTTATACTCAAGTACGATAATAACCACGATTAGAAAAACAGTCAATACAATTCGTAATAATTACGATTAAACTCATCACCTCATTTAAACTTGTCGGAATGCACAAAAAAACCCGCAGCAACCTATGCGGGTTTGACGATCTCTTCTGATCCCCTGCCTCCTTCGTTAGACGACCGGTAAACTTTTCAAATATTCTGCATGGGAGCGAACCTCGTTCACCTCAAGCGGCCCCCTTTCTATAACATTAACCTTCTTAACCTTTAACGCCGCCAAGCATCATCCCTTCGGTCAACCTCTCGTACCGCTCTAACTCCCGGGTCGCATTTCGGTTTACATCGTCGAGAATTTGCGTCGAGTAAGCGCTAATTTTCTCTGTGATGCTTGCTTCGTATTTTTATTAGCGGCCCCTCGCTTGCAAAAGAAGATTCGTTAATATGGTTTATTAATAGTATCGTAAGTTATTTCCGTCTCGCCGTGAATTCGAGTTCGCATGAAAGAAGCCGCCCGATATCACTTGGACGGCTTTCCCTAATGGCATGAATCATAAACCATAACAATCTGCAATAAACATACACAAAACGAATCCGAACGGAGCGTGATCGTCGTGTCCGCCAAACCGCCTTTGTCCCCGTGGAACGAGCACTTGTTTTGGATCGGGATCCTAGAGGATCATGCGGTGTTCGTGATCGACCACCTGTCGGCAAGGGAAACCCGCTGGGCGGAAGCGGCCCATGACTACGTTCAGGCATTCGGTCGGCTGCGCACGCAGCTCCAGGCGTTGGATGCAGCGCTCCCTGTCGACAATGAAAGCATGATCGACTTCGCTCGCATTGCACAGCCCGTAGCTCATGGTTACTACCGATTCGAGGGAGAGTTACAGCGTCTAAGGATAAGCAATGCCATTGATCTCCAGCTGATGCCGGTTTACTTTAACGGAACCCTGCTTGAAAATGAGGAGTACCTTCGTATCCTCGGATATTATGTCAACGGCAAATCGTATCCGCCGAAGTCGCTTTACGGCTTACTCGACATGTGGCTGGAGGATCAGCTCGGACATGCGGTTCTGCTGTACGATCATATCGACCCCACAGAGCTGCCGACGCTGCAGCAAACGCGTACATTCATCGATGCGTTCCAAGCGCATATGGCGAAAAATCGCGCGATCGGCGGCTTCCTGCGATTTACCCCGCCTGGCTTCCCGGTGCAGCGCAAGTTTGCGGTTGACGTGTCGGTCACGTCCATAGCATTCTATTCGTTCGTAGAACGAACGATCGAGCGGTTCCGTCACGATGAGCTTCTCGGCAGACTCACCCTGCGGTTCCTCGAACATCATCTGCCCGAAACGTGTTATTTTCTTTACCAGCTCTCCCGCTTCGACCCACGCATCATTCCGCCTGAAACCTGCTATTTGTGGAAGCCTAACGTTTCGAAATAAATCCTCGCAGCTCATTCTCAAGAATACATCGTATTTGACCGCGGGAGTCGCAATTTGCGAAGCTCGGGCAGCACGACGCCGATGAGCACGACGATCACGCCGATCCACTGCAATACGCTCACTTGCTCGCGGAGCACGACCGAGGACATGAGAACCGCCACCGGAAGTTCGGCCGCACCGATCATGCCCGCCATCCCGCCGCCGATGTGTGGCACGCCGAACGCGAATAACACGGGCGGAATGAATGCTCCAAAGAAGCCGAGCAGCAAGCCGAACGCTAGAAGCTGACCCCAGATCAGTCCGTTGAAGAGGAACGTCGGCGGGAATAGGAAACACAGCAGAATCAGCCCGCCGGTTACCATCCAGGCGCTCCGGTATACCGGATGCGCGTCCGGCACGGCCTTGCCGCTAAAGAAGACGAACAGCGAGTAGCTAACTGCCGACGCCATGCCCAATGCGATCCCCCAAACGTTGAAATCGCCAACCCCCTGCTCTAAGAACCCTGCAGCAAGCAGCGTACCGCCGAATAGGATCAGCAGCGTCAACAGCGTTATTTTATCGGGTCTCCGGCGCTTGCCCGCCGCCTGAATCAGCACGCTGATCCAGGTGAACTGAAACAACAGGATAATGGCCAGCGATGCCGGAATGTACCGAAGCGATTGATAATAGACGAGTCCGGTAATGACGTTCGGCGTACCCGCGGCCATTAGCATCAGGCGGTGTTTCCACGTCAGCCGCTGCAAGTCCTGTACCGAGTCTGCCCCGCCTTCCCCTCGGCCCGCTTCGCGCGCCTTCCTGACTTGTTTGAATTTGGTGTATAGAGCGAGCGTCCACGATAGGATAAATCCCGTCAGAAGCTGACTTCCGACCACTTCTCCCAGCTGATAGCCTTGCCCGTAAGCCAATACGACGATTGTTGATAATATGCCATAACTCATGGCTCCTGCGAGAACGGCCACATAATATTTCATTGCTCAGTACCCCCTGTTGTCTAGAATTGCTGTGATATGTCGTTCGTGCCCGGTTTCGCATGTCGGCTGGAACGCAAAAAATCCTAACCCCGTCGCTTGAAACGAGCGTAATGCTCATTTTCATAGCTACGTAGTTAGGAAGTTAAGGCTCCCTGTAGAAACCCTCGCCCTGTGTACACGGCATTGGCCTGCGAGGTTATACGAATGGAATATGATATTTGTTCGCTTATGCGACAACGTTTCATATATTACATGGCAGGTAAGATGCTGTCAACCCATGCCGGCATATTAAATCATCAGAAGAATGAGGCAAAGGTTGGAAAGCGTTCGCGCATTAAGCAAGCAAGCGCAACCTTTACCTACGCGCGCTCCTGAAGAAAGAAGGCGGATGTCCGGCGATTCGCTTAAACATTCGTTGGAAATAGGACAGGTCCGAATATCCTACGAAGTCGGAGATCTCGCTCAATGTCAGCAGCGATTCATTCAGCATATACTTCGCGGTGCGGATTCGGGCATGATGAAGATATTCGCTGATGGTCTGCCCCGTCACCCGGCGAAACAAAGTCGCGGCATGGTTGGGACTTTTCCCGATATGTTCGCCAAGCTCCTGCTTCGTCACCTTTTCCCTGTAATGATCGAGAATATATTGCTTCATGCGTTCGACGTTACGTATGACGTCGGACGCAACCGGACCGCGGTCAAGCTCCCGGTTCCAGATCACCAGCAGCTCAAGCAGCAGCGCCCCTGCCATCGCATCGGCGTGAGGGATCCGATCCTGCAGTTCCGTATGAAGAGCCTTCAAGCGTTCAAGAACCAGATCGAACGCGCCGACTTTCGATTTCACCCATCTCGCGGTTCCGAGAACGGGGAGTGAATATGGCTCCTGCGCGGGGGCGACGGAGAACCGCACGACATACTTTTCGTGGACGTTCGTCGGCACCCCTTTTCCATAAAATAGCGCCCCGGCGGGAATCAGCAGCAGTTCGCCTTTGTCAAGAATGACCTTCTCCTGCTCGGCCCCAAGCCAATAGACGCATCTCCCGTAGGACACCGCGACAAGCGTCATATCGTTCGACGGCGCTTCAGACTCGTACCAACGGTCGCCTCGGTCCGCGCGAACTTCGCTCACAACGAACATACCGGAACGCTCCCCTTTCCATTCGCTTGATCGTACCATATTACATGCATAATACTATACTTCATAGATCATGGTAATCATCTGCAATACAATGGGAAACATGTAACCAAGGAGGCGGTACTACAGTGCGAAAAACGAAAATCGTCGCGACAATGGGTCCGGCTTGCGATTCGCCGTCGGCGTTGCGAGACATGATCAGATCGGGTATGAACGTGGCGAGATTGAATATGGCGCATGGCGACTTCGAAGAGCATCGAGGGCGCATCCGCAAGGTTCGAGCGGCTGCCGAAGAGGTCGGGGCGATCGTTCCGATCTTGATGGACATTAAGGGGCCGGAGATTCGGATCGGGAAACTTCAAGCGCCGTCGTACGAATTGAAGGCGGGCGACAAGCTGACGCTGACCACGGAGACGATCGAGGGAACGGCGGAACGCGTTTCCGTGACCTACATGGAACTGCCCCAAGTGATTCGACCCGGCGGAAAAGTATTGATCGACGACGGCTTGTTGGAGTTGTCCGTGGACAGCGTCGAAGGCACAGAGGTCGTCTGTACGGTGACAAACCACGCATTTCTTAAGCCGCGAAAAGGCGTCAACCTGCCAGGCGTGAAAACCACGTTGCCGGGCATAACGGAGCGGGACATCTCCCATATCGATTTCGGTATTGCGGAAGGAATTGATATTCTCGCTGTATCGTTCGTCCGAAATGCGAAGGACATTATGAAAATTCGAGGCATCCTGGAGGAAAAAGGGGCGTCTCGCATCCAAATCATCTCTAAAATCGAAAATGAAGAAGGCGTCGACGAACTCGATGCGATTGTCGCCGCATCCGACGGCATCATGGTAGCGCGCGGTGACCTCGGCGTCGAAATTCCGACGGAGGACGTTCCGATTTTGCAAAGACGAATGATCGAACGATGTAACGCTGCGGGAAAGCCTGTCATTATCGCGACGCAAATGCTCGATTCGATGCAAGTAAATCCGCGGCCGACTCGGGCCGAGGTAAGCGACGTGGCGAACGCCGTGCTGCAAGGAGCGGATGCCGTGATGCTGTCGGGAGAAACGGCAGCCGGCAAATACCCGCTCGAATCGGTGCGGATGATGGCGAGCATAGCGATAAAAACGGAGGCGACGATCGATTACGGCGAGCGGTTTTTGCTGAAGCCGCACCGAAGCGAGGGCATCACCGAAGTCGTCAGTCGCGCCGTCGTCAACGCATCGATCGAGCTTGGGGCAAGAGCGATCGTCACCCCGACTTGTAGCGGATTTACCGCTAGAATGGTTTCGAAATATCGGCCATCCGCGCCGATTCTCGCCGTCGCGCCGGACGATCATACGTTGATGGCATTGCAACTTCTATGGGGCGTATTTCCTGTTCGCGGCGTAACCGCGGAGACGACGGACAACGTAATTGCTTCCGCACTACGCGAGGGCGGTCAAGTCGTGCCCTGGCGATCAGGCGATATCGTCGTCATTACCGCCGGCGTACCGGCCGGAAAGTCCGGTTCGACGAATTTGATTCGGATCCATCAAGCGGAGTAATGGCAAGGATAAAAAACGAGCCCGTACGCGGTAATTCCACGCATGCGAGCTCGTTTTTTGGATGTTTACCTTGGGATAAACTTAAATGATTTCTTGTACAGCGGAGACAGCCACTTCACGCCGTTCGGGGTCAGCATGTCCGCGAGCAAGTGGGATGCATATCCGGCAACGGCGGTCGCCGTCACTCCTGGTATACCGATTTGCTTTTCCAACCCCCACCCGATCGTTCCCCATATCAGAAGAGCCCAAACCGTATGCGTCATCCCTCGATGCTTCAGCCATGGAACCCACGCCACGAAACCGCCGAGCTCCATCAGCCACGCTTGACCCGATCGAAGGCCGGCGTACATCAGACCGAGCCCGACGATACTGACGAGCGCGTTACGGATCGTGCCCTGCGACGTGACGAGGCTGAGCAGCAGCACGACGACAGCGATGGACGAATACTGAAAGGAGAACCAATCCTCGAAAACGAACCAGTACGCATTCGCAATCACAAGGAGAATCCCGGACCAGAGGGCGAACCCGCGCAGCCACCGGGACAACTTGCCCAGCTTCCCGCTTAACAAGCTAGGACCGTCCAAATCAGCGGCCAAGGCCGAAAATGACGCCACGAGCATATAGACGGCGCCGTGATTTGGGTGGAACGGATAATACAAGGTAGAGGCTGCTCCGATAGCAGCGCCGATGGCGAGATGCGTCGATCCTTTCATGATTACCTCCGCTGACGTTCGATGCAAACATATGTTTGGTAATCCTATTATAACCGAAAACTGAAGACATGCAAAATCTATTCAGGGTCCCGTTCGCACGCCTCCCCTTGATACCCCCCGTCCAATCAGACGGTTCGCTGCAGCCAGTCGTACGCTTGCGCGCCGCTGATTTCATGTTCCCCGTCGAACGCGTCGCACGCCAAATTCGAAGGAACCTCCAGCAGAGCGTACGCTTCGCGAATCCGTTCGAACGCTTCGAGCGCTGCGGATAGCGGGAATATGTTGTCTTTCGTCCCCGCCTCCATCAACAGCGGCCTCGGCGCAATCAAACTGACGATATCCGGCATTTCGGCGAACTCGCCCAATCCGGGAACGTAGTTGTCGATGCAATGGTCGATGCCCAGGATACTGGCCTTAAATGTATTGACGTACCCGCTGACCACAGTGGACTTAATCCGTTCGTCCAAAGCCGCCGTGAAGGAAGCTACGAGTCCGCCGCCGGAAATGCCCATGCAGCCGATCCGTTCCGCGTCGACGTCTTCTCGCATGCATAAGTAATCGACGGTTCTCATCGCTTCATAGACGCGGTGGCCAGCCATCGTGCGGCCCATATGGAGTAAAAACTTGCTAAGCCGATCGCAAGAAGAATACTTGTCGCGCTCGTACTCGTCTCGCAATCGCCGATCGCCGAAGCCGAAAATTTCCGGCGCGACGACGATAAAGCCCCGCTTCGCCAGCTGAACCCCGAAGTTTTTCTGATACGTCGGCCGATCGACGATCGACTCGCCCGCGGGCGACAGCCCTACGACCTCCCTGCTGCCGTACCCGTGTCCATGGAACGCGGCGACGGCCGGAAGCCGCGCGCCTCGCGTCTTGCTCCCGGTGGGCAGAAGCACGTACGCCGGACACCGCAATCCGTCGTACGTCGTAAATTCGACGCGCTCTCGAACGTACCCGTCGCATTCGACGCGTTCAAGCAGCTTCGGCTCCAATGCCGCGGGCCGAGCCGGAAAGCCGCCCAGACGTTCCGCGAACCGTTCCCGCAGTCGATCCCGCCACGCCTTCCATTCCTCCGCGTTCCCCGCGGCGAATCGCAGCTCCGGGGTTACGCTCGCGTACAAGGATTCTATATATTCATCCGGATGCCACATGCCAATCCCCCTCCTATCATGATTATCGGTCTGTAAATTCCTTCGGTCGGAATCGCGCCTCCCGCATCCACCCCCGCCAGACGAGCGCTAGCAGAACGAGCATCGCGGCGGTCCACCAGCCGGTCGCCTCGGTCCAATCCAGACGCTGCGCGGCGAGGCCGAGCCCCATGACGGGGAGACTTACGCCAACATACGTTATCGCGTAATACAGCGAGATCAGGTCCGCCCTTGCCGCATCCGGCGAAATGCGATTCACCGCGCCGAGACCGACGGCGTACAGCGGCCCGTGGCCAAGGCCGACGCAAGCCGCGCTCGCGACGAGCCAAGCCGATGACGACGCCGCGTTCGAGAGGAACAAGCTAACGAGACCGAACGCCATGAACGCGCAGCCGAACGACGCGGCGACGGGAACCGGCATCTTCTCCATCGAACGCTGACCGAGAACCGACAGCCCGAGAACGAATGCGGCCGTGCATCCCGATACGAGATAACCGGAGCGGCCGACCCATTCGTCCAGGTAAGACGGCACTACGCTCAAGAAGAGGCTGACGGCCGACCAGGCGATGAAAGAAGACGCCGAAGCGGTCGCGAACGGCAAGCGCAATCCTGGCGGCACGAACGGCAGATGCAGCCGGCTTCGGGGCACCCGCTCCGTTCTCATCTCGACGAATGCCAATCCCGCCATCGCGGCGGCGAGCATCAGGAGATGCAAGGCGTACGGGAGCACTGTCGGCATCGGCGCGAATTCCGCCAGAGACCCGGACGCGACGGGACCGAGGGCGTTGCCCGCGGTGACCATCGCCGCGGCGGCGAACGCCGCCGTTCGGCGATCTCGGGTCGCGTGCAGGTCCGTCATCGCGCCGACCGCGACGCCGTTGAACATGCCCACCGCCACTCCCTGCATCGTCCTGGCGGCCAACATCCACCCGTACCCGTCCGCGACGGCCAACCCCAGCGATCCGATCGCCGCGAAGGCAAGGCCGGCGCCCAGAATGCGACGCGGGCCGAGCCGATGCGCCATCTGCCCGAACAGGACGATCGACGGGATGACCGGGAACGCATACGCCGCGAAGAGCGCTGTCACCATAGCCGGGGTTAGATCCCATGTTTCCTTATAGATGGAATAAATCGGCGAAGCCAGATTAATGCCGAAGATGACGACGAACAAGCAATAAGCGACGGTGCCGTAAGCCATCGTTTCTTTCCTGGCGTCGCGCGCCCGGACGGACAGCACCTCCTGCATCGCTTCCAACCGGGACAACAGCGTGGACAGCGTACGGTCGTCGGCCTTCGCGGAAATTTTCATCCAAGCGAGCGCAGGATCCCGGTCCGCGCTGACCGTCAGCCGGTCGATGTTGCAGTCCGCGAGCGCGAATTGAGCGGAGATGCCGGCCAATACGCCGGGACGGTTGCGGACGAGCGCCGAAATCGTTCGACTCCCCATATTCCCCATCGGATTCCCCATCGGATTCGCTCCTTCGCGCATCCCTCGAATGCGTTATCTTCCAATCGTATGTCTCGTGCATGATCTTCCATGCGTACGAGGATCGACAGCCCGCTCACCTCTCCCCGTCATACCAACCTTGGCCGTCCAAGTAAGCCAACACGTCTTTGCCGATGCGCTCGATCGTTCTCGGCGACCTCCCCTCGCCGAAGGCGGGGGAACACGCCCGATCAACCGCGCCGCCCGGCGAGAAATCCCATATTCTCGGCGGCGTATCGACGAAGTCCGGCGTCGCTCTCCACCATTCCCGGCCGTCTTCGAACCCGTAATGCCGGTTGACGATGCGCTTGACGCCGCCGTTCACGTCCGGGCCGCCGTATTCGATGTCGGTGCCGCGCGTGCCCATCAGCACGTCGGCCAATTGCATGAAGTTGCGGAGCGCCTTCAGACGGATCGACGGAAGCGGTTCCTTCATGCCGAGCCGCGCCCCGGGGTACAGGATAACCTCCCCTGCGATCGGTTCGGCTAAATAGTCGGCGCCCCGATGTCCGAACGAATTCCACACCGTGAAACCGTGAATGCCCGTCATGAACGCCTCCATCGGCCAAGTGAACAAAGTCAGCAAGTCGCGCGATAGATCGCCGATGACGTTCCCGCCGTAAATCCAGATCGTGTTGCCCTTCGCCTTCATGCTAGGCACGCTATCGGGAAACCAGCTGAACATCCCCTCGCCGACGACCCACAGCTTACACATGTCGGCGAACCGGTTCCGCGAGTGGGTTCCATAGTGGTTGCTGGAATCCATCCGATAGACGAAGGAGACCGGCGTCGCGTCGAAGACGCCTTCGATGAGGTCGTAATACGCCTCCATCGGCTCCTCGTCGTGTTCGTACCAAATTTCGTCGATCGTGAACGGATAAAACCGGTATTGTTTCTTATGATTCAAGAAAACCTCGAACGTCGTCTCCGTCCAACCCTTCTCTTCGAAATGACGTACGAACTCCGACAAGATGCGCCTCGTTTCCGTCCGATATCCCTTCTTGCCCCACTTCTCGAAGCGTGCCGGCCACTCCAGGTTGAACGGCAAGTACATGTACTCCAGAGGATACGCTCCGCGCTTCGATCCCGCGAACGCCGTGCCGTCCAAATACGGGCCGAAGTGACGGTCGAACAGCTCCCAAGACTTGACTCGGATGTTCTTGCCTTCCCCTTCGAGCTCAGGCGCGAACGAGGGCGTCACTTTGCCGGAATGGCGGTATCCGAGATGATGGTACACCGCTCGATGCTCGCGGGCCATGCGGACGACCTTCGCTTCCATCTCGAAGAAGGAGCCGTCCTCGTATCGAGCGGGATTGTCCCGCAGTTCCGGAAATTCCGGAGAGATCGAATCGGCGTACGCGTTCAAATCCGCCGTCATCCTGCTTCGGTTCGGTACGGTCACCGCGTATATGCGCAATTGCAGCTCGAACTCCCGCTCCTCATCGTTCGCGCGAACCGCGAAGGTGCCGCGGTAAGCGCCGGGCGCCAGTCCCGGCGGGACGAACCAATCGACCCACAGCGCCCCCGCCCGTTGATCCGGCATATACCGTTCGTCCAGCGGAAGGCGGAACGGGAACGCTTCGGACATCGGCACGAGCAGATCGGGCACCAGCTTTCCGTTCGTCCGATGGAACCACTCGACGTAGACGTCCGTCTCTCCGGCGGACAGCAAGGCGCCGTCCTCGCCGCGCAAGTCGCGGAGCTCGAGGGCGAACGACGTGACGGGCGCGCCGGACGTCTGCACGACGATCTGGAACGAGACGTATTGATTCGTGCCCGCATGCAATTCGACGATTGCCTCGCAAATTTCCAAATCCGATGCATGGTCCCGCTCGACGAACGTGCCGGTCAAGCCGTCTATCCGCGCATAGTCTTTAATCGCGAAAATTCGCATGACGAGCCTCCTTTTATAGATCCGCGACGACCGCGAGTCCGGCGATCAGCTCCAAAGCGCCCACGATCTCGGCGTCGCTGTTTCGTACCGGATAGTAATAATGCGTCGTCCCCGCGGCGGGGTCTTTGCGGATCGGGCGTTTGCCGCGCGAATATACCGCTGCGAGCTCCGCGCTCGTGCGCGTCCGCGTCCATCCCTCGAGCGGGAGGGACGACCCGGCCGCGACCGGCACGGACAAGCCCGGATTATCGGGATACGCCTGCCAGAGCACGGCGTACAGCTTCGCCCCTTCCTCGATTCGCTCAAGGAACGCCAGCGCGCGCTTCACCTGGATGAACGCGTCGAAGTCATAGTCCGTATCCCCGGCGCGATCGAGCAACATGCCTTCGAACGCGTCCCCGTCCAAGTACATCAAGCCGATTCTCGCTGCGCGATCCGCTAGTTCCCGCAACGCCTCTTGCGTCATGGCTGCGCCTCCTCATTTTCCAAGTCCGTTCTTCAGTGGAAAAAGAGAGGGAGCGTCCCCCCTCCCTCCCCTCCATGCGGCCGCCGCGGCGACCGTCGCTTATTGCCAGTGCCCTTCCACGCCCGCCTCCGCGATCTTCGCGTTGACCTCGTCGATGACGTCTTGCCCGCCGCTCTTCAAGAAATCGGAGACCATGGCGTCCCAGGCGTCCATCGGCTGATCGCCGATAATCATCTTCGTCTGCTCGTCGATGAGGATCGTTTGAAGCTCCCAGTATTTCGTATTATACATCTCCGAATTGATGCTGTTCGTCGGATCGATGTACACGAATTTCGGCTTCGACCACATCTCCACCGACTTGTCGACGAATGCTTGCTGCAGCGGCGTCGAGATGCTGCTTCGCATATCGACCGCTTCGTCGCTCGGTGCCCATTCCGCAGTCATGAAGTATGTCTGAGGGCGGTTAGGCGCGCCTTGCTCGGTGAGCACTCTAACGCCGTCGACGAAGTCGTACCCCTTGCCGAGTCCGCCGTACTTCCAGTCGAAATCGGGATTGTCCGGGTTCGCTTGCTCCGTCGGGATGAAGGCGGCGAAGAAATCGGTCATCTCCAGAATGCGCTTTACCTTCTCCGGGTGATCGGCGAGCTCCGCGCTCAAGGTATGCATCAAGTAAAAGCCGGACAACCCTTGATAGCCTTGCGATCCGTCCGGCGCCACGAACGGAGGAAGCGGCTCGATGGCGGCCTTCGGATCGGCCGAAGCCAGCTGCTCGAACAACCCTTTGCCTCCCGGCGTACCCTCGTAGTAGATGCCGGCTTTTCCCGTCCAGAACAAGTTGCGCGCGTCTTGGTACGTCATGATCGGCCAATCCTTGTGGACGTATCCGCCGGCGTAGGCGTCGCGCAGGAACTGAATACGTTCCTTGGAACCGTTGGAGATGATGCCGGGGATGAGCTGCCCGTTATCGTTCTTATGCAGCCACGTGCCGCTGTCGTAGTAAGCGCCCATCTGCATTTCGTTATCGATCCCGCTGCTCATGGCGAAGCCGTACGTGTCGTTCTTGCCGTTACCGTCCGGATCCTGCTCGGTGAACGCTTTGGACACGGCCAGCAGCTCGCTGTAATTCGTCGGCATCGAGAGGCCCAGATTGTCGAGCCAGTCCTTGCGGATGAGCGGCGAGTTCCGGTACTTCACGCGGAAATACTGCGGAATCGCATAGATGTTGCCGTCTACGGTCAGCTTCGCCAGAACGTTGTCGGGAATCAGGTTCAGCGTCTCGTATTCGCCGGATTCGAAATATTCGTTAAGCGGCAAGAACGCGCCCTGCTCCGCCCATTGGTAGAAGTTGGTTGACGGTCCTTCGAACCCGACGATGTCCGGAATGTCGCCGGACGCCATCAAGACGGACAGCTTCTGCTCCGCTTCGCCCATCGGCACGAGCTGCGGCTTGAAGTCGACGTTGAATCTCTCGTTGATCGCCTGTAGTCCTTCGCCGTCATTGGGCGGAATGGCGGCCCACACGCCCTTGAACATGGAAATCTCGAACTTCTCGGGGGCGGGTTCCGCGGCGGGCTGCTCCGCGACGGGCGCTTCCGTTTCGCCTTCGTCCTTCGGCGTCTCCGTCTCCGTTGCGCCTCCCCCGGTACAAGCGCTGAGCAGCAAAACCACGGACAATCCGACGACCATCCCTTTCCTTTTGTTGCCGTTAACCATGTGTACCCCTCCTCGATTCGATTCGTACGCACCCTTTTACCTACCGCCAATCGGAGCTTCGCATCAATCCTTCAGCGATCCGAGCATCACCCCTTTGGCGAAGTGCTTTTGCAGGAACGGGTAGATCAGCATGATCGGCAGCGTCGCGACGAGAACCGCGGCCATGCCGATCGTTTCCGGCGGCGGCGGATTCTCGGAACGGAACGCTGCGCTTTCCGCGGACGCCCGAATCGTCCCCATCGCTTCCCCGGCGATTACGATCTGTCGCAGAATGACCTGAATCGTCCACTTGTTGGCGTCGTTCAAATACAATATCGCGTCGAAGAAGTGATTCCAGTGATCCACCGCGAAAAATAATCCGAATGCGGCGAGCGCCGGCTTCGAGAGCGGCAGCATGATCGTGAAGTAAATGCGCATCTCGCTCGCGCCGTCGATCAAGGCCGCCTCCACGAGCTCGCCGGGGATGTTTCGGAAAAACTGCCGCATAACGATGAGGTTATATGCACTGATCAAGCCGGGAATTATGAGCGCCCAGTACGTATCGATCAATCCGGTTTCCTTCACGACCAAATAAGTCGGAATCAAGCCCCCGCCGAACAAGAACGTAAAGAGAACGATAAAGCTGAAAAATCTTCGCCCCGGAATCGCCCGCGACAACGAATAGGCCATCGTCGACGTGAAGACCAAATTGATGAACACGCCGACAACCGTGACGCCGGCCGTTACGCCGAGCGAGCGAAGGAACGGCCTGAAATTGAAAATGTAGTAGTATGCGTCGGCCACCCACACCTTCGGCCATAGAATGATATCCGATCTCATGTATTCGCCGAAGGAGACGAACGAGGTGACGAACATGTAATAAAACGGGAACACCATCGTCAAGGCGATCGCGAACAGCGCCGCGATGATCAACCCATAACTGAAACGGTCCCCGAACGACGTATCTCTCATGGCGCGCGCCTCCTCCACACTTTAGAACACACCGTCTTCTCCGAATCGTTTCGCTAGACGATTCGCCGCGAGAATCAGAACGAGACCGACGACGCTCTTGAATAAGCCGAAGGCGGTGGCGAAGCTGTAGTCCGCTTTCTCGATCCCTTTCTGAAACACATACAGATCCAGCGTCGTCCCGACGTCCCTCGTAAGCGAGCTCACCATTAGGAAAATTTGCTCGATGCCGGTATTCAAAATATTGCCAAGCTGCAAAATGAGCAAAATGACGATCGTGCCCCGTATACCGGGCAGCGTAATGTACCAAATCTTCTGCCAGCGCTTGGCGCCGTCCATCGCCGCCGCTTCGTACAGGTTCGGATTGATCCCCGCGATGGCGGCCAGGAACAGAATCGAGCTCCACCCGGATTCCTTCCATATATTCTCGAGTACGATGAGCGGCATGAACCAGGCGTCCGACGTCAAGAAGTTAATGGTAGGCAATCCCAGAAGTTTCAAGGCGGAATTCACGATGCCGTCGCTGCTCAGCAGCGTGAACACGAGGCCGACGACGACGATCCAAGAGACGAAGTGCGGCAGGTAGACCACCGTTTGGACCGTCTTCTTGAAAAATTCGTGCCGCACCTCGTTCAGCAGCAGCGCAAGCACGATGCCGGCCGGGAACGCCAGGCCCAGCTGCATGAAGTTCAGATACAGCGTGTTGAACAACACCCTGCCAAGATCGGAGCCCTCGAAGATGAGCTTGAAGTTATCGAATCCGACCCATTCGCTCCGGAAAAATCCGCGGAACGCGCTATAATCCTGGAACGCGACGACCAATCCGAACATCGGGAGATACTTATAGACGATGAAGTACGCGAAGCCGGGCAGCAGCAAAAAATACATGAATCGAAATCTCCAGATCCGGGCGAGCAGCTTCTTGCCCGCTTCTCTCCTCCGGATCGCTCGTCCATCCGCTCGGGTCGCGATCATGACACGGCATCCCCGCCTCTCTTTATTGTTCGAAACCTTCGGCTTCACGTTAATTATAGGAGACATTCCATGACGGATATAGGCGATTCTCATGACCGCATTCCTTGTTTCCGTGACATTTCTCTTACGCCAAATAACACAACACCCTATTCGGCGTAATGTTTCCTTACACATTCATCGCCCGAAACCGAGCCATTCCAGCTCTACCTTCCGATGCATCGCCTTCACGATATACTCGTATTCCGGCGCCGTATCGTCGAGCCGTTCGGCCGCCGCTTCGTTATAACGCTGCAACGCCTCGGAGAAATCGCCCTTCTTTTCGAGACAGACGCCCATCCAATACCGCTCCTCCGCGAACGATTGATTCCACGTCGTTCCGAGCCCCGTATTTTCCGGAAATTCCGACACCCGTTCCAATTCGCCGATGGCGTCGTCCCAGCGCCCCTCTTGCATTGCAATGCGGGCGAGCGCCATTCGCGCGGTCCGATATAGCTTCGCGAGCGACAGATCCGGAAAATATTCGTTCTCCCAGCTGCGGAATGGGTAGCTTGACAGCAAATCCATCGCTTCCCGGTATCGGCCGGCATCGTTCCATATGCCGATCGTCATGCGCGCGAACAACTGGCTGAGACGGCTCGCATCGACGGTATCGCCAAGTAAAGCGAGCCGCTTGTCGATCCGGCCCTCCCGCTTATAAATCGAGTTCAGCGTGACGGCGATCTCTTGATTGGCCGGCGGGCGGCGAAGTCCGTCCTCCAGCACGGCCGTCGCCCCTTCGGCGTCGCCGCGGCGAAGCAGCAGCGTGCCGAGGTTCAAGTATACGACCGAATAGTCCATCCCTTCGCGCACGCATCGGGTCCACTCGGCCTCCGCCTCCCCGAAGCGATCCTTCGCGTTCAAGATTAATCCGCGGTAATACCGCGCTCGTACCGCATGGCCGCCGCTATGTTCGATGGCGCGCTCCAACGCGCGGAGCGTCGACGGCAGGCTCGGGAACACCCAATTCAGCGGCGCCTCCTCGGCTTCGCGGAACGACCGCTCCGCTTCCTCGAGATCACCCGCCTCCGCGTGCAGCCAACCGAGCTGGTACAGCACGAGCGGATTTCGGCGATCCGTATAGTTCGCCAGTACGGCGAGCTGCGCTTCCCTGTCCCCGATCTGGTCGTAGAAAGCCGCGAGCGAGAGCGCGAAAAACTCGTCCCCGCGAACCAGCGACTTCGCGCGGAGCGTTCCTGACGTTATGTCCGATTCCACCGCCGCCGCATGGTTGAGCGGGTCCCTCGACAAGATCGAGCCGAGGAGCTCGCCGGCGCGCTCCTTTCTTCCCAGCTTGCGCAGGCACACCGCCGACAGGACGTCCGCCGTGTCGGCGTCGGCCGGTCGTTTGGCCGCTTTCTCTACATACTGAAGCGCTTTGGCATACTCCCCTTCCTGCATCGCCAACTTGCCTAGCAGAATATTCGAAGCGGCCGCCAACGCCGACGTGTCGTTCACCCGCAGCAGGAACGTCCTCGCCTCTTTCTTCCTCCCTTGCAGCATGCGCACGAGTCCGAAGTAGTACGGGATTTCTTGAGAGAAAGGCGTCAACCGGAGCGCTGCGGCCAAGGTGGCTTCGGCATCGTCCGGAAGCAGCATCTTTAGTTGAACGACCGCCTTGCCTACGTATGCCTCGACATATGCCGGGTTGTCGCGCAGCAGCTCGTCATACAATCGAAGCGCTTCCATATAGTGGTTTCGCTGCTCCGCCTCGGCGATCCGGAACGCCGGCGTCGCGACGACGTCCTTCCAAGGCACCGCCGCGGGCGCTTCGGCTTGCTCCACCGCCGGCAACGATCGATTCACGAGATGATCGACGACGGTTTCGCCGCCGACCGTCACGACCAAACGCAGGTCGCCTTCCGACAAACAGCGGTAATGCAGCTCCGCCTCGGCGTACACATTGTTCGCGGGCGTCCAATCCCCTTCGGCGCGGAATACTTCCGTCCCGTCGTGCACGATCGCGACGGCCGCTCCCGCCATCGGCTCGTTCGCGGACAACGTCAAATCCAGTTGCAGCGCGTCGCCCGCTCCGCGTCGAAATCGGGTCGTAGCCGCGAGTTCCTTGGAAGCATACGTGAACGGCCCGGTCTCCACCGCTTGGAACCAATATTCCTTCCATTCGTTCGTCTGGTACGGCCGCAGGAACCGGTATTCGTTTTGCGTCTCGACGTCCCCCGCCTGATGTTCAATGTACGGGCCGTCCTTGTCCGTCAACAGCCGTTGCCAGCGCATGCCGAGCCCCGCTCGCCCCCACGCCCAATATTTTTTGCCGGGAACCTCGCGGTGGTCCGCCACATGAACCGTACCGCGCTTTCGGAGATTGTCGTATACGCCGAAGAAATCCTCGTCCGTCAGCGATGCGAATACGGAGGAAAACTTCCGGATTCGGCTCGCCCAGCGTACGTCGACGTTCCCGTCCATCGGCCAAGGGGTGCGTTCCCGGCTGCCCTCGTCGATCTTCCACTTGGACGGATAACGGCACTCGAGTTCGTCCGTCTCCGGATACGAAGCCGTGTTCCAGAAGAAGAACCGCTGCGGCAGCGGCGTCGGGTTATGGATGCGGACCGTCTGTTCGATGTACGCCTTCCCCGGATACAGCCGAAGCTCGACCGAAAACCGCAGCTCGCTGACCTTGTCGATTTCGCCGATGAAAATCGAGGCGGAGCCGTCGTCGTTGGTTCTGAGCTCCGTGTCGATGACCTCCATCGCGGTCGGGCGATGCCCCGTCGGGAAGTTGAATTCGACGCCTCCGGACGTCCATGCCCCCGTTAAGCCTACCAGCTGCGGCTTCACGACGTTGTTGCGGTAAAACACCTCTTGCCCGTTCCTCTTGTCGAATGCGGAATACAATTTGCCGCCCAACGCCGGAAGAGCCATGACCTTCAGGTACTCGTTCTCGATCGCGAGCGCCTCGTATGCCGCAGTCGTCGGCCGGTCGTCCAAATCGTCGTACAGCTTATACGGGTATGGCTTCTCGCGCCGGTATTCCCGGATGATAGGGTTGATGTTCGCGGTCCGCACCGGGTATGTCGGTAGGGTGATGCTTTCTCGATAGGCCGCCGCTCGATCGTCGTGTTCCGTCGTCATCCGTAAACCCCTCCCCGTTCTTCGAATTGCGCCGAAACGTCGCTCGTGCGCTTATTCCTCAGTATAAAAAGAAGACGACTCCGGGAGTACCGGAGTCCGATGACTTTGCTATAGGGTTTCATTACCTATCGACGTCTTACGAAACGCCCTTCCCCGCTCGTCCCAGCTCGCCCGGCGTCGTTCCCCAGAACCTGCGGAACATCTTCGTGAAATGGCTGACGTCGCGGTATCCGACTGCGGCGGCGGCCTCGTATACTTTGGCGCCGTCCATCAGCAGATCGCGAGCTTTGGTCATCTTCCGATCGGTTAAGTATGCGGAAAACGCGACGCCGGTTTCTTTCTTGAACAGACGGCTTAAATAGGCCGGAGCCAAGTACAGCTTTTCCGCGGCGGAGTGAAGCGTAATATCGAGACTTAGGTCTTCTTCGATCATCGCAAGCAGCCGGCTGATGAGCCGGTGCATCATCGTGCTGCGCTGCAGACCGCCGTAGTGAACGATGCGACGAGCCGCCCGCTGCAGCCAGTGCATCGCAAGAACGGGATTCTTCAACGCCTCCGGCTGCATGAAATCCATGAATTCGTCGCCTGCCGTCTCCCTAACCGACCAACCGTTCTTGTGGATCGTACGAATCAATAAGCTGTAGAGATAGAGCGCCTGTTCCTGAAAATATTCGAGAGACCGCAATTCCCCGCCGCGAGGGTCGAATCGTTCGGCGATCAACTCCGCGGCGCGGTCCGCGGCCCCCATGCCAAGCGCCGTCTCGAGCTCGCGTTCGAATTCGGGGGTCGCCGGCGCCGGCAAGCCGTCTTCCGTTCGTTCCGTGAACGGGATTACCAGGTTGTTGCCCAACCATGCCCGTTCGAGCAGCGCGCGGATCGCCTGCCGGTACAGCGTCGGGGCGTCGCCCCGACCTCCGAGCGAAGAGACTCCGGCGCTGGCGGTTCGCTTGAGGGCGTCTTCGGTCAGCGCGAGCAGCTTCGACGCGCCGTCGTTCGCGCGGAACGCGAACTCGTCCGCAATCTCGTCCTCCTTGCCTATATACAAAGCGGCGACGCGCTGCTCCGCATCCTGAAAGACGAGGATCCCCTTCGTACCGAAGAAGTCCTCCGCGATGGTCTGCAGCGCGAACGATTCGAACGAAGCGTCCTCCGCCGACGGCTCGTCGGCCGGATCCAACTCGAACACCGTCAACGCATACAGCCGGTCCGACGGCAGGTCCAATACCAACCGCCCCGCCTGCCGGTCGATTTCCTCCTCCGTATAATCGCCGTGAATCCAGCGGCTGAAGAACATCGCCCGAAGCAGCGGCAGATGCTCCTCCCACCTATGTCTCAGCGACAGGAAATCGACTTCCGCTTCCCGCTCCTTGCGGATTCGCTCCGCCGTTTCCCGAACCGCCTCGACGATTTCGTCCTCGCCCGCCGGCTTCAATAAATACCGGACGGCGCCCAGCTCCAGCGCCCCCTTCGCGTACGCGAAATCGTCGTGACCGCTCAGCACGATGACTTTCATTCGCGTCCCGCGCGACATCGCCTTTCGAGCGACGGACAAGCCGTCCAATCCGGGCATCTGGATGTCGAGCAGGAGAATATCCGGCTGCAGACGCTCGATCATCGCGAGCGCGTCGATTCCGTTCGTCGCGGTCCCGACGACGTCGATTCCGTACTCCTCCCAAGGAATGGAATAGGCAGTGCTATATAGAAGTCTCGGTTCGTCTTCGGCAAGAAACAGGTTCAAGCGGCTCCCCCTCCTCTGCTCTCCGACCCGCACAGCTCGACCGGGATGCGAACGACGCTGCGCGTGCCCCGACCACCTTCGCTTTCGACGACGACGCCGCTCCCCTCGCCGTAATACAGCTTCAATCGCGTCTGAACGTTCGCGAGTCCGAACAATTCGACCCTCGGCTGACTGAACGAGCGCAGCGACTGCCCCGTCACCTTGTCCAACTCCTCCCTTATGTAGCGAAGCCGCTCCTCCGGGATCCCGTTCCCGGTATCCTCCACGCGAATGACGAGATCGTCCCCTTCGACGCCGGACGAGATCGTTAGCGTCCCGCCGCCGGGCTTCTTCTCGAGACCGTGGACGATCGCGTTCTCGACGAGCGGCTGAAGAATGAGCTTCAACACGAATAACCCGGCGCTCTCCGGAGAAATCCGTTGCTCGAACGCGATCGAATCGCCGAAACGCAGCTGCTGGATTCGAATGTAATACTTCAAATGCTCCATCGTCTCCTGCATCGTGAACGCTTGTCTGCCCTTCATGAGGCTAAGGCGGAAAAACTTGCTCAGACACAGCACCATCTCGCTGCTGGCTCCCGCTTCGTAATTTCTCGTCTCCCAATAGATCGAGTCCAGCGTATTGTATAGAAAATGGGGGTTGATCTGCGATTGTAAAAATTTCAGTTCCGTCTCTGTTTTCTGCAGCAAGTGTTCGTAGCTCTCCCGGATGTATCGGTCCTGCAGTTCGACCATTCGGTTGAACTCTTCGGTCAACAGCCCGAACTCGTCCTTCCGATAGTTCGGCAGCTGCACTTGCCGATTGCCGGACTTCCATTGCCGCATGCCGTTCAGCAGGCCCCTCATCGGAGACGCGATGCCGGAGTAGACGACCAACGAGACGCCGCAGGCGAGCAGAAGACTAACCGCGATCATGACGACGGTGAATCGCTGGAGCTGGGCCGGCTCGTGTTTGATGAGACGCTCCGGTTGGATGAGGATCATGGACCAGTCGGACGACTGGGACGAGACGCTCGTCACATACATCGGATCGGAGGAATATGGCACCCTCCTGCCGGATACGTTCCGTCCGACCCACTCCCTCCAAGGGACGGAAGCGGGTTCGGATAAGGTGGAGGCAATGAGCTCGCCTTGCGGGGATACGAGAAAGATGTGAGAATCGTCGGTAAACAACAACCGATTGCCGAACTCGAGCAGCGTCTTTTTGGAGACGGATACCCCGACGACGCTGCGCGATGCGGCGCTGCCGTGGATACCGAGACCCATCTTCCGGGTCAGCGTCAGCAGCTCCGCATTCTGCGCGGGGTCAAAAGCGGGATCCCCGTACATGTAAGTTTGCTGAGGATGAGGTTGAGGCGCGTCCTGGGACGGGAGGATGAGGACGACGCCGCCCTGCGCGGCGATCGTCGCTTGATACCAGTCCAAATCCGCGTAATGGAACGGTCGACCTCCCGTCGCCGGAGAGATTAACGTGCCGAGCGGATCCACGATCATCCAGACGTTCTCCACCTGCTTGCTCATGAGCGCGATGTCTACGATTTGCCGTTTCAGCGTAACGGCGTTCAAGATCGTCTTCGTCGGACTGTCCTGGTTCGTCAACAGCCGGTTCATCTCCTTATTGCCGGAGATGTGGACGGTCAATTGGTCCACGTTATTCATGAACATGTCGATCTGATCCATCGAAGACAGCATGGCTTCCCTCGTTCGGACATCGACCTGCTCCCGCACGATCTGCTCCGATCGGTCGAGGGCATAGAGGCTTACCGCGATAATCGGCGTCAAGATCAGCAGGAAGTAAAACGTCAACCTCCATTGCACCGATCTTCTCATCAGATCTACCAGCGTCACCAATGGCGTCAACGCGCTCCCACCCTTCGGCCCGACGCCCGCTTCCCGAGCGAACGCGGAAACGTTAAAGCGATTCGATATATTCCTTCATGTCGATCGTTCGGCCGGAGCGCCGGGACGCTTCCGCGGCGAAGGCGATCAGATGGCTCTTCGCGGAGACGATGCCCGACGTGAGCGAAGCCGGAGCGCCTCTCTCCAACTGCTTCACGAACTCGCTCATCAGCATCGTATCCGCTCCGTTATGACCGCCTTCCACCTGTTCCGGATAGTACATCCGTCTCGCGCCGCCGAACCGTTTGACTTCGAGTTCATTGCGTTCTTCATTGCCGCGTATTTGGCCTTCGGTTCCCATGATTTTGAACGTGCGCGCGTTTTCCTCCGTAAAGCCGGTCATGGTGAACGAGACCGTTACGTCCCCTTCGAAGCGCAGGTTGACGACTTGATGATCGACGACGTCGTTGTCGCACCGATACACGCATCGACCGTACGGGCCGGTCCGGATCGCTTCCCACCGATCTTCGAGTTTGTTCGAGATCGACGCGGCGCGCTGAACGAAATCCGTCTTCTCGTTGTAATACCACTTGATCGCCGAGAACGGGCAGGTTCTCTCCACGGCGCAGCCGTCCGTGCAGCGCGCCGCGGAGCCTGCCGGCGCGTTGCCCTCGTGAAAATACGAGAGGCTTCCGAACGAAGAGACGGCCTCGCACTCGGTGCCGATGAGCCATTGCAGCATATCCATGTCATGGCAGCTTTTCTGCAGAATCATCGGGCTCGACTGCCCTGCGTTGCGCCAGTTTCCGCGGACGAAGCTGTGCGCCTGATGCCAGTAACCGACGTTCTCCGTCCACTGCACGGTCATGACGCGGCCGATCTCCCCGCCGTCGACGATTCGCTTCGCTTCTTGAAAATAAGGCGAGTAGCGCATCGGATGACATACGGTCAGGACCCTGCCGAGCTCCTCCGCGCGGCGCGCGATAGCCAGCGCTTCCGAAGGGTCGGTCGACATCGGCTTCTCGAGCAAAATGTCATACCCTTGTTCGAGCGCCCGCATCGTAGGCTCGTAATGATCGTTGTCCTGCGTGCACACGAGCAGCGCCCGACACAGCTTCGGATGCGCCAGCAGCCGCTCCCAGGTTTCGAACCGGCGTTCCTCGGGAATGCCGTGTTGCTCCGCGAAGCGCGTTCTGCGCTCCTCGTCCGGCTCCGCCACCGCGACGAACCGAATTTCGTTCGGACGCTTCCGCGCGTATTCCCCGTACGCGAACATGCCTCTCCCTCCGGCGCCAAGCAATGCCGCTTCAATCATTCGTTCCCGCTCCCTCCCGCGTCGTCCCGTTCCGCTTATGTAATGAATTTTCGTTTACACCATGCGATCGACGACCGCTTTGGCGGTAAGCTTGATAGAGTCGTAGGCGGTGTCTTTCAACTCCATGGTTACCAGCGTCAGCAAGACGTCCAGCAAATTCATCTGCGCGATCTTCGTACTGAACGAGCCTCCCTGAAGGGGCATCTCCTTCGAAGGGACGAGCAGCGTAATGTCCGAGACGGCCGCGAGCGCGGATTCCCCGTTGCCGGTCAGCGCGATCGTCGTCGCGCCGTTCTTCCTCGCCCGGCGGAACGCTTCGACCATATCGACCGTGCCTCCGGACGTCGAGATGCCGAACACGACGTCCTGCTCGCCGGCGAGCGCCGCCGTCATCGCGATAATATGAGCGTCGCGCTGCGCTTCCACATTCATCCCGATGCGCATCAGGCGATAATAGACGTCTTGCGCCGTCGTTCCCGAGGAAACGAGGCCGTATACATATATTTTCCTCGCGCCGATCAACGCCTTGACCGCCTTCTTCAGTTCGATCATGTTGATCGTGCCGAGCGTGTCCTGCACCATTCGTTCGTTGTTCGCCGTCGTCTTGCGGGCGACCATCTGGTAATCGTCGTCCTCGTCGATTTCGTCGTTAATATGCGTCGGCAGATTCACTAAGTCGATCGCGATCGACAGTTTGAAATCCTGATACCCCTTAAAACCCAGCTTACGGCAGAAACGCAGAATCGTCGTCTCGCCGACGCCGGCTTGCTCCGCCAAATTCGTGATCGTCGCCATCATGGCCGAATCCGAATGTTGCAGGATGAGGTCGGCGACCTTCTTCTCCGTTTTCGTAAGCGACGGATAGATGACCTTGATCATCAGCAACGTATCCGTTTGGTTAGGCATTTTTCCGTTCTTTCTCATGCATCGACCTACTCTTTCAACGCTCGTTCGAAGCGTTTCGTAATAACCCTCGGGTTTCCCTCTATCTTATCCCTTGATTCCGCTGAACGCGATACCTTTGACAATGTAGTTCTGTAAGGCGACGAAGAACACGATCAACGGGACGGTACACAATACCGCGCCCGCCATGATGAGAGGATACTCGAGACCGCCCCGCGTATTGCCTTGCAGCGCGCTCATGCCGACGGACAACACCTTCATGCTTTCGCTGTTCACGACGACGAGCGGCCACAGGAAGTCGTTCCAGCTCCAGAGGATGCCGAAGAACGCCATCGTGGCGATCGCCGGCGTCGTGAGCGGCAGCAGAACGCGGAAGAAAATCGTGCCGTAGTGCGCTCCGTCGATCTTGGCGGCCTCCTCCAGCTCCGCGGGCAGCGTCAAGAAAAACTGCCGCAACAGGAACACCCCGTACGCGGAAAAAATTTGCGGTACGATCAGCCCCGCGAACGTGTCGATCCATCCCAGCTTCACGACCTCGAAATATTGCGGAATCAACACGACCTGCCCCGGCACCATCAGCAGCGCAAGCACGATGACGAAGAGAACGTCGCGGCCGGGAAACTTTAACCTCGCGAAGCCGTAGCCCGCCATGGCGCACACGAGCACCTGCGGCAAGACGCGCCCGAGCGTCATGATGACCGTATTTTTCAAATACGTTCCGAATTGCACGCGTTCGAACACTTCGACGTACCAACTGAATTCGAACCGCGTCGGGAACCACACGGGCGGAATTTGCACCGAATCCGCGTACGTCTTGACGGACGTCGTAATCATCCAGAAGAAGGGCAAGAACATGAACGCCGCGCAGAGCAGCAAGACCGCATGTAAAACCGTCTTGGAGGCGATCGACCGCATGCCTGAATTCTCCCTTCTCATTCGTAGTGCACCCATCGTTTCTGCAGACGGAGCTGAACGAGCGTAATGAGCAGGATGACGAGGAAGAGCACCCATGCCTGCGCCGACGCATACCCGATCTTAAAGAATTGGAATCCGTTCTGGTAGATGGAATAGACCGCCGTTCTCGTCGCCTCGAGCAGCACGCCGCCTCCCCCGCTGCTGGAGCTCGAAGCGAAAATATACACGAGATCGAACACTTGGAAGGAAGAGATGAAGCTCGTGACGGTCACGAAGAAGATCGTCGGCGTCAGCATCGGAACCGTGATGTACAAAAACCGTCTAACCGCCGACGCCCCGTCGATCCGCGCGGCCTCGTAATACGACTCCGGGATCCCTTGCAGACCCGCGAGCAGAATGACCATATTGGAGCCGATGCCCGCCCAGACGGAGATGATGATGACGCTCCACAGGATGACGTTCGGATCGGTCAGCCAGGACGGGCCGTCGATGCCGACGAGCCCGAGCATGAAGTTAATCAGACCCGTGGAAGAATTATATAGCCACTTCCAGACGACCGCGATCGCGATCGGCATCGTGATCGAAGGAATAAAGAAGATCGTACGGTACACATTGCGGCCCGCGATGCGTCGGTCGAGCAGCGCGGCGACGAGGATCGACGCCGCAACGGTCAGCGGCACCGCGATGAGCGCATAGATGCCCGTCGTTCTCATGGCCTTCAAATAGACTACGTCTTGGAACAATCTCGCGAAATTGTCGAGACCGATGAAGGAAATCGAAGCGGAACCGTCCCAATTCGTGAAGCTCAGCACGAGCGAGAACAGCACCGGCAGAACGACGAACGCCAGCAATCCCAGCACCGCCGGCCCGATAAACAAATATCCCCATAACGCCTGACTGTGAAGCCATCGCCGCATTGATTCGAGCCCCCCTCCGGCAAAGACGTCCCGCCCGATCCGGGCGGGACGGCGCTTCGTTGCGCCGACGGTTTATTTCCCGAGCGTCGCCAAGATTTCGTTCGCTTCCTTCTCCATGGCCGCTAAGCCTTCCGCCACCGACTCTTCGCCGATCCAGATGTCCGCGAAGTGGTTGTACATCGGCTGCTCCCATTCCGTCGAGAACGAGGTCGGATACGGGATGCCGTATTGCGTGAAGTCCGCGTATTCCTTAAGGCGCATCGGCGCCGCTTCCGTCCATTTCGCTTGGGCGGCGGCGTAAGCGGGAATGACGAGCCCGGTTTCCGCTTGCATGTTGCCGAATTCTTCGGAGCCCAGGAACTTCATCAGCTCCCATACCTCGTCGGGATGCTTCGTCTTCGCATTCGCCACCCAGCCGACGCCGTGGATCGTGAACGCCTTCTGCTTGCCCTGTGGAAGAGGCGATACGTCGACGTTCTCTTTCAGCGCGTCGTAATACCCGCGGACCATCCACGATCCGTCGTAGATCATGGCGACCTTGCCGGATTGGAACAGCTGGGCGGGATCGTTTTCCAACAAAAACTTGCCGTCCGGCGACACCTTATCGTCGCGAATCATGCTCTGGACGAATTCGATCGCTTCGACCGCTTCCGGGGAATCGAGATTGACCGACTTCTTATCTTCGTTCATGATCGTCGCGCCGTTCTGAACCATGAACGGGAATTGGACGGTATACGCGCTGTCCGGCAGCGCGATGCCCCACTGCTTCGTCTCGCCGCCTTCGACGATCGTAAGCTTCTTCGCGGCGTCGCGCAGATCGTTCCACGTCCAATCCCCCGTAGGGTAATCGAGACCGGCGGCGTCGAACATCGCTTTGTTATAAAACAGTCCGATGCTGTCCATGTCCTTCGGAATGCCGTAGTGCTTGCCGTCGGCCTTGTACAGCTCTACGATCGGTTGGACGAACGGGTCGAAGCTGAAGCCGTCCCGCTCCGCGAATTCCGTAACGTCCAGCAGGAAGCCCCTGCTTTGGAACTTCTGGAAGCTAGGTCCGTCGATCCAAGTGACGTCCGGACCGTTGCCCGCGGTGAACGTCGTCTGCAGCTTCGCGTAATAGTCGCCTTCCTGCGTCTGCACGTCGACCGTAATGTTCGGGTGCTTCGCCGTGAACGCCTCCGCCGCCTGCTTCATCACGTCCAGCTGGTTCGCGTCCGCCACCCACCAGCTCAGTTCCACCTTCTCCCCTCCGGCGCCCGAGCCGCCGCTCCCGCTGCATGCCGCAAGCCCGATCGCGCACGCCGCCATTCCCGCCGCTACCCCACGAAGCCGAAAACGCTGATTCATCTGAAACCCACCTTTCGAATTGGTCGATGCTTCGCGAATCTATTTTGTCAGTTCAATGAAGTTTCCGGATTTCCGGGATATGTAACACGCTTCGACGACTTCCAGCGTGCGGAGTCCGTCTTCCCCGGCGATCGCCGGGGGACGCCCCTCCCTTACGCCTTCCACGAACTCGCGGATCAGTCCCTCGTCCAGATCGTCCATCCAGGGGAGCAGCGCCGTCTCCGCGCTTCCTGCGGCATACCAGCGGGACGATTGTCTGAACAGATCCAGCGTCATCGTCCCCCGTTCTCCGACGATCTCCATCGTCAAGTCGCCCCAGATCGGATACGCGTCGGGCATCGACCAGCTCGGATCGATCGTGACGATCGTCCCCGACCGCATCTCCAGCAGCACGATCCCGCAATCTTCGACCGCCCCTTGGTCGCGGAAGCTCGTCTCGAGCTCGGCGAATACGCGGCGGACTTCGTCCCCCAGCATCCAACGGATCGCGTCGGTCAGATGCACGGTGTGGTCCGCGGCCGCGCCGCCTCCCGAGAGCGCCGGGTCCTCGAACCACCCCCCCGGGGCGCTTCCCTCGGTTCGACGAACGGACGGCTAGCACGCGACCCAACTCCCCTGCCCGAATCCGTTCCTTCGCGATGCGCGCCGCCGTCGCGTGGCGGACGGGGAAAGCGATCCGGAGGGAGACGCCCTCCTCTCGGCAAACGCGGATCATCTCTTCCGCGTCTGCGGTCGTCGTCGCGATCGGCTTCTCGCATAAGACGTGCTTCTTGGCCCGCGCGGCAGCCACGACGTGCTCTTTGTGCCTTGCGTTCTCGGAGCAGACGACGACCGCATCGATCGGCAGCGATAGGAAAGCGGACAAATCGGCGACGTATTCGGCGCCGTACATCGCCGCCGCCTCGCGCCCTCGCGTCTCGTCCGCGTCCCAGACGGCGACGAGCGCCGCGTCCGGATGGCGCTGCAGCTGCGCCGCATAGGAGTGCGCATGCATGTGCGCGAAGCTAATGATCCCCGCCTTCATCTCTTGTCCTCCTCCCGGACGAGCGCGACCGGTCGGCCCGTGCGCGCGGATTCGACGGCCGCCCGGGCGATCTCGAGCGCCTTCGCGGCATCCCGCGCCGACACGATCGGTTCCGCTCCGTCGAGCAGACAATCCGTCATATGCGCGAGCTCCAGCTCATAGCTGTTCCGGCTGAGGCTCATGTCCGGAACGGCGACGGCTTGCGGCTTGCCGGGTCCCGAACGGGCGTGAAGCCGAAGCGGCGCACTGTCCGCCATATGCTCGACCAGCATCCCGCCGGTGCCCGACAGCTCGAACGAGCTGTCGAATTCCGTGTGCGCCCACGAGCCCTCGAGCTGGGCGATCGCGCCGCTCCGCATGCGAACCGCGACCAGCGCGTAATCGAGAGGCGCTTCCCCCGAGCCGCCGACGCGCAGCGCGGTGACCCGCTCCGCTTCGCCGAACGTCCATCGGAGCCAGTCGATGTCGTGGATCAGCAGGTCCGTGATAACGCCGCCGCTCTTCGCGGAGTCGCCGTACCATCCGTCCGCGCCTTCGGGAAACCGGGAACGGCGCGACATCCGAATCGTCCCGACTTTGCCCAGCTTTCCCGACAACACGAGCTCGCGCGCCTGCACATACTCCGGACAAAACCTGAGATCGTGACCGATCAGCAGTCGAACGCCGCGCTCCCGGCAGCGCGCGATCATCGACTCCGCCTCCTCCGGATCGAGAGCGATCGGTTTCTCGCATAGGACATGCTTACCGGCGTCGGCGGCTTTCCCCGCAAACTCGCGATGCAGATGCGTCGGCAAACAAATGTCCACCGCGTCGATCTCGGCCTCCTCGATCATCGCTTCGAACGAATCGTAGGCCGCCGCGCCGCAAGCGTTCGCCAGCGCTTCGGCTTTGTCCTTGTTCCTTCCGAGGACGGCCGTAACTCTCGCTCGCTCGACGTTCCGCCAAGCGGCGACGTGTTCGCCGCCCATCGTGCCCGTTCCGATCACGGCCACTTTCAGCATGCTTGCACCTCCCGGCTATTCCACGGTAAAGCCCGCTTCGATCAAGAGCCGCTCCAAGTTGCGTCTCGCCCGTTCGGCCCGACGGTCGGTTTCCTCCGGCGGGATCGGCTTGCCGTCTCGGTCCAGCTTCTCGACGATGACCGGTCCGTCGAAGCCGCTCTTGCGCAGCAGCCCGAACATGCCCGGGAAGTCGTAATCTCCCTCCCCGGGAACGGAGAAGTCGTAGCTGCGGAGCCCGCGCCGTCCCTGCTCCTTGGCGACGAAGGAGACGACTTCGCTCGCGACGGAAGGCAAGTCCGTCTCGGGATCGACGCCTTCGTAGTACCCCACGTTGCCCGGATCGTAACACGCTTTGACGAACGGCGAACCGATGCGCCGCAGCGTATCGAGCAGGATCGGCCCCGTGGCGGTATTCCCTGTATGCGGCTTAAGGGTGACGCGGACGCCTAGACGCTCCGCGTCGCGCGCAATCGATTGGTAACGCGCGATGAACCGGTCGTTCAACGTTTCGTATTCATCCGGCGTCAGGGGGATGTCAGGAAATGTACGATAACCCCAAAACCCCAATGTATTCACCTCGGGGATTTCCAGCTCGCTTGCGAATTCAAGCATGCGGACCGCGCGTTCGGCGGGCAAATCCGGGTGAAACTGGGAGTGAGCGAACAGCACTTCCGGCTTCAATCCGAAGCTTCGGAACAGCGCCCGCAGCCTCGCCGGCTCCGCCGGGTCCTCCTCGTCCGGCACGGGAGCTCCCACGTGCGCGGTGCCGAATGCCGCGAATCGGTATCCGGCCGCGGCCAATCCTTCGAGCGCGCGCTCGAAAGGCTGATCGTGGTAGGGCAGCGTCAATCCTACGATTTTCGTCACGGTCGCTTCCCTCCCGTTCTACAATTCAGCAGGCGATACGGCCCGGCCCGTCCCGGCCGAAACATTGGCCGCGACGGTCAGCTCGAGCGACTTCAACGCGTCCGCGTAGCTCGACCGGACAAGCCCCGGGTCGTTCGCTAAGATCGCTTGAATGAATGTATCGTCTTGCGCCTTGAAGATGTCGGCGACGTCGTTCTCGAACGTCTCCGTATTGCCTCGCTCCACGATTGTCAGCTTCGTCCCTTCGTACGCGACGCGGAAATCATGGCCTTGGATTTCGACTCCGAATCGGTGATCCGGCTGAATGCAGCACGTATCCAGATGTCCGACCGCGCCGGATTCGAACCGCAGCGCGACGGTCGTGACGTCGGGAATATCGAGCCCCGGCTTCTCCCCGAGGTGGCGCGTCGCCATGTTGGCGTACACCGTCGACGCATCCCCCGCGAAATAACGCATGAAGTCGGCGACGTGCGTCGCCTGCTCCACGAGCTGACCGCCGGACTTCGCCATGACGCGCCACCACGGCGTCTCTACGAAGCCGGATAAGTAATGCCCCCGCACCATCCCGATCGTCTTGTCTCGCAAATACGTCTTCGCCATCTCCGCCGTGCCGATGTAACGAAGCGCGTAACCGGATGAGGTAACGATGCCCGCGCGGCGGATCGCCTCCGCCTTCGCGCGCGCCTCGCGTACGTCGAGCCCGACGGGCTTCTCTACGAACAGGTGGATTCCGCGGGAAGCCGCGGTTTCTTCGATGTCCGCATGAGCGAAAGGGGGTACGCAGACGAACAGCGCGTCGAGCGATTCCTTCTCCAGCATCGTCTTGTAATTCGTATACGGCGTTGCATCATACGCGCCGGCGGCTTTCGCGGCGCGTTCCTCCATTACGTCGCAGACGGAGACGATCCGAGCGTTCGCGTTGTCTCTCATATGCTTCAGATGGGTTTCGGCCATGCCGCCGACCCCGACGAACCCGATTCGCAATGCCATGAATGCTAACCTCCTTATGAATGAAGGCGGCGAGACGACCTATCGTACCCCGCCGTGAATGATGACGTCCAAATGTCGAGCCGTATCGTAGACGAGCTGGTATGGCGCGTAAGGGTATGCGGAAAGCTCCGCCGTCAGCGGCCCGTCGTAGCCGATCGCCTCCAACGCTTCCCGAACCGCGATCCAGTTGACGTCGCCGGACAACAGCGTGACTACGCCGTAAGCCGTTCCTACGGAGCGGCGGAAGTCCTTCACGTGGATTTTCTTGATGCGAGAGCCGAGAATTCGGATCGACTGCTCCGGGTAACCGAAATTTATAATGTTGCCTACGTCGAAGTATGCGCCGACGACAGGCGAGCCGAGCTCGTCGATGTACCTCGCCATCTCGAGCGGCGAATACAGAAATTTGTTCCACACGTTCTCGACGCCGATGTCGACGCCGTTCCGTTCGGCGACGGGGATGAGCTTTGCGATCTCGTCCTGACTCCGCTTGTACGCTTCGTCGTACGGCTCGCCTTTGTCGTTGACGAACGCGGGGACAAGCAGGGCGGTTTCCATACCGAGCAAGCCTGCGACTTCAAGCTGCCGCGTTACGATCTGACGGCCCCGCTCTCGCGTCTCCGCGTCCGGCGAAGACAAGGAGCTCCCTCCCATTAAGCCGCAGGAGATGCTCTTTAACGCCAGCCCATGGGAACGGGCGAGCCGACCGAGCGCTTCCAGCTCCTGCGTCGTGGATTCCATCGTAATGCCCGGATTCCCCGGCTGCTGCAAGTTCAACTCGATCGCGTCGTATCCCGCCTTGCCGCTGTGCGCAAGCACCTTCTCGATCGGCGTTCCGTCGGGGAAACACCATTGATTGATCCCTTTTAACAAGTTTCTCAGCCTCCCGCGCAATAATTTTGCGTTAACCAAATCTTAACACCGTGTCAGGTATTTTTCCATTATTATTTTATGATTCTGAACATTTTTTCCTTTTTGTCGAATTTTCCGACATTTCAAGGCGGTGATTTCCCAAGCCTCCTCTCCGATGCCTCCTCTTCCGATTCCTTCCTACGAAATACTTCGCGCCCTCCGACATAGGTGCCAATCAGATTCCATTCGGCGTCGAGCAGTAGGAAGTCGGCATCCATACCGGCCGCCAGTCGGCCTTTGCGATCGGCGACGCCGGCCTGCCTTGCAGGCACGCTGGTGAGCGTCGGCAAAATTCGTTCGGTCGGTAGGCCGGTGAAGGCGATCGCATTGCGGAACGCCGCGAGCATATCCAACCCGCTGCCGGCCAGCGACGTGCCGTCGGCCAGCGTGACCTTGCCCCCGCTCATCCGGATCCGGATCCCCTCCGTCTCGTACAAGCCGTCGGGACATCCCGCGCAGAGCATGGCGTCCGTAACGAGTACGATGCGATCGGTCGGCTTGGCGTCGAACGCCAATGCGATCATCTCCGGATGAATGTGGTACCCGTCCGCGATCAGCTCGATCGTCAGCTCGGGCATCCGCAGCCCGGCTCCGGTGACTCCGGGCTCTCTAGATTTCAAGGGACTCATTCCGTTGAAATGATGCGTGACGTGCGTGACTCCGAGTCTCGCCGCTTCCCGCATCTGTTCGTACGTCGCATCGGTATGTCCCGCGGATACGGTTACATTTCGCTCCGCCAGACGGCGGATGACCCGCTCCGCCCCCTCCAGCTCCGGCGCGATCGTGACCATTCGAATCCAACGGCCGGCAACCTCCAAGTAGCGATCCATCTCCTCCATATCTGGCTTGCGCAAGGATGCAGGATTTTGCGCGCCGCCCCGCGCCGGATTCAAAAACGGGCCCTCGAGATGCATCCCGATTAGATTCGCGCCCTCTCTACCGAGAGCGCCCTCCTCGGCGGATTCCCGCCATTGGTCCAGCGTACTGACAATCGTCGTGCAGTCGGCGGCGACGGTCGTCGCCAAGAATGCGGTCGTTCCGCGGCTCGCGTGATACTTGCTCATCCCGGCGAGCGAAGTCTTCCCGTCCATTCCGCTGAAGCCGCCGCCTCCGTGCACATGCACGTCGATGAATCCCGGAACGAGCCGTTTTCCGCCCGCATCCCTAATTTCGGTCCCTTCTCTTCCATCGATCTCCGCTCCGCCGACAGCCTCGATTCGGCCGCCGGGTCCGACTAGCATTCTTCCGTTGACGATCCGGGTGCTCGGCGTGTAAATTTCAGCGTTGACCCATAAGACGGAATGGTCTGCCATATGACTTCTCCTCTCGGCCTCACAGTTTGAAGACAATAAGATTATGGTAGATCATACCATGATGTCATGTTTATTTCTATATTTTAAAATTAATTTCGGATATTTTTTTCTTTTTTTCGCTGCCCCGATGACATAAAAAAAAAGCCCGTAAGCGGGCTTTCATTCAACGCAATGATGTCCGCGTAAAAAGGACTCGACTTGGTCAATTAACGATTCGGGCTCTTTTATCGTATCCAAAACGATTTCGCCTTCCAACTTTTCCGTATTAACCTTCTTATAATGTTCTTTAAGGTCGGATAAATCGGTAATCCGCTGATTCGGCAATGGATTCGCGCAGCGATCGGATATTCTTTCCGACCATATGGACTCATCGCTGCAAATACAATAAAACGACAATAAGGTTCCGCCTCTTTCCTCGATCCAGCTCCTTAAATTTCTAACGTCATCCACATGATTTAACCCAAAATCAAGGATGATCACAGCGGAACTATCAATAACCGTTTGTAAAAAACGAAAAAGAAAATCGAAGCAAATTTTATTTCTGATTTCATGACCGGGGACTGACTCGGCAACAGCGTCGTAAATATCGTCCTTGTGTAATACGGGGACATGGATTCTCTTACCGAGTATATTCGATAACGTAGTCTTCCCGGTCCCGGACATTCCTCTAAATAAAATGATTTTGGACATGACACACTTCCTAGACATTGGATCGGCACGATAGAAACTGACTTTCAGCTTGACGTCTTCTCTTATTGCACTGCTTCCAGCTCGTTCCGCATCATCCTTACGTTTTCCTTGTGACTTTCTACAGTCGACGGCGACAGAAATGCAAATTCCGTTTCTAATCGTTGAATTGCAGGTTCATCTTTTTCGATGATCGCCATTCTTAACCGTGTTAAATAATCGGTTGCCATCGTTATTCTGCCGGCCATCTCGGAACGATTAACGGTATACCGGCCATGCCCGGGAACTAACATGTTAACGTCATGATCATTCATGATTTTCGCTGCTTTGTTTAATGTTCGTTCATAGGCGAACGCGCTGTCATGAATAAACGGGAGTTCGAAATCGGATAAATAATCCCCTGCCAAGAACAAACCCAGCGAATCGACAACCGTGAATAACCCGTCGAACGTATGCCCCGGGGCTTTATAAAATGTCAAAGTCGTAGATCCGATCGCAAGCCGTTGGGCGTCCTGTTCGATGACAATATCGAGAGTGGGAAACTCGACTTCATAGTCCCGAGTAATATAATAGGTGGCGTCGAATTCATGGATGAGCTTGACCTTATGCTCTTTCTTGGGATGGTTTCGCATCTCCGAACTTCCGATCGTCGTTGCCCCGGGGAAGGCGTTGTAACCGAGAATGTGATCGAAATCGCCGTGCGTGAACAATAGATAACATTCTTTCTTCCCCCGAATCGCCTCGACATGAGCTTGAATCTCTCGAATTTCGCCCGGCAGCCATGTCGGATCTACGATGAGTACGACTCCATCTACATGGATCACCGTAGAGGTTGTCTGAAACAAGGCGCTTTGGAATATCGTAATATGCTCATCGGCATATTGGATCATAGTTTCACACCCCCCCTTCAAGAGATTCTTCTAAACCTTGTTCCTTCGTCTTTTTGGTTTCCTATTAAGTCCATCTCCTCAACTACAAATTGGTTGCATTCGCCGCTGGGATCGATAATAAATCTGATGAGGATGCTGACGTTATCCATGTAAAACGCGTGCGTTACTTTTACTCTTACGCGTTGATCTCCGAAGACGGTTATTTGACCTCCCCTTACTTGAACGTGAACCGTAATCCGCAATTCTTCATTATGGTAAATCCCGGCGTATTTCGCGAGTTCGGCTTCCGGTACGATCGGATCGGGGACGTAAGACCACCCGAAGTATTCTAATAATTTGGTATGGTACGAGGTCCAATCCCACGCTGTATTATCGATCGCAAGGGAGCGCAGGTCGCACCTTACGAAAGCGGAGCGTGCGACCTCGGCGTATTCATGCAAAAAGTCGAGATGCGACTCCGGATTCTTCCTCGAACGATTCGCATAGTACGGCTCATGTTTATATTTCTCGAACGTCGAGGTCAGCCACTCCTTCCCTCCCCTTGCGTTCATCATTCTATTAATTCCTACCCACGGGTCTTCTTGATAGAGAAACACAAAGCAGCAATTGTTCTCGGATAACCGCGAAAACAGGTTTTCAATAAAACTTAGAATGACTTCCTTCGGAAGATCCAAGTGCAACAACCGAAGAATCGGCGCTTGCAATAAGACCGCTTCCATGACTACCGTTACATCGCTGTCTCCGTACGCCTTTATAAACTTGTCCCAATTCGATAAGTACGTCTCCATCCATTGATTCGGGATAAGTATAGGTTCGTGAATGAGGATCGGGTGTCGATAAGCGGATTCATGAAAAAGTTCCGTCGAATGTCCGTTCCTCTCCGACTGCAAGGCTATAAATCTTGCCGTCGTCGACTTCCCGGAACCCGGTATTCCCTCCACAAGAATAAGTTTCAAAAATACTCCCCCTAGGCGTTAACGCGATCCCGGCGAGGATAATCTTACCACATTGCCATGGAAAAAGGACCGGCCCGCGGCCGATCTTCTTCCCGTTTATTATACGAAGCTTATACGGTGGCGGGCAGCTGCAGCGCCTCCTCGATCGCGACGACCGGGCAGCCGAGATCGCCGGCGACGGCCGCGTGCGTGACGACGCCGCCGGCGACGTTGACGCCTTGCCTCAACGCGGGGCTGTCCGCGACCGCTTGGTGCAAGCCCTTGTTCGCAAGCTGCAGCGCATAAGGGAGCGTGGCGTTCGTCAGCGCGATCGTCGACGTCCGCGGCACCGCGCCCGGCATGTTGGCCACCGCGTAATGGATGACGCCATGCTTCGTATACGTCGGGTCGTCGTGCGTCGTGATCCGGTCGACCGTCTCGAAGATGCCCCCTTGATCGATCGCCACGTCAACGACGACCGAGCCCGGCGCCATCGCCCGGATCATGCCGTCGGTGACGAGCTTCGGCGCCTTGGCGCCCGGGATGAGAACGGCGCCGATCACAAGATCGGCTTCCGTCACCGCCTCCGCGATCGTGTACGGCGTCGAGACGAGCGTCTGGATCCGCGTGCCGAACAGATCGTCGAGCTGCCGCAGCCGCTCCGCGCTCTGGTCGATGATCGTCACTTCGGCGCCGAGCCCCGCGGCGATGCGCGCCGCGTTCGTGCCGACGACGCCTCCCCCGACGATCGCGACCTTGCCGCGCTTCACGCCGGGCACGCCGCCGAGCAGGATTCCCTTGCCTCCCTTCGCGTGCTCGAGGTATTGCGCGCCGATTTGCGCGGACATGCGCCCCGCGATTTCGCTCATCGGCGTCAGCAGCGGAAGCGTTCTGCCGACTTCGACGGTTTCATATGCGACGGCCGTCATGCCGGACGCCGTCAACGCGCGCGCCAGAGCCGGTTCCGCCGCGAGGTGCAGGTACGTAAACAGGATCAGCCCGGGCCGGAAATAAGGATACTCGGAAGACAACGGCTCCTTCACCTTCATGATCAAATCGGCCATCGACCATACGTCGATCGCTCGCTCGACAATGTCGGCGCCGGCGGCGACGAAGTCTTCGTCCGTAAAGCCGCTGTCAAGCCCCGCGTCCTTCTCGATGGCGACCCGATGGCCGGCTTTCGCAAGCGCATGCGCTCCGGCGGGCGCGAGCGCGACGCGGCGTTCGTTGTTTTTGATTTCCTTCGGCACTCCGACGATCATTTCGATTCCCCCTGGACAGTATGGTCTATGATGACAATTGTGAAGATAAAGGGGGGAAATGTATATGTTGCTCGTTTAATGTTTACTGTTTCATCGTTAAACAAAATCATCTCGGCAGAACGTCGAAAAAACGAGCGCCGAACCCGCGGTTATCACGCGAAGCTCGGCGCTCGTCTATCGTTCTCGCCTTGTTATATTTTAAACTTGCCGATCATGGCGCTTAATCCGTCGCTTAACGCGTTGAGCTCCTCCGCCTGCTTCGAGATCGTGTTGATCGCGTTCAGCTGTTCGTCGATCGAAGCCGAAACCTGCTCCGTCGCCGCCGAAGTCTGCTGGGATACCGCGGATACGTTCTGAATGCCGTCGTACACCGTCTGAACGGCTTCCGAGACGCGGTCGACGTATTCGGAGCTTCTGCGAATCGATGCGTCGATGTCCGTGATCGTCTCGGCGATCCTGACGAAATCCTTTTCCGTATGGAACACGGCCTCATCGAGCGTCGCGGCCAGGGAGAGCGTCTCATGTACGAGCGACAGGTTGCGCTTCACTTCGTCGCCGATCGATTCGATCATCTGCTGGATTTCCCCGCCCGAAGCGGAAGTGCTTTCCGCGAGCTTGCGGATTTCTTGCGCGACGATCGCGAAGCCCCGGCCGTGTTCGCCCGCGCGGGCGGCTTCGATGCCGGCGTTAAGCGCCAGCATGTTCGTTTGTTTGGCGACTTGTTGAATCGTACCGACGATCATGGCGATGCCCGCGGCTTTCTCGTTCAATCGTTCGATGCTTTCGTTAATCGACGCCAACCCTTCCTTCGCGCTGCGGTTCGCGGCTTGCAGCTGCAGCACTTGCCGCTTCCCCTGAGCTACGTTCGCGGCGCCTTGGTCGGTGCGGCCGAGCACGTTGGCGTTCTGCTCGTTCAGCTTCCCTACCGTCTCCGTCAGGAGCTCTGTTTGATGATGGATACGCTCGACGTCGTCCGCTTGCGTGACCGCGCCTTGCGTAATTTCTTCGACGGCTCTGGCGATTTGTTCGCTGGAGGCGGTCGTCTCCTCGGATAAGGCGGACAGTTCGAGTGCGGCCGACGCCGTATTTCCGCCTAACGTCTGCATCCGGGATACGAGCTCGCGAAGCTGAGACGTCATCGTATTGAAGGCGGTCGCCATCTGACCGATTTCGTCATTCGAAGCTAGAACGACGCTAGGCACGTTCAAGTTGCCTACGGCGACCTCGTTCGCGGCCCGGGTCATCGCCTTGAGCGCATTCAGCTTCTTCCGGTTGAACGCGTAGAAGCACAGCGCGCTGACGACGATCGCCCCGAGGGAGATCCAGAAGGTGATGCTCCGGATGTCTTCGAGAGAACCATAAAATTCCTCCTCGTAAGCGCCGATCATCATTGCCCAGTCCCACGGTTCATAGTAGACGCTGTAGACGATCTTCGTACTGACCGACGACTTGTCGGCCGTCTCCCACAAATATTCGAAGTACCGGTCTTCCGGATCCGCTTCCTTGCTTCGCTTCAACAGCTCCGCCACGAGGGAACGGCCGCTCTTATCGAGCGCGGACGACATGTCTCGGTCGTATTCGAGCGCCGGGTGCATGCGGACATGGGAATCGAATGCGTAAGCGAACAAGAATCCTTCTTCCTTATACCGGTAAGAGGCTTGCTTGAAGTCGTACTTCAGCGGACCGTCCTCGACCTTCGGACCGTTCAGGTAGACGCGCGCTTTCTCTTGAGCTTCCTCTGCGGATAATGCGCCGCTTTCGACTTGCTCGTTCAATGCCTCAAGCACGACGAGGGCGTTCTCCGCGATATGGCGCAAGTCGAGTTTGCCGCTCTCGAGCAGCTCTTCCTTAGCTTTCTGATAACTAACGGTTCCTACGATACCCGAGGTAGCGGTTAAGACGATGACGGCGACAAGGATCAACTTGACGGAGAAGCTGAGTTGGAGGCGACGGATCTTACGATTCATGTACTAGGACTCCCTGCTGTATGTAAGTTCTTGATGTCGAAAACGTTTCTAATTGTAATCGGTCGCCCCCGGACATACAATCGTTTTTTACACGCGCGAAAACAAGGATGCCTCAGGCATCCGCAGCGCAGCGGAAACCGATATTGCCGGATGAACTGTCCGGCGTGTTGGCGCTTCGAGCCGCGACCGATACCGGTTGCAGTAAGATTTATGGCATAAATATGATCCGCCGCGCATCGCCTTTTCGGTATGGTCTCCGCCGAACCCGTTCGAGCACCACTCCCATACGTTGCCCGAGACGTTGTAAAGACCGAATCCGTTCGGAGGGAATGCGTCGACGGGAGCCGTTCCGACATACCCGTCGCTCGCATTGTTTTTCTCCGGAAATTTCCCCTGCCATATATTGCAGTAATGCGCTCCGTTCGGCTTCAGAACGTCTCCCCACGGGTACCGCTTCCGAACGAGCCCGCCTCTTGCGGCATATTCCCACTCCGCCTCGGTCGGCAGCCGCTTGTTGGCCCAGCGGCAGTACGCTTGGGCGTCATGCCAGGTCACATGCACCGCCGGGTGATTCATCCGATCCGCGACGCCCGAACCCGGTCCCTCGGGATGCGCCCAGTCCGCTCCGTCGACGACCACCCACCTTCCTCCATACTCCATGCGTCGCTCATCCCTTGACCCCCGAAGCGACGATGCCTTCGATAAAGTATTTCTGCGTAAACGCGAACAGGATCAAAAGCGGGATGACGAGCATCGTCGTGCTCGCCATCAATAAATCCCATTGCACCTGATTTTCGTCCCGGAACATGCTTAGTGCGAGCTGCACCGTCTTCATCTCATCCGAGTTAGTGATAACGAGCGGCCATGTATATTCGTTCCAGGAAGCCGTAGCTTTCAGGGCGACCAGCGTGGCGAAGACGGGTTTGCTCAAGGGAACATAAAGGTGAAAGAACGCCCTGACTCTGCCCATACCGTCGAGCTTCGCCGCATCGTCCAACTCTTGCGGAATTTGCAAGAAAAACTGTCGGAACAGAAACACCCCGAAGGAACCGGCGACATAAGGGGCGATCAATCCGTTGTAGGAGTCGATCCATCCCAACCCTCCTTGCCCCCACAGATCGTTCCCCCCGGCCAACGGGATATGCTTGAGAACCAAGAATACGGGAATCATGGTCACTTGAGGCGGGATCATGAGACCGATGAGAGAGAGAAGAAATAAGATATCCCTACCCTTGAAATTCAATTTGGCGAACGCATAGCCGGCGAAAGAATTAATGAGCAAGCTGACAAGAATCGTGACGATCGTGACGTATAACGTATTGGATACATAGGTTCCCCAGTCTCCGCGTTGAAGCGCTTCTGCATAATTGGCCCAATCGAGCCGCTCCGGCACCCAAACGAATCGAGGCGCGAAGATTTCATCCATCGTTTTCAATGAAGTGAGAATCATGAGAAAAAAAGGAAGAAGCATTGCGACGGACAACCCCAGCATAGCCAACGATACCGGGATGATGAACGGTTTCTTAGGCATTCGTGCTCCCCCTTCCCCCAAAGCGAAAATTCGCCGCCGTGATAAGCCCGATCGCGAGCAGCATCACCATAGATAAGGAAGCGGCATACCCGATTTGAAACTGCTGGAAGGCGCGTATATAGATTTGATGGACTAAGGTCGTCGTCGAATGCAGCGGTCCGCCGTCGGTCATAATCATGATCTGTTCGAAAACGTTAAAGTTATGGATCAACCCGGTAACGATCAGGAAGAAGGTAATAGGCTTGATCTGCGGGATCGTAATATGGAAAAATTGTCTGAGCCCGCCCGCCCCGTCCACTGCCGCCGCTTCGTAAAGATGCCTCGGGATGCTCTGCAGCCCGGCTACATAGATGACAATGTTGTATCCCAAAGCCTTCCAGACGCTTGTGAAAATAACGGCGGACAACGCCCACTTCGCGTCGTATAACCACTGCTTCCCGGCGATCCCCAGCGCCTCCAGCAGCGAATTGGCGATACCGTGAGAAGGCTCGTAAATCCACATCCATATCATGGAAACCGCAACCATGGAGGTTACATGGGGGGAGAAGAAGCTGAGCCGAATCCACTTCGTTCCATACAGTCTGTAGTTCAAAAGCACGGCAAAGATCAATCCCAATCCGACGGTAACCGTTAAGGTAACCGCCGTGTAAACAAGCGTGTTTTTCATCGAGATGAAAAAGAACTGGTCGTGAAGAAGAGCCGCGTAATTGCTCCAACCGACCCACTTGATTTCGGACAAGTTATAATTGGTGAAGCTTAAATAAAGGTTGTAAGCGATCGGGAACAGCACGAACACGGCCAAAAACAAGTAAAACGGCAGAATCAGCGCATAACCGATCGGGTCCGAGTTCAACTTCCGACTTCGCTTCTTCGCGGCTGCTTTCAGCTTGATCGTGCGATCCAACGCGATATTCGCCATGACGCCACCCCATCGTTTGCATAATTTATTGCCTCTTATCTGATCGTTTCCAGCTCCTTGACGAGTCCGTCCTGAGCGTCCTTCAACGCTTGTTCCGGACTTTTGGCGCCGGTTAGCGTTTCTTCATAGGCTTGGTGGATGTACTTGTTGTACGTGGAGGTGAACGGCGTGATCGGCTTCCCTTTGCCGTATTTCACATAATCCACCAAGACGGCATTGATTTCCGGACGATCCTCGATAAATCGCTGCTCTAACGACTTACGTACGACCGGAATTTGCAACGCCTCGTATCGTTTCCACATTTGTTCCTTAGACATCATGAACTCGATGAACTTCCAAGCCTCCTCCGGATGCTTGCTTGTTTTGCCGATCGTAAACAACCGGTATCCGGTAAAAGCGTATTTCTCTTTCTGTTCCAGCACGGGGGCGTACCCGAGCTGATCCTTCAGCTCCGGGTGATTTTTGATCATGTTGCTGATAGTCGAGTTCGTCAGGAACGACATCGCCGAGTTCCCGCTGACGAAAGGCGCGGTGTCCTTCTTTTCGTAGTTGTAAGGGATCGCTACTTTGTTGTATAAATCAGCCAAGTAACGAAACGCCTCGACGGACGGCTCATCCGCGAATACCGGGACTTCTTTCGCCTCGTCGATTATCGGCGATCCGTTCTGTCGCATGAACGATTCGAAGAAAGAGCTCGCATTGTTCAACGGGACGTCGAGCCCCGCACGCACGATCTTGCCGTTCGCGTCCTTGACGGTCAACCGTTCTGCATAAGCGGCCAGCTCCTCCCAGTCGGTCGGCGGCTTCTTGGGATCCAATCCCGCTTCTTGGAAATAGTCTTTGCGGTACGTCAAGATTTCAGGGGCGGCGAAATAGCCGAGTCCGACGGTTTTCCCTTTGTATCTCCCCATCGCCAGTGCGCTTTCGCTGATATCGTCCTTATCCTCCCACGCGTCGATCCGATCGTCCAACGGCAGGAATTCATCCAGCGCGCCGCGGGTTCCCATGAAAATAAGATAAGCCGAAAATACGTCCGGGTACGTCCCGCTGAGCTTGGCGGCATTGAGCTTCGTATCGATATCGCCCGCGCCAGGCGGCAAGATCGTCGTTTGGACTTTAATATCGGGATGCTCCGCTTCGAACGCTTTGGCCGCATCCGTGAAATATTGCTCGTTCGCGCTCCCCTCCCCCGGAAACCAAAAATGCAACGTCACGGACTCGCTCGCATTCGAACCCGCTCCGGAGCCGGCGCTCCCCGAGCAAGCGGTTATGACGGCTCCAAGCATCGCGGTAAGCAACGTAAGAAATATCCATTTTCTCTTCATCTTCATGTTCATTTCCTCCCTATACCGTTATTCAGTTCTCTTTTCTATCGGCCGCGGCCTCGTATAATGCAAGGATGTTCTCCCTCGGAATGACGCCGCAGCGTAGAGCCCATGCTTCGTATAGTTGACTCAACTCTTTCGCGATGTCCGGATGCCGGTCGGCCACATCCTTGGTTTCGGTTCGATCCGATTCGATGTCGTATAGCTCCCAAGGGCCGGGATAATTCCGGACCAGCTTCCACTTCCCGCTCCGGACGGCGCCGTTGCCCTCATGCTCCCAGAACAAAGGAGGTCTCTCTAACGTGTCTTGGCGGAAAACGGGAACCAAGCTGGATCCTTCGAGCGGGAGAACGGCTCGGCCGCGGTATGTTTCCGGGTAAACGGCTCCCGTCGCTTCCAACACGGTCGCCATAATGTCCGTCAATTGACCCGGCGTATGTCGGATCCCCCCCTTGTCTCGGATAACCTTCGGCCAATGCGCGATGAGCGGCGTGGAGATGCCTCCCTCATGAACCCAATGCTTATACAGTCGGAAAGGAGTGTTGGACAAATTGGCCCAAGCCACGCCGTAACTTTGGTAGGTGCTTTCCGAACCTGGCGCATGGGCGCTCAGATTGCCGTATATGACAGGCTCGCCATGCTTCGTCTTCTCTCTCACGATTCTCTTGCGGAATAAATGCTCCCCGAGCTTCGCATCCAGCTCTTCCGCGCATCCGCCGTTGTCGGCAAGAAACAGAATCAGCGTATTGTCCAGCTGGCCCGTTTCTTCTAACGCGCGTACGATACGCCCGATGCCTTGATCCATCCGGTCGATCTGTGCGGCATACACCTCCATTCGTCGCAGCCGCCATTCCTTCTCATCCGCTTCCTCCCAGGACGGCTGCCCGGGGTCGCGCTCCGTCAGCTCCCATGATTCGCGAACGATCCCCAAGTCGATCATTCGCTGCAGCCGTTCCTCTCGGAGGGCGTCCCACCCTTTATCGAACCGGCCTTTGTATTTGGCGATATCCTCCTCCGGGGCATGGAGCGGCCAGTGAGGAGCGGTATAAGCGACATATTGGAAAAAGGGCCGATCCGGGTACTCTTGCGCATGCGCCTTAATGAACGTAACCGCTTCGTCGCTGATCGCGTCCGTCAGATAGAAATCATTGTTCTGCAGCGCTTCGTGTTCGATATTTTCGTTATCTCGGGTTAACGTTACCGGGGCGAAATAGTCCGCGGCCCCGTTAATGATTCCGTAGAAGCGGTCGAAGCCGCGCTGCTTGGGCCATGTATCGCTCGCATGAAATAGATCCGTAGCGACATGCCATTTCCCGCTCATATAAGTTCGGTAATCGTGTTCCTTCAGCACCTCCGCGATCGTCACGCATCGTTCGTTCAGATTGCCGGCGTATCCTTCCGGACCGTCGTCGTCCACCAGAATGCCGATCCCGGTTTGATGCGGATGCAAGCCGGTCAACAAGGAGGCTCGCGTCGGACTGCATCGCGCCGTATTATAAAATTGGGTAAAGCGAACTCCGTTCTCGGCCAACTTATTCAAGTTCGGCGTATCGACTTCTCCGCCGTAACAGCCGATATCCGAAAAACCCATGTCATCGTTTAAGATCAGTACAACGTTCGGCCTTTTCTTCATCCTGAATCATCCTCCATCATCGGATTTTTCAAAACCGTACTTATAATCGCGACCAAAAAAATAGAGGTTTCCCTGGAAACGGGAAACCTCTAGATATCTAGTCGGTTTATATACAAGTATTTTGATCGGTTTTATAGGATATAATATATCTCCCCTGAGTCCTGGTGTCAATCCATTTTCTGCATATTTCTTTCTTGACGCATTTCCCGGATTGCATTATTATGTTGACTAAACCGATGGGGATTCAAAGAATAAAAGTGTAACGCTGACCAGTCATCTGGAAGCCAGGGCGATATGCCCTGGCTTTTGTTCGTTTCCCGCTCGGAAATCTTAGGATCGACGAGAACGAGGAGGAAATGAAAATGAGTATCGCAAGAGAAGACGTGTTGCACGGCGAGGAGATCGCAGTCAATCCGGTCGCCGGCCGGATCGGTGCGGAAATATCGGGCATTTCCCTAACGGGAAGTCTTGATTCGAACGCCGTGTCCTTCATCCATGAAGCGCTCTTACGGCATAAGGTCGTCTTCTTCCGCAACCAGCATCATCTGGACGATCGGGAACAGGAAGCTTTCGCGAAGCTGCTCGGCCGGCCGGCCGCTCATCCGACCGTTCCGGTCCGGGAGGGTTCGGATTATATTTTGGAGCTGAACTCCGATCATGGGAACGGCCGGGCGAACTCCTGGCACACCGACGTCACCTTCCTAGCCGCATACCCGAAATTCTCGGTTTTACGCGGAGTGGTCATCCCGGAAGCCGGCGGCGATACTGTCTGGGCTAACACGGCCGCCGCATACGAGGGCCTTCCGGCGAGCTTACAGAAACTTGCGGATCAATTATGGGCCGTTCATACGAACGCCTACGATTATGCGGCGGAGCGCCGCGATTTCACCGAAGAAGCGTTGAAACACCATAACGAGGTATTTTCTTCGACTGTATACGAGACCGAGCACCCTGTCGTCCATATCCATCCGGAAACGGGGGAAAGACATTTATTACTCGGGCATTTCGTGAAACGCTTCGTCGGTCTCAGCACCGCCGATTCTCAGCAAATCTTCTCGATCCTGCAGAGGCATGTAACGCAAATCGAAAACACCGTCCGGTGGAGATGGAAAGCCGGGGACGTCGCGATCTGGGATAATCGCGCCACGCAGCATTACGCGGTCAACGACTACGGCAACGCATCACGAGTCGTCCGCAGGATCACTATCGACGGAGACATCCCAACCGGCTTGGACGGACGCCGGAGCGTAACCAAAACATTCGTTAAGAGACGTGAAGCCGAGTAATGTTTCTTCATACGACCAAGGAGGCTGCTTGCGCGCGGCCTCCTTGGTCGTACTGCTTTAGTTAGCGTTCTCGATCAGGCTCCGGAACAAATCTTCTCCGAAGCTGCTTCGAACGGGCTGACAGCGCGTCATTCGGTACGTTCGCCTTCCGTCATCGTTCCTTACAGGCGATAAGAAGAGCGCTTGGGGCGTTAGTTCCTCGAAGGCCCAATTCGCCAGCTCGAAATTATGGCTGACGAGAACGACCTTCAGCTGCAACTCGCAGCATGCGGCGAGCCAATGCCTTCCGACCGTCGCGCCGTCTCGTTCCGCGATCGCGGCGAACGGCTCGTTCATCAGGAGGAGCGAATGAGGCGTCGATCGTTCGACGAGCCGATTCAACCCGCGCAGCTCCTCCTCCAACGTCCCCCCGGCGGACTGCGACTCCGACCCGGCGAAATATGTTACGATGCGGTCGCAGACGTTCGCTTCGAAGCGAGATGCCGGAACGAACATGCCGCATTGCATCATGAGCTGCGCCAACCCGATGCTGCGCAGGAACGTCGACTTGCCCCCTTGATTCGCACCGGTCACGATGAACAGGCACGCGCTTTCCCCCGTTAAGTCATTGCCGATCGGCCGATGCGGGAGACGGAGCGCCAGTCCGGGGTCGTAGAGGTCGTGGAAAACGAGTACTCGTTCGTCGGCACTATAGGCCGTAGGGAACGAAACGGGACATCCTCGAACCGTCAACTCGCGATGTAACTGTACGCACCCGACATAAAAGCCGCTCTCGTACCGCAGGCTGTCGAAGTCGCCTAACGCGTCATCGATGAACCGCTTCAGGATGTGCAGCACGTTGCCAAGGGCGCTCTCCTCCATGTCCCGAAGGCTGTGTTCCGCCTTAAACAAGCCGTAGCCCTTAAGCAACCGATCCCTTAGTGCGGCTGTAGGCCGAGCATCCAAACTTCTAAGCACAACATCGGTTCCATGGAAGCCGTCCCCGACCGACGCGCCGATCTTTACGCCGCCTCTCCTCTCGACTTGCCGCAGCCGGGCGAGATGATCCCTCGCCTCCCGAAAGAACGCGTCAGGATAATTATTTTGAAGCCGCTCGAAGAAATCAAGAAACCCTTCGGAGCTAAGCGATTCAGCGTGACGAGCTCCTGCGTCCCTCAGCTCCTCAAGCGAGTCCAGCAAGGCCGGCAGTAACTCGACCGCGACTCGGAGCCTCTCGCGCACCGGAATCGTCCGAGCGAAGTTCGGCTTCATCTTTGCTCTGTATTCCGCGGATTTGCTCGAAACCTCGGAAGCAAGCGCGTATAACCGATCTACGATCTCCGGATGCCGAAGCGCGTCTTTCAACACTTGTTGTCTATAGCGAATCGCTTCAAGATCCGTTTCCGTTCTCAGCAGGACCCGCTTGCACGCTTCCGATAGAAACTTGTCTTGCCCCGACATCGCGCGGAATAGCGGTTCTAGATGCAAATCTCGCTCAAGGGCGAATTCATCCGGCGCCGGACCGTCATCGCGGGGCGCCCCCCTGCTAAGCAGCGATGGTTTCATCCGTGCAGCCGCTCCTTTAACCGACTTCTTAGCCGTTCCTTCGTGAGTCCGTATCGCTCGACTTCCTCTTCCACCCGCTTCCGACCAGCGTCGCAATCTTCCGGGGCGAAACCTGGAAGATGCGTGACGAACAAGCACATCGCGCCTCGGGCCGTCAGCAGATCCAACAACTTCCTTCCCATCGCGACCGCATCGCAGGTTGATGTCGTGGAGAACGTTTCGTTCAAGACGACCATGCTGCCATGATCCGCTTCAGCCACGATAGGCCGAAGCCTCGCGAGTTCCTCCTTCAGCTTTCCCTCGTTCCTCTCCGGACGGTCCGCCTTCGGGAAATGCGTATACAGTCGATCGACATGCGGAACGACGGCCGATCTTGCCGGAACAGGGCAGCCCAGCGCGCTTAGAGCGATAATTTGACCTACCGTTCTTCCGAACGAATCCGGCCTTTCCGGAAACGCCGGCACGACGACAGCCGCTTCCGCATGCCAATCGATTCCGTTTCCGATCGGTAGATTCGTAGTAGCGGCGATTACCTTAAGGTCGTAGCCGGCTTCGACCCGCAGCTCCTTCTTTTCCGTTATCGCGGGGTAACAATAATAGAGACCGCGCTTTCGAATCGCGCGGAAATATCGAAGACATGCGATGTAAAACGTTAATTCACTGGCTAAGGTCAACACCGCCGGATCGACGAACGAAGAATGGATATTGCAGAACGACTCTAACGCCGCGAATGCCGCCGGATGTCGCTTGCGCAACAGCCGGAGGATCTCTTCTTCCAAGCCCGGCGTCCGCAGTCCGACAATCGCCTGAAGGGACCCCTCCGACTCCCCGTCCCGGTCGAACGTGCGGCGCAGCTCCGCGCAATAATCCGCTTCGTCGCTGCCGGCGTAGATGTAGAACAGTCCATCCGACGCAATTAGACTATATTTCATATCGCAGAACGTACGGTCGAGTTCGAAGGCATCGTCGCGCAGCCGGATGAACGGCTTGGACATCGCGCAAGCCGACAACCATTCGGAGCAGCGCGTTAAGCCGTCGGAGCGCAATCCGGCAACATTAATCGCTTCCTTCATTTCCGACACGGCCTTGCAGTATTCGACCGCGGCGTCTAGCCGCCATTTGCAGCTTTGAACCGATCCCGAGCATGCCTCGCCGAAGTTCAAACATTCCGTTAGCCGCCTTACCCGTAACACAAACTTCTCGGCTGCCTCTAACGTTAACCGCCCATCGATATCCTCCATGACCGAGCTGCGGTAGCGCACGGCGTCGATGTCCGGCAGCGGACAACGGAACCATTGCCGCAGCTCCGCCTCCCCTTCCCGCCCGCGAAGCATTTCTTCCAGGATCATATCCAACCCGAGGTCGGACATCGCTCCGTCGGACATGAACGGCTCATCGGCTTCGGATGTCTTTCTCTCATTCGCAAATAGAATGCTCCGGTATTCCATAGAACAGCCCCACTTCAGCGAGATATCCTTGCGGCGAACCTATAAAATATCGACATCCCTCATGGAGTCCTCGATGATCGAACGGACGATTTCCGACACGGAATAATCGCCGCCGCCGCAGCGCCGGTCGATTTCCTGCCAGCATGACGCCGGCAGCGTCAGCGACAGTTTCCGGGTCGCTCCGATCCTCTTCCGGCCCGCCCCATTCCGCTGCCCGCCCGCGGCGTTTATTTGACGTAGACTGCCTCCGTTCGGCGTCTTCTTCCGTTTCTCGCTCATTCGGCATCACCTACCCTGTATTTTACACCTATAGGGTGCGTCGTCAATTTTTGCTACCTTTTTCAATCCGGCACACTTGACAGACAAATTTATCGCTTTACAATATATTTTGATTGCTACAGGATGTATTTTAATTGATTTTCATCTTTTCCCTGCTACAAAATCGATTCGACAACCGTCTTATAAGCGAAAGGGGGCGCGGCGGCAACATGGAGGAAGGCGCACAGGTACCCGAGTTGTTCCAACGCCTGTTCCGGGAGCATTACCCTGGAGTAGCGCGGAAGCTCTATGCGTTGACCGGCGACTATGCGGCGGCGGAGGATCTGGCTCAAGAGGTGTTTCTAAGGCTCTATCGAACCCCGCCCGACCGGCTGGAGGCTGTCGGCGCCTGGCTGCACCGAGTGCTGACCCGGGTAGGTTACGATTATTTGAGACAACGGTCGTCGGGCAAGGCGTTATTGGTAAAGGAGAGCGCCAGAGTGGCCGCTTGGTCGGAAGGCGCCGCCCCTTCGGGTGAAACGCAGGTCATCCGCGAATGGGAGAAGGACGTGGTTCGCAGAGTACTGAGGAAGCTCTCGGAACGAGATCGGACCGCCCTCCTGCTTCGGGAGGAAGGGTACAGCTACGAAGAGATCGCCCTCCGGCTGGAGGTCAATCCGAAGATCGTCGGTTCGCTGCTAGCCAGGGCGGAAGAACGAATGAAGAAAAAATACGGACAGGAGGAGGGGCAGCGCGATGGCGGACGGAATGAAGCGGAACGACGGCGAACCGGTATTTGATGCGGAGCGGGCTTGGATTCGGTTCGAAAGGCGAGCTTCTCGCGAACCGGCTCCGGCGTTTTGGAAGCAGGCGGCGGAAGATCCGCAGCCGGACGAAGCAAGGTTAGAGTCGCGAGCGCTGTGGGATGGGAATCGAGATCATTACGAGAAGGATGGTGCGATCGATATGAAGAGGTCAGAAGTATTCCAGTCGACGGAAACGCTCAGCGCGGCAAGGGTGAACGGGGCGCACGGCGTCTGGCGAACCGAAAGACCGGCCAAGCGCAGGCTTCGGAGATGGACGGCCGGGGTCGCCGCCGCCGTCATGGCGGTCGGCTTGTTCGCCACCCCCATGGGAGATCGGGCGCTGGCCGTCATGATGCAAACCTTCCGCATTCAGCACATGGTCGGAGTCGAGATTTCGGCGGACGACATGGCGACCATCTCAAGCATTCTGGAGAGCGGCTCGCCCGAGGGAGACCGGAGCTTCAGCCTGGCGCAGTACGGCACTTTGTCCCAATCCGGCGGCGGCGAAGCCCGTACCGTGACTTGGGACGAAGCGGAACAAAAGATGGGCGGCGCCCTGCTCCGGTTGGAAGACTCCCCGTCCCCCGAATATCAGCCGGCTACTACGCTCACCTTGAACCTGAAGGTAGATGCCGTCAATCGGCTGCTCACCCGTTTGGGCGGAGCCTCCACCCTGCCGGCCGAAGCGAACGGTAAGGCGATCCGGCTGCATATTCCGGACGGCGTCGCTTCGGAGGGCAGCTTGTCGGGCAAGCCGGTGCGGCTGCTCCAATTCGGCAAGCCGGAGCTCGCCGTGGAAGACGGCATCGATCCGGCCCAGGTCCGCGAAGCAGTGCTGGGGTTACCCGTGCTGCCGGACAGCCTGCGGACCAAGTTGGCCGCCATCGGCGATTGGCAGAGTACGCTGCCGGTTCCGGCCCGCGACGGCGTGACCTCCAACCTTCGGTTGAACGGACATGATGCGATCATGACCGAGGACGGCGGGCGACGGTATCTGCTCTGGCTTGACGGGGAGCGGATGGGATTGCTGAGCGGGGATATGGAACAGTTCCCCGCGGAAGCCGACTTCCGGCAGGCCGCGGAGGAGCTCATCCTGCCATGATGATCGACACGGAGGATCTGACCAAAACCTACAACGGCCGCGGCGGCTGCCGCGGCATCACCTTGCAAGTGCCGGAGGGCTGCATCTTCGGCCTGCTGGGACCTAACGGCGCCGGCAAGAGCACCTTCGTCAAGATGCTGGCCGGCCTTCACCGCCCCGATTCCGGGCGGGCCGCCGTGTTGGGACGGCCCCTCGGCCGGCCTGAGGCGCGGCGCAAGCTCGGGTATTTGCCCGAGCTGTTCCGTTTCCAAGATTGGCTGACTCCGGTCGAAGTGCTCCGCTTCCATGGTCAACTGGGGGGGCTGCGTCCCCGGGAAACGCGGGCGCCTGCTTTCCGTAGCCGAATTCGGGACACATTAGAGCTGGTCGGCCTGCTAGATGCCGCGGACCGCAGAGTCGGCGGCTTCTCCAAGGGAATGCAGCAGCGCCTCGGCTTGGCGGCCGCCCTGCTCCTCGAGCCCGAGCTGGTCATTCTGGACGAACCCGCTTCGGCATTGGATCCTGTCGGGCGCTTCGAGATCCGCAGTTTGCTGAAGCGGCTTCGGGGCAAGGGGGTGACGGTGTTTCTTAATAGTCATCTACTTGAGGATGTAGAGGAGCTGTGCGACGAAGCTGCCTTCCTGTACGGAGGCGAACTGCTGGCGTCCGGTCCGCTGTACAAGCTGCTCGGCGGTTCCGGCGATACCGGGGCCAACTGGCGCTTCCGGCTCGGCGGCTGGCTTCCCGAGACGTTGGCGGAGCTGAACAACGCCGTCGGCGCCGCCTTCTCCTCCCCGCTGCTGCGCCTGGTCGACGCGGATGCGAACGGCAACGCCCTCCTATCCGCCCGCGTCGCAGACCGGGAGCAAGCCGGTTACCTATGCTCTTTATTGATCCGGAACGGCCTGACGCTTTACGAATCCGGCCCTGAGCCGAACAATCTGGAAGCTTGGTTCCTTCGGATGGCCCGATCTCGAGAAGGAGGCGTCTTGCAATGACCATGTACATCTCCGCCACCTTCAAGGAGCTCACCCGCAAGCGGGTGTTCCTGGTTACTATCGTTCTGACCTTCGTCTTTCTGGTCTTGTTCGCCTTCGGGGCCAGGGAGCTGGCCGGCGCGGCGGCGCAAAGCCAAAGCTCCCCCGCCGAACGATTGTTGAACAGTATGGTGCTGATGGTGTTGGGACTTTTTTTCGCGCAATTTCTGTCTGCCTTCTTCGTGCTCTTCTCGTCGATGGGAACCGTCACGGGCGAACAGGAGAACGGATTGCTGCTGGCCGTCGCCGCCCGGCCCCTCCCCCGCTGGAAGCTTTATCTGGCCAAATGGTTGGGTCACGCCGTCTGGATCGCCGCTTACAGCGCCATCCTGTTCCTTTCCGTCATTTGGACCATTCACAGCCTGGCCGGACTTCCCGTACTGGCGGGGGACGTGGTTCGAGGCTTAGCGCTATTCGTCTGGATGCCGCTTCTTCTCTTGTCGCTTACCATGCTAGGCTCCGTCTATTTGCCGATGCTGGGGAACGGAATTTGCGCCGCCTTGCTGTACGGGCTCGCGCTCTTTACCGGGCTCGTCGAAGGGATAACGGTCTATGAAGGGTCTCACCCTGCATTGGATAAATTCGTACTGCTGATCGGGTTGCTCCTGCCCACCGACTCGGTTTACCGGAGAAGCCTTTACGAGGTGATCGGTGGAGCGGATTGGGCGGGGCTGGCGATCTCCGACATGGGACCCTTTTCCATATCGAGCGTTCCTTCGAACTCCTACCTATTATATACGGCAGGGTATGTTGCGCTTCTGCTCTTGCTGGGATGCCGAGCGTTCAGCCGGAAGGATCTGTAAGAATACAAACAGCCCCGAATCTCGGGGCTGTTTGTATTTACAGGTGCGAACCGCCGCTTGCATCCAGAACCTGACCGGTGATCCACCCGCCCTCGGGGGACGCGAGGAACGCCGCGATGTCCGCGATATCCTGCGGCTCCCCCCATCTGCCGAAGATGGAAAAGTCGGCGCCGAACCGGCGGCTTCCCGGGTCCTGCAGCATGCCGGCGTTCATATCCGTAGCGACGAATCCCGGCGCGATCGCATTGATCGTAATCCCGCGCGGTCCGAGCTGATTCGCGAGCGAAAGCGTCAATCCGTTGATCGCCGCCTTCGACATGCTGTACGCAGGAATGGCCGGCAGAGAAATACGCGTAACGGCTGAAGAGATTTGAATGATGCGTCCATCGTTGCGGAGATCGGGCAGCGCCTGCTGGATCATAAAGAAGGGCGCCTTCACATTCAGCGACATCACCGAGTCGAAGTCCTCCTCCTTCGTGTCTTCGATGGTCGCCGCAAGACCCATTCCCGCATTGTTCACGAGAATATCGAATCCGGCCGTGCCGAATCTAGCCTCCAACTCTCGTTTCACGCCGGCATAGAAGGTGCGGATTCCGTCAAGAGTTCCGAGATCGGAGCCCACGGAAAATGCGGAGCCGCCGCCTTGAACAATCTCGCCGACCACCTCTTCGGCCGCGCTTCGGTTCACGGCGTAATGCACGGCGACCGTCGCTCCTTCGCGGCCAAGCCGCTGCGCGATGGCCCGGCCGATGCCCCGGCTCCCTCCTGTCACGATCGCTACTTTATTCGCTAACTTACCCATGCGCTTCATCTCCTGGCGTCATTTTAGTACTGCATCTCTGTTGTACCACAGCCTTCCTTTCGAGAGGTTGCTCTCCTATTTCGAACGTCAAACGTAGGGTCCTTCCCACGCCTTCTTACGCCAGCCGATCTGTTCAGACACGACCGCCCGTTGCCGATCGAACGCGACGTCCGCCCCGAACGGGAGACGGCGCCCGAACCGGAAGCGCATGTCGCGCCACGCGACGACCGTTCCGGATTCGTCCTCAGTTATGAAAACATGCGCTCGCTGCGCGAACGCGAGGAAAGAACGGACCGCTTCGGTCCGCTTGGACGCTTCGACGAGCGGATGATCGGCGAGCGGCGCCCCTTTGGGGATTTCGACCACATCCTCGATCCGTCCGCATCGGATAAATCCGGAGACGAACGCGTCCTCCCGCTCGGCGGCGAACGACCATCGCCACGGATGCATACAGGGCGTTACGTAGCAGCTCGCCGTCCCGCCGAGCGCCTCGCGCAGCCGACGAAGGCGCCGCCGTTGCCGCCATACGCGCCATCCGACGTAGAACGCCGTCGCCGAGTACAGCGCCGGAAAGAGCGGAACGGGATCGGCCGCTCCCGCCAGCCAAAGCGCGGCCGCGCCCAGATGCAGAACGAACAAATAGGGGTCGAATAGAGTCAGAGCGTCTAGATGGACCCATCTTTTCGTAAAAGGACGTAAGCATTGCACGCCGTAGCCGTTAAGCGCATCGAGCAAGACGTGTAGGACGACCGCGGCCAACGCCCAAGCGTACGCATGTAAGGCAGCCTCGGCGAACCCGGAGGCAGCCGCGTAAATAAGCGCGATCGGAAGCGGCCACAAGAACCATGCGGGGATCGAATGCGAGACGCCGCGATGAAGCCGAACGTAAGCGGCCTGGCCTTTGATCCTCGCGACGATGTCGAAGTCGGGCGCATGCGACGCGACGACGAGCGACGCGATCCATGCCCCGCCGAACGCGCCGGGTTCCGCGGCGATCGCCGGATCGATCGCCGTCGCGAGCCCCGCGAGCGTCACGCCGAACAATACATGACTTGCCGTATCCATCGTTTCGTTCGCCTCCTTCGTTCTTAACGCCTTTACCATAACATCGTTCCGTTAACGCAGATGGCGAATGATTTTAAACTTTCTTGAAGTTGCTTCGGCGAGCTGGAATAAGGGAACTTTCCCCATATCAATGCGTCTATATATTCAGCTGTTCATTCCAATATCGGAGGATACGATCATGAAAATACGGAAGACCTTATTAGCGGCGGTCGCTGCGGCCCTGCTCGCCTCGCCGTCGGTCCTGCCGGCTAGCGCGGCAGAGACGGTTGCGCCCTATGTGCGTTCGTTCGGCTCCGGCTCGTTGGTCAAGACGGATGGAACGTATTGGGAATGGGGCGGTCCGAAGGCGGTCCCCACGCAAATCGTCGGCTTAACGAACGTAGAGGAAGCTTTCGAAGGAGGTTGGATCGTCAAGGAAGACGGAACCGTTTGGATTTGGGAGGAGAACCCGTCAGGGGAGCTTCGGATGGAAGCCTTGCCGGAAGCGGATGGATTGAAGGAAGTCGTTCATGGGTATTCGCATGCGCTTGCGCTCGATCGCTCGGGCCAGGTGTTCGTGCGGGCTTCGGACGAGAACGGCAAACTCGGCGCGCCCCGCCTGCTAGACGGAATAAACGACGTCGTCGATATCGCGGTTTCTTCGCAATCGTTTTACCTCTTCGTGAAATCGGACGGATCGGTATGGGCAGCCAATAACGACCTGGCCTCCGTCCTGCCGCTTCCGGACGTCGCCGGGGCCGTCGCCGCGGATAACAACGTCGTGTTGAACGCCGACGGGACCGTATGGGAAGTGACTCGGACGGACACCGTCGGCTGGGACAGCTCCCTCCGCCTCGCGGCGAATCGAATCGAAAATCTTCCGGATATCCAATCCATCACCGCGTATCGGGAAGTGAGACTGGCGATCGACGCTTCCTCGCGTCTGTGGTTTTGGGGGTCGACGCGAACGGGCGTTTCGGACGGCACGATCGTCCATAAGCAGGAATCGCCGATTCCGCTAACCGCCGTCGCGGACGTCAAGCAAGCGGTGCATTGCGAACGATCGATCGTCGTCTTGACGAAAGACGGCAGCTTGTACGAGACGTCGACCAGCCGCGAATCGATGCCGACCGATGCCATCTTTCGCAAACTGGCCGAGGACGTCGTCTCGGTGACGGAAGGCGGCAGACATGTCATTTTCCAAAAAGAGGACGGTTCGTTGTGGGGCTGGGGCGTGAACAAAGGCTCGATGCTCGGCGCGGGCGATGAGGAATTCTCTCACGATACGCCGGTACCGATGCAGAAGCCGATCGCGGTCAGCTTGGACGGCCGGACGGTTCGCCTCGCGAACGGCGTCATGCTGCGCGGGGCGCAAACGTTCGTCCCGTTGCGTTCCGTCTTCGAATCGATGGGAGCCCGGATCGTCTGGGATCATACGACGAAGTCCGTTACGATCGAACAAGGCGATCCTTCGCCGCTAACGATCGTCGTCGAATACGAGACGGGAACCGTTCTCAAAAACGGGAGCCCCGTCGTCATGGCGGAAGCGCCGTTCATTTCCTCCGGCACGTCGTACCTCCCGCTCCGATTCGTCAGCGAATCGCTCGGCGCTAAGGTGGATTGGTACGCGGATCAGTACCATATCGCGATCACGACGGCGGCGGATTAGGTTAAGGTAATAAAGACGGCAGCCTTGGACGGGGTTAACATGGTCCAAGACTGCCGCTGCCTCTGCGATAGACTTGGGAAGCTCCTCGTTTGCGTCCATGCATGCGCAAGCTCGTAAGAGGAATACTTCCCTTCCATTGCTTTTTCGGATCGGCTAGCATGCTCCTCCAACAATCGAAACGATATGTTCTGTGAAAATAGTTTTCATTGTATGCCTCACTTTATATAAATACTTCGTCCGAGCTCCAAAATATATTCTTTCATGACAATCGTCTCTACCCAGTGCTGAGGAATCTCATCCAGTCCGTAATACGCGCCGGCCAGCTGCCCATACACAGCGCCAGTCGTGTCGGCGTCGTCGCCAAGGTTGACAGCCAGAAGTGCTCCCTCTTCAAAGCTGCTGCTGTGATAAAAAGCCCACAGCGCTGCCTCCAGCGATTTTACAACGTACCCACTGCCTTGAATGTCTGGTGGTTCGAGGCGCATGTAGGTTCCCTTATATACTTCCAGAATCTTCTTCGTAAGCGGATCGTCCTTCCAGAGATTGTCGAAAGTCTCCGTGCTAAGAAGCTCCTCTTTCTTCATTCCCAGGGCGGCCGACGCGATAAAAGCACCGAGCAGACGGCAAGCGTCCACGCACTCGGTTGCAGCGTGGGTAGTACGCGAGCTGATGGCTGACAATTGGATGGCTTCGCGAATGTCCGAAGCGTAATACAACGGAACCGGGGCGAGTCGCATGATCGACCCATTCCCGGCCGCGTAGGGATCATCTGAGCCGCTGAACGGTTCCCCCGTCTTCTCGAAACGCCGCAGCGCCTCTGCGGTAGCGTTGCCGATATCGAAGCATTCCCCCGTGGAACTGAGAACACCTCTCCGATACCACTTCACATAGCGTTCCATCTGATCCTTCGCGTTGAAGCCTTTGCATTCGATCAAGCTTTCCGCCAGGCAGAGCGCCATTGATGTGTCGTCAGTCCATGCGCCTTTCGGCAGTTGGAAAGCGCCACCACCTGTAATGTCCTTCACCGGCGTGAACGTTCCGGGTCTCTTGAATTCCACAGCTGTCCCCAATGCATCGCCTACCGCCAATCCGATCAAACTTCCTTGAAAACGTTCTAGCACCCTCACCCCTCCGTTCCCCTTCTCCAAAGTTTACTTACACAAAGGGTCAATAATTTGTCACGGAATATACGTTCCTGTAGTCTTAGAATTCGGCAATCGTATGTTTTTTCCTGTTGTGGTTCCTTCAGAAGGGCAGTTGTCGAATTTGAATGAAATAAGTTTGCGGTTTCTCAGGGAACAATTAGCCCCGACAACCAATATTGCCGGGGCAGGTTTCCATAATGTTTATTTAGTTAACCTGGACTCAACATTTTCTATAACTTCAATAAGTTTCTTTATAGTGTAGTTCCTTATCGTCATTTTCTTACCATTAATCTTTTTGAACAATTTAGTGCTAACTTTAATAAGCACTGGTAAGTCCTCTGCGAAATAATCTTTAATATTGGAAAAGTTATACCGCTCTAAAATAGAAGATCTCAATGCTATAAGATTTTCCTGTGACAGTGTAGTTACTAGTTGAACAAATTGAGCTGCTGAGACATGTTTAAAAATAGGGGAATAGTCCAACCCATACTTTGGGTTGTTTTTTTGCCTAATTAACAGAAAAAGTCCTTCAGGGTCATAAGAAGCCCGTTTGAGGTGCTCGTGTACGATACTTTTAATTTGCTTTTCTTTGTATTCTTTGTACGTTTTTTCAGCATAATCAAGAATCTGCGTATATGTTTGGGATGAAGCAGATCTTTTGTGGTAATGTATTTCAAATTCAATCTTGGGTTCTGTCACCCGAATTGAGTTGTCAATACCTTGAATAAAAATTCTCTTTAAAGTGGGAATTCTCATGTCTATTAATCGCTCTTGCGAGAAAAGTTCAAAGAATGAGTATATGCGAGGAATACTATTAATATCGTAAATCCCCTCTTTGATTTCGCGTAATACGGTCTGGGTACAAGAACTGAATTCCTCTTGGCTTAATTCTTCAAATTTAGTTGTAAGCTTTTTGACAGGAGTAAGTTCCCCTTCATCTGTTAACTTCGTTTCCTCTAGAAAACGCTCATTGTCTAGATAACCAGTGTATATATACTCTGTGATTGTTGGTGACCATGTAAAGTTTTCAGTTAACCCTTTATAGTAAGTATTAACAAAGCGCATAATAAAAGGCTTTTCTGGCGCCTCGTTCTCAAAACCTGCTAAAAAATAGCTGCCCGAATCAATTTTTAAGGCCTCGTCTTTCTTAACTTTCCCTGCTCTTACCACAGACATTAGAGCTAAGATGAAGTGCAACATTCTCTTTGCCCAATAATCCAAATAAGCTTGCCCCATATCTCTAAGTTTCTTGTAAATCAGAAAATAATCAGCTATTGCATGATTAAGAGTTCTAAGATTTCTATCTTCCATTTTATTGAACACTTCATTTATAAACCTTAGATTTTGATCTAAAAACTTAAAGTAATTGTCGTCAATCATACGATAAGGAGCAATAAGTTGATGAACTATTGTGTCGGAATCAGCTATAAAAGAGATGGTCTTCCCAATAAGTTTTTCTTTTATTTTATGATATTCCTCGTTTTGGTCTAACTCATTCTCAGCAGCAATAAAAATTGTTTTGATCGATTCATGTTCAACGAGTATATTAATAAAACCAAATAACTCAGATAAATTCAGAGATGTTCTCTCTAAGTCATCAAAACACAAAACGAAATTATCTTTTATATTTAGAAATGGTTCAATCGAAATTTCATACTTATCTAAAGCATTTCCAAAGAAAGAGGCAGTATTAAGTGCTATCTTTGCTAATTGTGTGCTTAAATCTATAGCTGATTCTTTTTTTTTAAGAACTGGATTTGTGGAAAGGAATAGGTTTCTCTGTAATTCTTCGATGGATTTTATACCATACAAAGAGATGTAGATTGCATTTTTACCTTTTGATTCTATCACTCTGGACAGTCGTTTATTCCAAAAAAACGTTTTACCCGAACCCCATTTACCATTGATTAATATTGCGTAATTTGCTGTTTGGTTATCGATGTAGTCAATAACTGTTTTCTCGAGAGACTCCATAACAATATACGACACGCCCTTTTTTTGAAATGACATTAATTAATCTTAGTCAGCCCCATAATGTAAATAATGAGACCTGGATTATTTACCCCAAACACTCTATCGAGTTACCTTAACGACCAGTGAAGAAAGTAATTTTACGAACCCACTCTATTTTGATCTCCCACAACGTAGCTTGAATGGCACTTTGTTCTTTAGGTTCGTTAACAAACAAAAAGTAGAAATCTAAGTCAAATATAAGATCCCAACTCTTCTTAATTTTATCGTGGTAGTTATGATCCTTTAATAACTTCCTGTCCACATATTTCACATTGTTTTCGGTAAGCTTTTGTTTCATTTCCTTATCAAAGGTTTCAAAGTCCTCTTGGGAACTGGGTAAGTACCAGTAGTTAAGTACATGATGCCAGGTGGAAAAATTGGAGACGAGTTCGTCAGGTACCACTATTTCAAGCAATACATCTTTTTCCCACTTTCGATATGCCCACTTTTTCTTAGATCAGGTCTCTTCTTAGAAGAGTGATAGCACTGAAACCAAGCCCAAACTGGATATTGGTCCGTGTATCGTCTAGGAGCTAGCCGTTTATCCATTTGTTGTATTAACCATGTATATGCCTCATTGAAGTCTTCATCCATAATATATTCTTTTTTTCCGTACAACACTCCGGAATTCTTCAATTCTTCCCAGGTACCCACTGTTTGGATCGACCATAGTTGCATGGCAGTACCTCATTATTGTTTTATTATAGAGAAAACTAAGTTGAGGATAATGTCCAACTAAGCTAAAGTTACCTTTTAAATATTTTCTTAATAGTTTCAATAGTCTCCACCTTGTAGGTAGTGAATAAATGTGCCCCATTAAGAGCAATTGAAGCTGCAAGTACTGTCGAAAAAAATTGCTACCATAAAAGATCATATTCATTACGAGCATGAAAATTGAACCTATGACCAACGAGAAGGTCCAAGCAAACAATTTGTCCCAATTCATCGGGATCCCACCTTATTTCTTAACTGTTGTTACCTAGAAGGAATTATAAAAGCAAACCCTGACATTATGTTGTCAGGGAACATTCGTTCTCATAATAAAGATTATGTCACCAATTTTTATCGTCAAGTGCAACTCCAACGTCACTCATTGTACACCGGCTGAACTAAGTAATTTTTCGTATCTTTCATTGAACAAATGTTCAAGAAAGACTTTACGATCCCCTCGCTTATCAGAATAGTTTGTTTTCAAGCATTTATTGACCAGTTTAATAAATGAGCCGTGTTCTTTCCACCGGTTATATCTGATTGCTTTGTATTCAAGATATTCTGCTTGTACTTCGGGTTTAGTATCTACATACCTAGTTAGAACTAGAATGCTATCGTCATTGCGTGTTAACTTAAATAGTTTTGTTTTTGTATCTTTTGTCATTAGTACGATCTTCACATTTTCTCCCCCTAACAAGCAATCCTGCGCTACTTACACTAGGCATTGTAAGTTTTGTATATACCATTTTTACACCTTCCACATGCAATAACGCGGCTTCGAAATTCTTTTAGTGTCATGTTTAACCTGTTTCCGCAACTGGCACATGCAATGTACTTTTTACGTAATTTAGGACAGGAGCTAATCTTTGAAGGGACTTTATCACCTCTTGTGTTTACGATACGGGTACGCAGGTCAACCTTTCGTTTACTACGACCCGAGGAAGTGAAGATGATACCTGGTTGGGATTTTTTCATCTCATGTCACCCTCATTAAAGTCATAGATCCAGATTGTTAAATATAATCTGTACGTGTTTAATTATACTTTAAAATAATACCCTGACAGCTACGTTGTCAGGGAAAGGATGTTCTCATAATAACAATTACGTCACTAAAGAAAGGGGGTTTAGCATATTTCAAAATGCCTTAGTAACCTAGGGGTTCCGACATAATTTGATATTTCCATCTCTCTCTTCCCGTCAGAATAATGTCGATTGTGTTTATTATATTCGCTAACGACTCCCCTTTTTATAAAACGATAGTATGCCTTTTTATCAAAGGATTCCATATGTCCTTCGTAAATTTCATTTGCTTGGAACCGTAATTCGTCGTGATTCTTGTACTGCTGTTTGTAATATTCTTCTCTGGCTTTTAAGCTTTTAGCAGTTGCTAAAATGACTAGAAGTAACGAAGTGTGCTCAACTTGAGGAAGTTGATTTTGTTCTATATCTCCAATAATCTCATCATATTTTTCTAAATTTAAATATAAGAAGTATTTCCAGGAACGCAGCATTATTAATTCATTTATTGTACTTACACCTTGCTCAGCTACAGAAAAATCCATATGTATATCTGTGTATAATTGGAAACGATCTGAGTGCCTTAACTTATTATGATACTTTAAAAACGGGACCAAGTAGTTACCCTTGTGTAATATTCTAGCTTCACTTAATAATGGATCATTATCTAATAGATTATCTTTGGACTCTAATAACTCCATGAGGATATTATAAGACATTAATTCGTTCGGTTGAGTTACCTCTTCTAGTCCGAAATTTGTAATATAAGGTTCATCTATAGTCTTGCTATAATGAACCATTTTTTGTTGTCTAAATTTCGTTTTTAAAATTTCTGCAGCTGGTATTCTTTTTTCGTCAATCAGGTAAGCTCCTAGTAAATTATTTATGCTATACAGAAGTCTGCCGTTAGTATAAGTACGTTCAACCATAGAAAGTGAGGTTAAGTTATCAAGTAATTCATGAAGCTCTTGATATTGTAATAATGTTAAGTATCTCAACTCGTTGAATGATATCTGTTGTTTCTCAGATGAATTGTCAACAGCTAATGAATACATTATTTTCTTTTCATTTTCTTTTAAATTTGCAAGAGTTGTATCAAAGCAATACGCCATTAACGCTTTTTCCGACTCCTGGTTTCTTCTAGATAGAATATCATCTAAGGAACGCCCGTTCTTCATTTGAGAAATAAAAAACTTTATGTATAGTGGATTTCCGCTTGTTAAATCGTCAAATTGAACCTGTCTATCGTTTAATTCTTGTGGGACGTTACTATTTAACAAGTCAAAAGCCCGAATAACGTCTTCAATGTAATTTTTTGTATTTTCAGGGTCCAACCTAGGAATCGTAACTACGTCCTGTACCCTTAAGTCATGTCTTGAGGTTAGTAGAAATTTATGATTAGAAGGCGCTCTACTAATAAAGGTCTTAATTCCCTCGATTTCTGCCTGTGAGAAGACCTCCAGATTGTCAAGGACAAATAAAAATTTTGTATCTTGCAAGGCCTGAGAAACAAGAGATTCCTTTTGCGCTAATGTCTGTTTTGAAATAAAGTGCCCATCGTAAAAAACAAGCAGAATTTTCTCATATAAATCCTCCAAGGTATTAAATTCACGACTTAACTGTAGTCTTTGATCGAAATAAATTCTTTGATCTTTTGCGCTAATCCATATAACATCATCAAAATCAGTCTTTCCATTGTCAACATCGGTGAGTAGCTCTTCCGCTATTTTATAAGCAATAGACGTTTTGCCAATCCCCCCATCCCCATTTAGTGCGAGTAAATAATTTTTATGGTGTAAAAGCAGTTCTTCCTTTACTTTATTGATCTCATCTCTTCTACCAACGAAGTTATAATAAGGCGCGGGTGGAAATTTGGAATACCTGTTATATGTGGGGTCCGATATAGAATCTTGGGTTTGCTTTTTTCTTACAGAACCAAGTATCATTTTTTCAACAGTAACTAAGTCGTTAGCAAAATCATTATTTGATCCGTTTCTAAAATAAATGAGTCCTTTTTGGAGTTTTTCACCATCAGCCTTGATACAGAAGATTGGCCTTACCTGTTCTTCGAATATTTCAATAACAGCAATGGTTTTATTTAATTCGGTTAGCTGAATTTTATGTAAACGGAATTCAATCGGGTGACTCGCAAACTGGTTTAAGATTCCAACCCAGTTATTGTCGTCTACTAAGGTGTTTTGATGGATACCTACAACTTCTTTCCTACCATCAATTAGCACTTTTACGCCGCAGACAATATAACCCGGTTTAGTCATAGTTGAGTTGGCCATAGACAGAACATCTTTGACGAAATCTGTTTTTGACTTTGACTCACTTGGATTGTAAAAGGTTTCTTTAAAATCCAGTAGAGCGTGCTCCCAATCCGCTAATAATCTTATGATTTTTTTCTCATCCATTGCGTTTCCTCCGAAACATTTTTTGTAATACAAATTTCTACATTATTCCACATATTCCTTCCAAAGTATTACTTTTTCTTTTTTTTGCCTCATTATGACTAATAACAATGGCTTAATAGAAAAAATAGCCCTTCAAAAGAAGTGATACTACGGTTACATAATAGTGATTATGTCAACCTACTATTTCAAAGGAAAGAAAACATTTTATACACAAAAAGAGACACCGATCACGGTGTCTCCGGTCCTCCCGCTTGCGGGAGCACTTTCATTTTGCTTAACAGAATGGATGGATTGGAGGCGAACTCGTCCGATTCCCTCAACGGTTTCCCAGTACTGTCCTTTAGAGGGAGATCCTCGAGCACATACACTTGATCGAGGTAGGTTACGCGAACCGACAAAACCGATAGCTTCGCGTAATCGCTTAAGTTGTACATTTCCTGGCTGAGCCATGCCAGTAATCTATCCTGAAAGTCCTCCTCCGATCCCGTTTGACCGCCGTCGGCGACGGGATCGAATTCCATTGCCAGGTGCACATGTCTGTCCCTCACCTCTACCTGGACATTACGCATCGGCGGAATAAATTGGTCCGGCGCATTGTAATGAACGCGGAAATGCATGTCGGCCGTTACCTCCTGATGATCCCGAACGGCCACCTCCCATCGCGCTTGTCCCCAATCGGCGACGGGAGGCGCGACTAAGAGGATCAAGCTTCCTGCGGCGAGGAGCAGTTTCGCTCCCGCTTTCTCGGCCTTCCGTTCGGCGACCGTCATGATGATGAACAAGGCAATCGCACCGCCAACCAGGTAGAACGCGATCCCATACGCCTTGAACAACGGATCGTCCGACGAATACAGAGGCGAATATGCCAAGACGCCGATTGCTCCTAAGAGGATTAAAAATAGGATGATACCTCTATAACTCATATGCCGCTTCCCTTTTTCACCCAAAAAAAATCCGAGCCCGAAGAATGGAGCAACCCGGCTGTCATGGCGGCGAACCGCTGTAGACCCGTGGCTTTGCGCCTCCTACTTTCGTAAGGATTTGCCTTTGTTTCGATTCGATAGACTCGGTTTCTATGATTCCAATGGATTGGGTAAATTTAACTATGGAGGATTATACCAGTCGTTTGAAAGAGTTGGCAAGACATTAATGAAATGAATAGATTACCGGCAAAAAAAGCAAAGAGCAGTATGAAGGCAACCATACTGCTCTTTGTTATACACTTACGCTTTAAGGTCGAACCGATCCGCGTTCATGACTTTGACCCAGGCGGCGACGAAATCGCGCACGAACTTCTCTTGATTATCGTCTTGAGCATACACCTCGGCGATGGCGCGCAAGACGGAGTTCGAACCGAACACAAGGTCGACGGTCGTCGCCGTACGCACGACTTCGCCCGTTGCGCGATCGCGTCCTTCGTATACGCCTCCGTCCGCAGGCTTCCATTGGACTCCCATGTCCAGCACGTTCACGAAGAAGTCGTTCGTGAGCGTGCCCACCCGGTCCGTGAATACGCCGTGCTGCGTGCCGCCGTAATTCGTGCCGAGCACGCGCAGGCCGCCGACAAGCACCGTCATCTCCGGAGCGGTCAGGTTCAGCAGCTGCGCCTTGTCTACAAGGAGCTCCGCCGGACTTACGCTATACTGCTTCCTCTGATAGTTGCGGAAGCCGTCGGCGATCGGCTCCAGCACGGCGAAGCTTTCCGCGTCCGTTTGCTCTTGGGTCGCATCGCCTCGTCCGCCGGCGAAAGGAACGGTCACATCGAAGCCTGCGTCTCGCGCGGCTTTTTCTACTGCGGCCGTACCCCCGAGGACGATCAAATCGGCCATGCTGACGTTCTTGCCGAAATCCTGTTGAATGGCTTCGAGGATCTTAAGGACTTTGGAAAGTTGGGCCGGCTGGTTCACTTCCCAATCCTTCTGCGGAGCCAGACGGATGCGGGCGCCGTTCGCGCCGCCTCGCATGTCGGAGCCCCGGAACGTGCTTGCGGAAGCCCACGCCGTCGTTACGAGCTCGCTGACGGTAAGCCCCGAATCCAAGATCTTCGCTTTCAGCTCGGAGACTTCGGCATCGGTCAGTTCATACCCCGCAGCCGGTATGGGATCTTGCCAGATGAACACTTCGTCCGGGACTTCAGGGCCAAGATATCTTGCGCGCGGCCCCATGTCGCGATGCGTAAGCTTGAACCAGGCGCGAGCGAACGCATCTGCGAACTCCTCGGGATTCGCATGATAACGCCGAGCGATCTTCTCGTATGCCGGATCCGCGCGCAGCGCCATGTCCGCGGTCGTCATGATCGTCGGCACGCGGACGGAAGCATCCTCGGCGTCGGGCGCGAGATGCTCCTCGACCGGATTGACCGCCGTCCACTGATGCGCGCCGGCCGGGCTCTTGGTCAACTGCCACTCGTATCCGAACAGCATATCGAAGAAGCCGTTATCCCATTGCGTCGGATTCGGGGTCCAAGCCCCCTCGATCCCGCTGGTGATGGCGTCTCGGCCTTTGCCGGAGCCATGCGTGCTCAGCCACCCTAATCCCATCGCTTCGACGGGAGCGCCTTCCGGTTCCGGTCCGACGAGCGCGGCGTCTCCTGCGCCGTGCGCCTTGCCGAACGTATGGCCGCCGGCGACGAGCGCCACGGTTTCTTCGTCGTTCATGCCCATCCGCTTGAACGTTTCGCGAATGTCGCGAGCGCTGGCCAGCGGATCCGGATTGCCGTTCGGACCTTCCGGATTGACGTAGATCAGACCCATCTGGACGGCGGCCAGCGGATTCTCGAGATCGCGATCGCCGGTATAACGATTGTCCCCGAGCCACTCCTTTTCCGCGCCCCAATAGATGTCTTCTTCCGGATGCCAGACGTCCGCGCGTCCGCCTCCGAAGCCGATCGTCTTGCCGCCCATGGATTCGATAGCGGCGTTCCCCGCTAGAATGAACAGGTCTGCCCATGAAATCTTGTTGCCGTACTTTTGCTTGATCGGCCATAACAGTCGGCGCGCCTTATCCAGGTTGCCGTTGTCCGGCCAGCTGTTCAGCGGAGCGAAACGCTGCGTGCCGGTGCCGGCGCCGCCACGGCCGTCGCCTGTACGATATGTACCCGCGGAGTGCCAAGCCATCCGAATAAAGAACGGACCATAATGCCCATAGTCGGCAGGCCACCAATCTTGACTGTTCGTCATGAGATCGTACAGATCTTGTTTCAGGGCTTGATAGTCTAGCTTTTTGAATTCCTCGGCATAGTCGAAGTCGTCGCCCATGGGATTGGATTTCCTGTCATGCTGGTGCAGGATATTCAAGTTTAACTGGTTGGGCCACCAGTGTTTATTCGACGTTGCGCTAGGGTTGTGAGTTGTAACGCTTCCATGCAAGAACGGGCATTTTCCGGCAGCTGTAGCCATTGAGTCCATGTGAACATCTCCAATCAATTTAAATTGTGTATTAGATAATAATTACTCTAATCTAAGTTATAAATCTATGTAGAAGAAAAATCAACTATTTCTCTTTTGAAAATTATTTTCACTGTTCCCAACGATCCATTGACCCCCGTCATGTCCCGTGTTTCTCCTAATCCTAACGTATGAATGGGCAGTCCAGAATATTTCCGAAAATGAAGCGAGGCCGCCGTCAAGCCGGCAGCCTCGTCATTTTTCAAATCTCTCTTAACGTCACGCTTGCCGCGGAGGCTGCCAACTTATTCACGGTCGCTGCCGCTCCGTCGGCGATGGTCAATACGTAAACCTTATATGGCGTATTGTAGGCCAGCGGCGCCCCGTTGACGTCTACGCTCGCGCCGGTCAATACGGCCGATCTCGCGGTGCGGTCCACCCTCGTGTAATTACCGGCCGAATAGAAACCGTTCGCCATACTCTCGGTCAAGCCGCCGTCCGAATCCCTTACGAGCAGCACGGCGTAATGTGCAACCCCGACTTCATTCGAATTGGTAAAGCTTACGATCAAATTCATCGGACCGGCGCCTTGCTCCGCCGCGACGTTCTGCACTTCGGGCGCGGGTACCGTTCTCTGACCGATGGAGACGATATCGTCCGACGGACTGGAAAGCGCAGGGGACGCATTGCCGTTTGCCGTCGCCAACACGAACACTCTGTACCGGTCTCCGCTTCGAATCGCTTGGCCATCGGAATCTTTCAGCGTCGCGGTCAATCGTTGGCTAATATCTCTCCCCAGCTTTTGGATTAATACATAATTTCCGTTCGACACGGCCCGGTTCGCGTCCGCCAACGTATACGTGTCGGCTGCTGCTGCCGGCACCACGATCGCTCGATAATCCCTCACAGCGTACTCCGTTTCCGACATGCTGAAGCTTACCTCGATGTCGCTCGGGTCCCCGTTCGTTCCTTTTACGACAGCCTTTACGTTTTTCACAGCGGCGACGGCCGTTTGGTTGGAAAGCGTAATTTCGGGCGAAGCGGAAGACAGCGCATTGGTTCCGTTGTAACTGCCGCCTCCGACCGACAAGACGAACACGCGATAGCTTACCCCGTTCTGGATATACGCCCCGTTGACGTCGCGCGCTTGGGAAGACAGCGCCTGACTGAGGTCCCCGCCGGTTTTAAACACGACAGTGAATAATTCAGGGTTCGATATCGCATTCGCCGTCGGAAGCGTAAAGCTGCCTGCATTTCCCGACCTTACGACGAAAATGCGGTAATGCTGAACGCGGCTCTCGTCCGCGGCTTTGACGAACGACACTCTCAGGTCCTGACCGGTGCCGGTATCGTTCACATCGTTAACCGTTACATTCGTCGCCGGAGACACGCTGTTGTTCGTCAACGTGATCGCTGCGGAAGCCGAGGACAGCGCATTGGTCCCCCAGTAGATGCCGTCCCCGACCGACATGACGAATACTCGATATTTCACTCCGTTCTGGATCAAAGCGCCGTTCACGTCCCGGGCACCGGTCAACAGCTGCAAGCTGAGATCCCCTCCGGTTTTATACGCGATCGTATAGTATGACGGGTCCGTGATCGCGTTGGCCGTTCCCAAGTGAAAGCTATTGGCGTTGGCGTCCTTCACTACGAAGATGCGATAATGGTTGATATTGTTTTCTCCGGACGCTTTCCGGAACGAGACGCGCAAATCTTGGCCGTTATTGGCGTCGCCCACGTCGCTGACGCTGATCGAAGTCGCGGCTTCCACCGTATTCGCGGACGACAGCGTAATGGCGGAAGACGGCGCGGACAATGCATTCGAATACATCGGGGCGTTCGCGACGCCCATCGCGAATACCCGGTACGATACGCCGTTCGTTACGGCATTCCCCTTAACGTCCCTCATGCCGGAAGGCAGCGTTACGTTCATGTCGCTCCCGGTTTTGGAAACGTCGTAATGTCTTCCGGAGGATACTTTCGCCGCCTCGGCCAAAGTAAAGCTGCCGGCATCCGCCGAACGGACGACGAACATCCGATAACCGCTTATTCGCGATTCGTCGGCTGCCTTCTTAAAGCTAACCCTTAGATCCCGCCCGTCGCCGTGATTGCCAACATCCGCCACGCTCGTGATGACCGGAACGGAAACGGCGTTCGCGAGCGTCACGGAATTGGAAGGCGCCGATAACCGGTTCAGAGAAGCCACCGCGTTCTGGCTCAAGGACAGGACGAAGGCGGTGTAGGTTTCCCCGTTTTTAATCAATTCCCCGGAGACGTCTCTTGCAGCGGAACCGAACATAGCGCTAAGCGTGCTGCTGTTGCCCTTCGAAACCGTGACGTAATAATCGCTCGTTACTGCGTTCGCTACCGCTAACGTAAACTTCGAAGCATCTTTGCTCTTCACGATCATGACGCGATAACCGGAAACGTTGGCGTCCGGTTGAGCCTTCGCGAAGCTGACCAGCACATCCCGACCGTCCCCGTAGTCGCTGACGTCGCTCATCGTCACTTGGGTCGCGGCGCCCGCCGCCGGACTGCCGGTAATGACGATAGACGCGGATGATTTGGACAGCGCATAGGACTCGCTCCCGACCGTCATTACGAACACGCGGTAAGCCTGATTCGCCCGAATCAATTCGCCGTCCACATCCTTCGACTGAGACGAAAGAGCGGTGCTTCGACTCGCGTTGTTGACCGACACGGTCGTATAGTTGGACGATCTCACCTTCTTCGCCTTCGTCAAATCGAAGGAGGACGCTTTCTCCGCCTTCACGACCATGATTCGATAATGTCGGACATCCGTCTGGTCCGACGGCGGCGCAAATGAAATTTTCATATCGCGCCCGTCGCTGTACAAGTTCTCTAACGCGACGCTCACATTAGAGACGGCTGCTACTTCGTCGAGGGATGTGGCGATGATTACGGTTTGCGTTTTCGGGTCCCACGTCACCTCTTCGCCGAGCGCTTCGCTGACGAATCGCACCGGCACGACCGTGCGGCCGTTAATGATTTGGGCCGGAGTATCCAACTGCGTCGTCTGTTGATCGATGGTCGCCGTCCGGTCGCCGATCGTAAGCGAGACGGTCGTCCCCCGTTTGAACGCGGTCACCGTTTGGGTCTTCTGATCCCACATGACGCTTGCGTTCAACGCTTCGAAGATGCCTCGCAACGGCACCAAGGTCCGTCCGTTGACGATCACGGGGTTCTGATCCGTCTGGAGCAGCGCCCCGTCGATATAAATCCGAATGACGGAAGCGGCTTGCGCTTGTTGCGGAAGAAATACGGCGAACGTCATCATGATGGCGACCAACGCGGATATTGCTTTTCTCAAAGGGCTCATCTCCTTAGCGTATACATCCCCGAACTTTGCTAATTAGACGCTGCCAGGAGGGGAAATGTTTCCTCTAGAATCAAGAAATGGGCTCGATATTCGCGAAAAAGAAAAGCACCCCGCCGGAATCGAACGGGATGCTTTCGGAATGGCGGTACGTTCCGCCATAAGTTATTTTCCGGTAAGAAGTTCTTCTCTTAGCTCTTTAGGTAACAAAAAGTCAAAGTCGCAGCCCAGATTCGCCTGAAGGACGCGCTCCTGGAACAGGTATCCGTATCCCCGATCATAATGAGGGCTCGGGGGCTGCCAACCTTGCCGACGCTTTGCCAGCTCTTCCTCCGGCACGAGCAGCGCGAGTCGCCTCTCGGCGATATCGAGCTCGATTTCGTCGCCGTCCTGCACGAGCGCGAGCGGTCCGCCGATCGCCGCTTCCGGCGCGACATGCACGACGAGGGCGCCGTACGAGGTGCCGCTGATGCGCGCGTCGGAGAGGCGCACCATGTCGCGCACGCCGCGCTTCAACAGCTTCGACGGAATCGGAATTTGCCCGATTTCCGGCATCGCCGGCGCCCCCTTCGGACCCGCGTTCTTCAGCACGAGCACGCTGTTCTCGTCGACGTCGAGCGCGGGATCGTCGATGCGCGCCGCCAAGTCCGCGGGGCTGTCGAAGACGACCGCGCGGCCGCGATGCCGCTTCAGCCCCGGGGAGACGGCCGATTGCTTGATCAAGGCGCCGTCCGGCGCCAAGTTGCCCTGCAGCACGGCGATGCCGCCTTGCGGATCGAGCGGCGCCTCGAGGCTGCGGATGACGTCGCGGTTCAGCGTGCGCGCGGAAGCGATATTTTCCCGAATCGTCCGCCCCGTCACCGTCAAGCAATCCCCGTTCAACAGCGGCTCCAGCTCCTTCATCAGCGCCGGCACGCCGCCCGCCTCGAAATACTCCTCCATCTGATATTGTCCCGACGGCCGAAGATTGAGCAGCAGCGGCGTCTCCGCGCTCAGCTCGTCGAACCGCCGCAGCGGCAGCTTGAGACCGAGTCGGCCGGCGATGGCGACGAGATGGATGATCGCGTTCGTCGAGCCGCCGCTCGCCATCGTGACGCGGATCGCGTTGTCGATCGCGTCCGCCGTCATAATGTCGCGCGGGCGAAGATCGCGCCGGACGAGCTCCACGATTTGCTTCCCCGTCCGCTCCGCCAGATGCTTCCGCCGGCTGTCCGGCGCCGGAATCGCGGCGCAGCCGGGCAGCGCCATGCCGATCGCCTCGGCGATCGACGCCATCGTGCTCGCCGTCCCCATCACCATGCAATGCCCGTCGCTGCGGCAGATCGCGTCCTCCGCGACGGCGAGCTCCTCGTCGGTCAGATTGCCCGCCTTATGCTCCAGCGTGAAGCCGTAGCAATCCGTGCACGCGCCGAGGCTGCGCCCGTTCAGCCGCCCGTTCAGCATCGGTCCGCCCGTCAATACGATGGAGGGAAGGTTGGCGCTCGCGGCCGCCATCAGCTGCGCCGGCACCGTCTTGTCGCACCCGCCGAGCAGGACGACGCCGTCGATCGGATGCGCCTTCATCATCTCCTCGGTATCCATCGCCATCAGATTGCGCAGCAGCATCGTCGTCGGCTTCACGTACGGCTCGCCGATCGAGATCGTCGGAAACTCCATCGGCACGCCGCCGGCTTGCCAGACGCCCCGTTTCACGTACTCGACGAGCTCGTTGAAGTGCGAATGACATTTGTTCAGCTCGCTGAACGTATTGCAGATGCCGATGACCGGTTTCTTTAAATCCTCGTCCGTATACCCCATCGACTTCGTGAACGATCGATGGATGAAGCCCCATAATTCCTTTTCCTGAAAATACTTCTCGCTCCTCAGCCCGCCGCTCGGGCCAGGCTTCCGCTGCTCCTCGGTCACGACCGTATCCCCTCTCGTGCGGTTCATGCCAGGCCGAGCAGGCCCGGCGTATCTCGATGCAATATCGCTTCCAACGCGCGCTCCGGCACGCGGGGCAGCCGAGTGCCTTCCGCGAGGTCGTCGACGCGCTGCAGCGCGTCGACCGTCTGCCGCGTCGTGAAGAACGGGTAATCGGAGCCGAACAAAATTTTGTCGGTCACCCCGTACTCCGTCGCGGACACCAAGGCGTTGTAATACTGCCACGGGCGGCTTGCCAGCGCCGAGAGGTCCATATACAAATTCGGGTGCTTGCGCACCAGCGAGATGCATTCGTCCACCCACGGATGGCCCATATGCGCCACGATCATCTTCAGCCTCGGGAACGTTCGGGCGATCGGGTCGAGCATCGCCGGGCGGGACGCGTCCAAGTACCCTTCCGGCACGAACGACGTGCCCTGATGCCAGAGAATCGGCACGTTCAGCTCCTCCGCCTTGGCGTACAGCGGGAAGTGCTCCGGCCGATCCGGATAGAAGTTCTGGTAAATCGGCCCGAGCTTGAGGCCCTTCAAACCGAGCTCGCGAACGGCGGTCTCGAAATCCGAGACCGCGTTCGGGTCGTTCGGATCGACGCTCGCGAAGCCGAACAGCCGGGTCGGCGCCTCGGCGCAATACGAGGCAACGTATTCGTTCGGCACGACGAGCCCCGTAGCGCCGGCCGCCATCGCAAGCACGATCGCGCCGTCGAATCCTTCGAGATTCGCCCGATGCTGCTCCGGCGTCGCTACGATATGCATATCCGGCCCCCACGCCCGCTTGATCGCGGCGTCCGTCGGCCCGCTGACCATACCCGGTCCGAACAGATGCGTATGACAATCGAAAATCATCGGACCCCTCCTACGCGTGTTTTCCTTCCGCTTACAGCTCGCTCCCGTTCGCCAGATGGCCCCCGTCCACTCGCAGCGTCGTTCCCGTAATATAGGACGCTTCGTCGGACGCGAGAAACAGGAACGCGTTCGCCACTTCCTCGACGGTCGCGGCTCGTTTCATCGGCGTATGCGCGGAGTAGGCCGGGAGCTTCGAACGCTCCCTCAGCTCCCGGTCGAGCGGCGTATCTACGAAGCCCGGAGCGACCGCGTTCACGCGGATGCCGTACGGCGCCAATTCCACCGCCATCGACTCCGTCAGCAGCACCACCGCGGCTTTGGAGGCGTTGTAGTGCGCCAGGGCGCCGCTTCCCGCAAGCCCGTTCTTCGAGCTCATATTTACGATCGCGCCGCCCCCGCCCTTCGCGATCATGCGGCGGGCGGCGAGCTGGCCGAGGCGGAACGCCGCCCGGACGTTGACGTCGAACACCGCGTCCCACCTCTCGGGCGCGATGTCGAGGAACGGCTCCCGGAACGCGACGCCCGCGTTATTGACGACGACGTCGATGCCGCCGAACCTGTCGAAGGCGCGGCCCGCCGCCGCGTCAAGCCGGTCGAGCTCCCGCAGGTCGCACGCCTCCGTCGCGACGCGCGCGCCGTAGGCCGCCAGCGAACCGGAGGCGCGTTCCAGCTCGGCTTCGCTCCGGTCGAGCAATACGACGCTGGCGCCTTCCGATAGAAACTTCTCGGCGATGCCGAAGCCGATGCCGCGAGCCGCGCCGGTGACGAGCGCCTTCTTGCCTTGCAATCTCATGGGGAATCGCCTCCGGGCGGCTTAAAGCACGCCGTATTTGTCGTACACCTGACGAAGCGTGCGGCCCTCGAGCAGCTCCGTTCTCGTGTGGTTTTCCCGTTGGACCTTGTCGAGCGCCCGTCGGACGACTTCGTCGACGATCCCGGCCGGGATGACGACGATCCCGTCCCGATCGCCGAAGACGACGTCGCCCGGGTTCACGAGTACGCCGCCGCAGCGGACCGGCACGTCGTAGTCGATGACGAGGCCGCGGCCTTGCGAGTCGACCGGCTTCGTGCCCGTCGCGAAGACGGGGAAGTCGAGCTCGACAATTTTCTTCGTGTCGCGGATCAACCCGTCCACGATCGCCCCGCGCGCGCCGCGCATCTTCGACGCCGTCGAAAGCAGCTCGCCCCACAGTCCGTTCTGCTTCGATTCGTTCGTGCAGCCGATGACGACCTCGTTCGGCTTCACGCTGTCGACCGCCTCGATCTCCTTGGCGTACGGATCTTCCGGCAGGTAATGCACGTCGACGGACAAGATCGTCTTCGCCCGTCCCGCCACGACCCAATTCGGGTCGATCGGATTCAAATTCTCCCGCATGACCTGATCCCGGTAACCGAGCTCGTCGAGCGTGTCGGAGAGGACCGCGGCATACAGCGATTCGCACATCTGATCGAACAATTGTTTTTCTTCCACGATTCAGTCCTCCGTCTTTTCGAATAATTAACTCAGAATGAGATTGCCCCCGCTATGGGATATCCCGTTCCCTTCCGGCGGAAGCGCGGATCGGTCCACCCGTTCCTCGACGCAGCCGCTGATGAAGAAATAGCTCCCGGGTCCGAAGCTGCTCGCGGCGACGGCGTACCGGCCGCCCTCGAAGCGCGCGCCGACCGCTCTCAGCGACAGGCGGCCGCCTTCGACATGGAAGTGCGCCGTCGCCGCGTCGCCCGCCGCGCTTTCGCAGCTTCCGTAGTGCAGCGCGAACGCGCCGGACGAAGCGTATTTGACGAACGCCTTCTCGCCGTTCGTTCCGCGAAGCGCGGCGCCCCCGTCCAGCGACAGCCGTTGCCGGTCTTCGCCGACCAGCGTCCGGTCCCACGCCCCGGTGAAGACGAACCCGCAGTTTTCGAATCCCCCGCCGACGACCGCGACCTCCTTGCTGCCGACGCGGACGATGCCGCCCGCCGGGGTCGCGGCTCGGAACCAGCAATTCGTAAGCGTCAGACGGCGAATGCTCCCGATGTTGACGTTCTCCACGTTGCGGAATTCGCAATTCGCGAACGTCACGTCCGCTTCGACCGGCGTGAGGCCGACGTTGGCGTTGCGGATCGGCCTCGCGATCTCGTACCCGTTCAGCATGCCGAAGGAGCAGCCGTCGATCACGTTCGGCCGGCGCGTGCGCGAAGAGCTCTGGGACAGCGTGATCATGTTTTCCGCCGTGCACCCGCGCATCTGGAGGCCGTCGACGTTCGCCCAGATCGAGCCGGAGTTGGCGAGCGACGCCTTCGAGATCGCATAGCAATCTTCCAACGTCAGGTCGGTGAGCTTCTTGTTCGCGACGATGCGCGTCGCGATATGCTTCTTGACCGTGATTCGCTTCGCGCTGTCACCCCAATGCGTGCCGCTGTTCGCGAACGACAGCAACCCGGAATTGCCGATGTAGACGAGATCGTGCTCGAACTGTCCGTGCGTGACGAACGGGCCGTAGTCGTCTCCATCGCCGTGGCAGTTTTCGACGAGGCAATACGCGGCGCACGTGAAGTCGTTCAAATGCCGGGCGTTGCTCGTATTGCAGTTGCGAACGTTGCCGTACAACACGTTCAATTGTTGGGTCAAATACCCGGTGCCGCCCCAATCGCGCTCCTCCGGATTGATCAGCTCGCAGCTCTCCGTCACATAATGGGAGTTATAGCGCCGCTGCACGACCGGCCAGAACACCTTCGTCGCCCGGACGCCCGAGACGTCGCACTCCACCGCGAACTCGTAAGCGACCGGGTTCGAGCCGATCTGATCCCACGTCTCGAACGGACGCTGGCTCGTCGACTGCGTCGGCGGCACCGGCACGCCGACGAAGCTCATATTGCGGACGTGGCAGCGGAAGACCGGGTTCATTTTCTTATAGGATATCGTTCGTCCGGCGTCCAGCGTCCACCCGCACTTGTAATTGACCCGAATATGCGTGGCGTCCACGATCTCCGTCACCTTCACCAAATAGTCGAGCTCGCGCTGTGCCCGGCCGCCGGGAAGCGCCGAAATTTGGGCGATCCACCAGTCGTCGACGGCGAACATCGAAGCGCTCGGCACCTCGAAGATGTCGCTCCCCTCGGGAATCGCCGCGGACAACGCGACGGCGGTCGTCGGCCCTGCGGGCGTACCTTGGAAAAACAGCACCGCGCCGAACGGATTGTCGAGCGTATTGAGCTCGATGCCGTCCGTCGTTACGCGTCGCCCGCCGAAGTCGATCTCGAGGAAGCTTCGGCGGAACACATGGCGGCGGACGAAGTTAAGATCGGTATGCGCTTCGATGCGGCGAATCGATGGATCGTTCGCCATCGCGTCGAGCGCGTCGTCCGCGTTGGGCGCCGGTCCGAAGAGGCCGAACCAGCGGAAGTCGGCGACACCGTCGTGCAGCGTCTCCCAGGCGCCCGGCGCGTCCGCCGTAGGTCGATGTACGGTACCGCCGTTATCCGGCTTCATGCTGTCCGGCACCCACCGGACGAGCTTGCCCCCGCCGTCCCCGGCCGCATAATACCCTGCGACGTACGCCAAGGCGTTCGGAGACAGGCGGCTCGTATTCAGCGTTAACAACGTCTGTACGTCCGAGACGGTTTCCATCCTCGCCGGGGGCGCCGCGCCTTGAACGGCCGAGAACGGTTCCGCCCCTTGAGGCGTCTGTTCCCCGTTCCCCTCCGGGGTCGGCGCTTCAGCCTGCGGCGACTCCGCCAGCACCGCCCCGCCGCCCAACATGCTGCCGACGACGACCGCGCCCGCGGCCCCTAGCATCTTAAGCGCCTCGCGCCGGCTCAAGATCGCCTCCGGCTTCGCATCCCGCGTGTTCTCGTTCATTCCACGTCCTCCTTGCGCGTCGATTTCGATTCCTGCGTCTCCGCGTCCTCGATCAGCTTCCTCGCCCCCGACTTGAACTCCCGGATCGTCGTGCCGACCGCCCGCCCCAGCTCGGGCAGCTTCTTCGGTCCGAACAGCAGCAGCGCGATCGCGACGATCAGAACGAGTCCCGGCACTCCGAGATTCGGCATGCTTTTCCCCTCCCTATCGCTTGAATAACGACGTACCGATCGAGAAGTACGACCGCCCTTCCCGATCCCCCGTCGACAGCCATACGCCCTCCGCTTCCGCCGTCACCCGGTCGAAGGCGGGATCGTAATGAAACAACGTCCCGACGGCCGTGCCCACGATGCCGCCGTCCGCCTCGAACCGAAGCGATCCGCCTCGCCAGAAGTGGCCGCGCGAGCCCCAGTCGAACGGAACGACCTCTATGTCGCGGACGAGCCGCCAGTCGTCGACGTCGAACTCGAACAGCTTCCCCGCCGTTACGCCCCATAACCGTCCGTTCGGAGCGAACGCGAGCGCCGAGATCGCCTTCTCCCCCGGAACCGGGATCGTCCGCCGAAGCTCTCGGCGCGCCGCAGGATCCCAGGCGAGCAGCAGCGCCTCCTCGTCGATCGGCTTCACGCCCAACCCGCCCCAGATGCAGCCGCCGAGGTACAACGTCCCGGATCGGAACGCCAGCGAAGTGACGCTCTGCGCTCCGGCGATGCCCGGGAATCGCTCGACACGGCGCTCCTCAGGCCGAACGAGCGCAAGCGCCCCTCCGAGCCGTCCGTAATCGGGCACCGTGCCGACGGCGAGCGCGTCGCCTGCGTCGCAGAAGGCGAACGGCCGATCCTGCCCCTCGTCTTGAAGCGAGGCGAGCCTCGTCGGGTTGTCCCCGGGAATCCACGGCCGTTCCGGGTCATATTCGTACAGGATCGCCTTCGGATAGACTCCTAGGTAGAGCTTGCTGCCGAACGCCGCCATTCCTTCGATCTGTCCGAAGGTCTGGGCTTCCGACAGCTCGCCGGTCGCCGGATCGAAGCTCGCGAAGCCCCCCGCGAAATAGCCGCCGCAATAGATACGGCCGTCGGGCCCGGGCGCCAGCGAATGAATCGTCACGGGTCCGCCGGACAATCCCGGATCCCGTTCCTCTCGGCGTCCGGTCTTCGGATCGTACGTCCAATAACTTCCGTCGCGCCGGATGCAAATCAATCGGCTCGCCGCGGTCTCGAGCGAAGCGTCCTCCGGCCCGATCCAGCCGAAATCGACGCAAGGTCCTTCGAGGGGCACGCCGACATCCTCATATCCCCTCGCCGCGGCATCGTACCGATGAAGCCGGTCGTCTTTCGCGAAGTAGACGCTTCCATTGCCGTCCGGCGGCGATACGGCCAGCCCCATAGCGCCGGGGATTTCGTCGATCCAGACTTCTTCGGCAAGATCGTACACGCGCATCGTATTCGACGGCGTCAGCCGGATGTAGAGGTACGGCCATGCGATGTCCAAGTCGTACACCATGCTGTCGTTCGCGGCGGCGGCGGGCAGCGGGATTTCCTTCCGTTCCCCGCTGTCGACCTGCATCGCGACGAGCCGCGGGGCGACGGTGCCGATCCCCATATACAGCGCGCCGCCGTACGCCTTCATGCAGCGGACGTACTGCTCGCCCTCGACGATCGCGCCGTAATCGCGGAACGCGCCGGTTCGAGGGTCGTAGCGGAACGCTTTGCCGCCCGGGTAACAACCGCCGTAGATCGCGCCGTCGTCGTCCGCCGCCAGCCGCCACGAATAATGCTCCCCTTCGATCGCCGCCCCAAGGTGCTCCAAGCCGTTCCCGGGCGGCGCTGCACGATAACGGTACAGATGGCCGTCTGCGACCGCGTACGCCGCCTCCCCCGTCGCGACGACGCCCCAGCAGTGCTTCGCCTCCTCCATCTCGAATCGATGGAGGCATTCTCCCGAATGCGCGTCGACGACAAAGAACAAGCACCGCTCGCCCGAGGAGACGGCGTAGATGCAGTCGCGCCCGTTCGACCGGCCGTAGGCGGCCGCCCAGACGCAGATGCCGCGGATCGGCGTCCCGAGCCGAACCGCGTTCATCGGTATTCCAACACGACGCCCGTCGTGCCTTGAGGGTCCTCCCGAAGCAGCCGGAACGCATCGTCCGCTTGACGAATCGGCACGACGCGGGAGAGCAGCGGCCCGATCCGCACCTTGCCTTCCGCCGCCAGGCGCAAATACGCCTCCATATTGCGGCCTTCCGTCCACCGCGCGAAGCCGATCGGGTAGTCGACGCCCAGCCGTTCGTACGTCTCGTCATATCGACCCGGCCCGCCGGCGCGCGAGATGAGCACCGTCGCTTCCTTGGCGAACATGAGCTCCCTCGAGAAATCCAGCTTCAGGTCGCCGACCACGACGACCTTCCCGCGGTCCCGAATCCAGCCGAGGCCTAGATCGATCAATTCCCCGGTTTTCGCGCTGGCGCACAGCACGACGGCGTCGGCCCCGAGGCCGCCCGCAGCTTCGGCGATGCAAGCCTCCACCTCGTCCGAGCTCCGGCAGACGTTCGGGATGCCTAGCGATTCGGCGAGCGCGCACCGCGCTTCCGACACGTCGCAAGCGACGACGCGGTATCCCGCGGCGAGCGCGATTTGCGCGATCAGCTGACCGAGGATGCCGAGTCCCACGACGACCGCGGTTTCGCCGAACTGCAGTCCCGCCTGCCGCAGTCCGTGAATCGCGATGGCGCCGAGGCCTACGGTCGACGCGTCCGCGGTCGTCACGTTATCGGGAATCGGAACGGCCAGATGCCGCGGAACGCTCAACCATTCGGCATGTCTAACGTAAGGCGCGCCGTAACAGGCGACGCGGTCCCCGACTTTCAGATGCGTCGCGAGCGGACCGACCTCTTGGACGACGCCGGCCGAGCTGTACCCGAGCGAGACCGGGTGCTTGTGCGCTGTGCGGCTCATCATCTGTTCCGTCCCGGGGCTGATGGCGGAGTATTCGGTCTTCACCAATACGCCGTTCGCCTCGACCGTAGGCATCGGCACGTCGGCCACGCGGATTTTCCCTTCTTGCGTCACTACTGCCTTCATGGCTTCTCTCCTTGTCTGCGTGCGGAATCGCGAACGGATCTACTCTTTCAAAGCGCCGATCATTACGCCGTTGACGAAATACTTCTGCAGGAACGGATATATTACGAGAATCGGAACGGTCGCGACGACGATCGTCGCGTACTTAATCGCCTCGCTCACCTTGGACAATTCGTCCTGCGCGATGCCGGACGCCAGGTTCTGCGCCGACGATTGGATCAAGATTTCCCGCAGGATGAGCTGAAGCGGGAACAACGCGCGGTCCTGCAGGAAGATCATCGCGGAAAACCAGCTGTTCCAATGGCCGACCGCGTAGAACAGCGTCATTACGGCGAGCACCGGCTTCGAGAGCGGCAGCACGATCGACCACAAAACGCGGAAGTCGTTCGCCCCGTCGATCTTCGCCGATTCGACGAGTCCTTCCGGAATCGACTGGAAGAAGGTGCGCATGACGATCAAATTGAACGCGCTGATCGCGCCGGGCAAGAGCAGCGCCCATCGCGTATCGAACAGCCCTAATTCCCGCACGTTCAAATAACTCGGGATGAGCCCCCCGCTGAAAAACATCGTGAAGACGATGAACGCCATGACGGCGCCGCGGCCGTACAGCTGGCTTCGCGATAACGGGTAAGCGCCTAACGTCGTCATGACCAGGTTGATCGCCGTGCCGACGCCGACATAGAAGAACGTATTGAGGTAAGCGTCCCAAATCATTGAATCGGCGAACACGAACCGGTACGCCTCCAGATTGATCCCGACCGGCCATAAGGACACTTCGCCCGCCGCGATCGCGTGCGCGTCGCTGAGCGAGGAGACGACGACGAACCAGACCGGGTATAGGAAGAGGAACGAACAGACGGTCAAAAAGAAGACGTTGGCACCGTCGAACAGTCTTCCTCCCCAGCTTGCGTACTTGTACATGAGGCGCATTCCTCCTTTACCACAGGCTGTTTTCGGTCGTCTTGCGGCTGATGCGGTTCGCGAGAAGCAGCAGCGCGAAGTTGATGGCGGAATTGAATAGGCCGACGGCCGCGGAGAAGCTGTAATCCGCGTTAATGATGCCCCTGCGATAGACGAAGGTCGAAATCACGTCGGCCGTCTCGTACGTCGCCGCGTTGTACAGCAGGATAATCTTGTCCCAGCCCACGTTCATGAGCGACCCGATGTTCAAGATGAGCAGGATCAAAATCGTCGGAACGATGCCGGGCAGCGTAACATGCACGAGCTGCTTCCAGCGGTTGGCGCCGTCGATGACGGCCGCCTCGTACAAACTCGGATTGATCCCCGCTAACGCGGCGAGGAAGATAATCGAGTTCCAACCGACGCTCTGCCACAATCCGGAACCGATATAGATCGTACGAAACCATTCCGGCAAGATGAGGAACGAGATCGGCTCCGAAATGAAGCCCACGGCTAGCAGGACGCGGTTAATAATGCCGTCGGGCTGCGTGAAGTCGACGATCATGCCTGCGATAACGATCAGCGAGATGAAATGAGGCAAATAGGAAAGCGTCTGAACGACAGACTTCAATCGCTTCAAGCGCAGCTCGTTGAGCAGCAAGGCGAAGGCGATCGAAGCCGGGAAAATGACGATCAGCGAATATACGCTGAGCAGCAGCGTGTTGCGAAGCAATCGGACGAAATAGTGGCTTTCGAAAAAGTGCAGGAAATGCTTGAAGCCGACCCACGGGCTTTCCCATACGCCCTGGTACGGGTTGAAATTTTTGAAGGCGATCAGCGCGCCGTACATCGGCTTGTATTCGAAGAGCAAAAAGTAGACGACGACCGGCAGCAGCATGAGATACAAATATTTGTTAGCGGCCATCCTTCGGAGCAGGATGCCGTATTTTCTTCGACGGTCGGGCCGGCGAGCCGCGCCGGCCGCCCCCATGGACGGAGCCATATCGTGTCCCCCTCTCTAGCGGATCCCCGTAGCCGAGGATCCGCTTCTACGCTGCAATTCAGAGGATCAATTCGCGGAGGTAAAGCGTTCATAAGCGATTTGATATTGCGCGAGCACGTCGTCGATCCCCATCCGCTTCAGCTCGGCGATGAAGGCGTCGTATTCCTCGATCGGTTTACGCCCCATGACGAACGCGTTGATCGACTCGTCGACGTACGTCGCGACGTCGGCCATGATCGGCACGATGACGTCGTTCTCCTCCGGCAGGAATTGAACCGGCGGCATCTTCTTGTCGAGATCGATGAATTCGCCGTACAGCTCGAGCGGATTTTCCATCTGCCCGTTCGCCTCGCGGATTTGCTGCGGGTAGCTCGGATCGACGACCGTCGCCCAGCTGCCGCCGCCGATCGTGTGGCTGAGCAGCTTCTCGGTGTTCGTGGTGCCGTCTTCGGGATGCGTCACCTCGCGTTTGTACACCGGCTTGCCGTCCACAAGGTCGTAGGAGACGCCGTCGACCCCGAAGTTGTTGAGGATGATGCCCTCTTCCGAATACTGGTAGTCGAGCCACTTCACGACTTCCTCCGGATGCTCCGTCCGCGCGGACACCGCGATGCCGATGCCGGCGGCGGGATAGCGGAACGAGACGTGCGATTGATCGCCGTTCGGTCCGATCGGCGGCAGCATGGGCGCGATCTTGAAGGTCGGGTGCTTGCCCGCCATCAGCGTCGTGAAGTTGCCCATGTACGAGCCGGACCAGCCGAACCAGGCGCCGGCGACGTCCGAGGTCACCTTTTCGGTAAGCGTATCGAAGGTGTTGTCGACGAGATAGTTCGGGTCGAGGAGCTTCTCTTGGTACAGCTTGTTCAGGAAGGCGACGACGTCCTTGAAGCGCGGGTCGTACGGACCGTAATCGACTTTGCCGTCCTCGACGAAGAAGTCGTATTGAACGCCGAACGCCGGCGCGAACTGGAACATGACGTTATTGAGATTCACCGTGACGAACGGGATCTCGTCTTGCTTCCCGTTGCCGTTCGGATCGCCGTCGCGGAAGCTCTTCAGCACGTTGTACCAATCGTCGGTCGTCTTCGGCGCTTCGAGACCGAGCTTGTCGAGCCAGTCCTGGCGAATTTGAGGAAACATCTGCGTCAAGTTCGTGTTGTCGAGCACGATGTTCGGCATGTAGTAAATATGCCCGTCCGGGGAGGTGATTTGGCCGCGGATCGCGGGATGTTCGTCAAGAATTCTCGAGAAGTTCGGCGCATGCTCCTTCAGCAGCTCCTCGAGCGGAAGCAGCGCGCCCTGGGTGCCGTACTTGCTCGCTTCCTTATCCCAATTCGACGTATAGACCATGTCCGGAAGCTGGCCGGAAGACATCATGAGCGTGAACGCTTCCGCGCTCGCCGCTTCCGCGGCATGCTGGAACGCAATGTGGATGTTCGTATTTTCCTCCATCTTCTGGAAGGAGAACTTGTCGTTGAAGTCCTTCCCTTTGAAGTTCCCGCCGCTCGGCGCCCAAAGCGACAATTCCAGCTTGTCGGCCGCGATGGGAAGCGACAGCCCCCCGACGTCGCGTTGACCCGCGCCGTCGTCGGTCGCCTTCCCCGGTTCTGGGGTAGCGGACGGCGCGGGGGGTTCTTCGGTAGTTGCGGAACATGCGGACAATACGACCGAACCCGCCATCGTCAGCGACAAACCAAGCAAAGCGTACCGTTTCGTCTTATTCACCGTATAACCTCCCGAATATGTAAGAATATGACCTTGCGACCCTTGAACACTTCAATTCGAAAGCGCTTCCGAATTAACTTCCGACGGTTCTCATCACCACCTAATTCCCTATTGATTTCATTCCCCCGGGGTAAAACAAAATTAATGGCATACAATACACTATCTGATGTATCACTGATGTACCCTGATTATAATGTCACTACGAAAATGTTGTCAACACAAAAAAAGCCATTTACCTGACGGTAAATGGCAGTGACAGCGGATTCATTCGCTATGAATTCGATTCGATGATAAGTTCTTCTAATCTCATGTGAAGATCCCTCTCATCTGATATGCCGGACCAATATTCTTTCAGCCGGTTGCTGATCGATTTCAAAGAAGGAATGGACAGCCCCAAATCCTTATGATACATAAACGACGGGAACAGTTCTCGGTACATCAGGTATCTTGCAGGACGGTTCAGCGCATCCGTCGTCCCCTGCTCCGCCACCAGCTTTCTTGCGGGAATGCTCGTCGTCTTTTCGCGAATGACGAGCTGAGCTTCCTGCGATGCCAAGAAGTCGGCGAACGTCAGCGCCGCCTCCTTCTCCTTCGCGAGCCGGTTGACGCCGACGCCGATCGAAAGCAGCAGCGTCTTCTGCTCTCCGCCGCGGCGCAGCAGCGGAACCGGCGAAATATCGTATTCGAGCGGAAGCGACTTGAAGGCGTTCAGGCTGAAATACGTCGTCAAAATCATAGACACCTTCTCCTGCATGAACAACGAAACCGAATCGTCCTCGTTCGTTCCCGAGAAATACTTGGGGAAGATGTCGTGATCGTTCACGATATCGCTGAATTTGCGCAGGCTGTAGGCCAGCTTGGGCCCGATGCGGACGCGGCCCTCCGCGTCTCGACTCGTCTCCATCCCGCTTTGCAGTAAAAACAAAGAATATCGATTCAGCGATGCCGGAACGAAATAAACCGAATGTCTTCCCCCGTGCGCCGTCAGCTTCTGCGCGGTCTCCACGAGATCGTCCCACGTCCAGTAGCTGTCCGGCTCCGGCAGGCCCGCTTCCCGGAAGTGCGCTTTGTTGTAGCAAAGCACGACCGGCGAGAAGGAGACGGCTCTCGCGTACAACCGGCCATCGCAACGGAACGCTTCGCTGGCGATCGGATAGATGCCTTCGTCCGGCTCGAGCGGCTCGAGCAGCGAGAGGCGTTCGTCGTTTTCTACCAGCTCTTGGAATTGAGAATTGCTGAAGGAGACGACGTCCAGCAAGCCGCTCGATAACATCTCTCCGGCCGAACTGACGTGTTCGAAGAAGTCGAGAGGGATAGCGCGAACGCGAATGCCGGGATGCTTGCGATGAAATGCCTCCAACAGTTCGGTCATCTGAATATCGTCGGTCAGCGACGGGTTGCATCCGAAATTGACGGTGACGACCTGCCGATCCTTCGAGACCATGCTGCCGACGCGATCGATCTTTACGATCAGTCCTTCGGCGACCAGCTCGTCCAAGCCTTTGCGGACGGACTTGTTGCTGATGCGGAATTGTTTCGCCAGCGCGCTCTCGGCCGGCAAATACGTCCCAGGCTTGCGAGTTCCGTTGATGATTTCGGAGCGAAGCGTAGAGACCATATATTCCAATTTCTCTTGAAACGACAACCTACCTGATTGACCACTCATGTACATTACCTCGATTTTTTCGGCTCGATATACATCACATCATCCATTTTGCTGAAAACCACCTCGGTTGTCAATGTATGTATCGTTTCTCGGGAACCGCTTACCACCCGCCCTTCGACTTCTCCACCAACCGAATCGCTTCCGTTCGGTCGGCGGCGGGCAGCTTATTCAGGACGATCGTCACGTAGTTGGATACCGTCTTGGAGGACAGCCCCATTCTTTCGCCGATTTGCGCGTTCGAGGCTCCCTCGGCGATCCAATGCAGCACTTCCTTCTCGCGAGCGGTCAGCTGCGGGAAAGCATCCAGATGCGTGAAGGGACGCGTCGCGTAATCGATCATCCGCGTCGCCACTTCGCCGCTGAAGATCGCTTCTCCCGCCGCGACGGCGCGGATCGCCCGGAGAATCTCGTCCCGGTCGGCATCCTTCAAGATGTATCCCCGCGCGCCCGTCCGCATCGCCGCCATGACGGACGCGTCGTCCTGATGCATCGTCAAAAATAAGATTTGTACGCCCGGATGCCGCTCCTTCATGCGCCGAGCCGCCTCGACGCCGTTCATCTCCGGCATGCGGATGTCGACGAGCGCGACGTCCGGCTTCAGCTCCTCGCAGCGTTGAAGCGCCTCGGCGCCGTTCGTCGCCTCGGCGACTACGTCCATATCGCCTGCCGTCTCCAGAATCGTCCGAACGCCCTTGCGGTACATCGGATGATCGTCCGCGATCATGACTCGAATGTTCAGTCCGTCCCTCTCCCTTCCTCGCGCGGCGACATCGGAAGCCGGGCGGCGATCCGGGTCCCCCCGGAGCCGTCCCGCGGGGATTCGATCCGCAGCGTTCCTCCCAGCTCTTCCGCCCGCTCTCGAAGCGACGTCAGCCCGACGCCGCCGGAGCCGTCGCCCCTGCGCGGTTTTCTGTCCTCCGAAATTCCGATTCCGTCGTCCCGAATCTCTATATGCAGCTCGCCTTCCTTAGGCTCGAACGATACGCGGCATTCCGTCGCTGACGAATGCTTCACGACGTTGGCGAGCGCCTCGGACACGATGCGGTACGCCGCCGCCTCGACGGCCGCCGGCAGCGGCGGCAGCTTCCCGTCCGATGTCACGACGATGCGCGCGTTCGCCCCTTCGAGCTGCGTCCACCGCTCCGCCTGTTGGCGAACCGCTTCCAACAAGCCGTACTGGTCAAGCGCCGGCGGCCGCAGATCGTTCACGAAGGCGCGGATGTCCCCGGCGGCCTCCCGGATATCCGTCTCGAGCTCCGATACGATCTTCCGGGCGCGGGACGGATCCCGGTCCATCAAGTCGCTCGCGGCGGAAGCGAGCAGCGCCAACGAGGCTAACCGCGGCGCAAGATCGTCGTGCAGATTGTTACGGATCGTGCGCCGCTCTTCTTCCCTGGCGTACACCAACTTCTGTCTGGATGCTTGCAGCTCTTGCATAAGCCTCCCGATATCGAGCGACTGCTTGAGGTCGTACACGATTCTGGCGGCTTCCCGCGCGAACAGCTGCAGCAGCTTGCCGTCGGCGGAGGACAGCGGCTCGCCCGGCGCGCGCGGCATGACGTACAGCCCGCCGAGCTCTTCCCCGCCGACGACGAGCGGCAGCCGAGCGGCGGCGGCGTCCCGCGCGACGCCCGAAGCGGCCGCTTCCGTCTCGACGCCGCGATGTTTGATCGTAATCGACGCATGCGGAAGCCGCATCGCCTCCCGGATCGTCGTCGTCACCGATTCCAATACCCGCTCGGGGGCGAACGGCTCGCGCAGCCGATCGCCGAGACGGACGAGGTACGACACCGGATCCTCCCTTCGGCCGTAGACGATCCGATTCGACAGCTTATCCAACGCGTTCTTGATCGGCGAAAACAACACGGCGACGACTCCCGTCGCGATGAGCCGGAACACGCCGCTCTCCGTCTGAAACACCAACGCAAGATACGCAACGACGGCAAGGTAGATCGCGAACGAAATGACGAGCAACGCCGCGTAGACGAAGCCGCTCCTCACGACGGGGGGCACGCCCCAGAGTCTGTGCTTCAGCAGCGCCGCGCCTAGCGACAAGGGGATCCACAGCATCGCCGAACGCGCCGCCAGATCGAGCCAGAATAGGTGCCCGCCATACAATTCGGGCCACGCGACGAGCGGCAGGCTGACGGCGATGAGCGTCGCGAAGGCGCCGATGAACCCGACGGCCACCTTCCGAATCGCCTCCCGGCCGTGTTCCGCCGAGACTTCCCGGTATTGCGTGAATTGACTATAGGATAACGAACCGTAGAAGACCACCATCCAGAGCAGCGACAGCGCGAGCGGCCAACGGTCGACATGGATCGCCGGGAAGGGCAATACGTCCGGAACGTTCCGAGTCAGGAAAGCTCCGATCGCGACCCAGGGAAGCCACGACCTTGTCGCGCGGCCGCTCGGGAATAGAAGCGCGAATGCCATAAAGCCGGCGATGGCGGCGGTTTGCGCCGCAGGGACGAGCCATTCGGCCCCTTCCCAACCTAAATAGGTTTGGTTGCCGAACGCGAAGCAAACTAAGGATAACGCCGCGGTCGAGCCGAGCGCATCCTTCGGCTTCAGGAGCAAGATCAGCCCGGCGACGCCGGCGTACACGGCGAAGAAGGCGGCATCCAGTCCCAGGTGAAGCCAGGCCGTCCCGACGATGCCGAATAACGGCGCGCCGCCCGGTTCGGCCGCGATCGGACTCATGGTCGCCAGCTCGCAGCCCAAGGTCGGACCATAGCACGTCGATATCAGATAGTCGTAGTAGAACGGCAACGCCGCGAGGAAGCAGACGGTCAGCCCGAGCGCCCCCGCCGTCGCTGCGACGTACAACGCGGACAGCCGCCGGAAATTCCGGCGGCGGCTTGGTTCGGTCGACGTTCCGAAGGACGCTTTCCCCTCTGCGGTCATGAACGAAAATCACCTCGAGCGTTGTGTGTAAAATATCGTACCCGCGAAGGCGAGACCGAAGACGATCGACGCCATGCCCCCCGCGACCCCCCAGCTGCCCGGATGGTTCGGCACCGCGAGCGCCGCGGCCCCCAGATAGACGTACGTGAGGCTGACGATGACGCCGAGCGCGAACGAACCGGCCCGTTTCGCGGAAGCGAGGAACCCGGCGTACAGCAGTACGAGCAGCATCGCCGCTTCTTCGCCCCAGCGGAATTGATCCGCGGTTTCCCCCATCTGCTGCATGCCGGCGTGAATCGCCACCGGAACGAGGATCAGCGCGGCGGCGACAGTCATCGCAAGAAGCGGTCGGGTATATCCTCCGGCCGGTTCAAGCTTGATCGCCGCCGAACGGCGATGGTAGAAGGCGAACAGCACGAGCAGCACGAGAAGGAACATTACGAAGACGAACGCCTTCTGGAGCGCCATCTGCGGCGACGTAATCGCGAGGACGGCCAAGAACGCGATATGACCGACCGCGTATACATGAAGCAGCACCGGCTTCTCGTAAGGCTTGCGCAGCAAGGCGATGAGACACCCTCCGAATAAGAACGCGAGCAGCGCCCCGTGCGAGGCCGCGAGCCAGCGGTACGAATCCGGCACGAACGTCTCGTCGTTGCAGCCTCCGCAATCGGACGGCACCCAAGGCTCCAGCGCCTCCGTGGCCCCTTGCAGAAAGAAAAATCCGAATAACGCGAACAGAACGGCGACGATCCCGAATCCGATTCGCTTCCAGCGCTTCGGCTGACTTGTTCCCACTGTCGAAGCTAGCATATTTTCTAAATCCCCTCTCGTCGGTTATCGGTATTCAGCATACCGAATACCGCAACACGACGAATAGAGGTCCATTCCCGGATCTTCGGGAATATCGGTCGGGAAACGTTGCGCGCTCTATCGGGCAAGTAACTCCTCGATGACGGCGATCGCCTTCGATTTCGATCGATCGATGTACGCGAGGATGTCATCCAACCGATAAACTTCTAGCTCGCAGTCCATATGACATTCGATCCTATCGAAATCTCCGTACATCGTCTCGACAAGTTTCTGAAGATCGTCTTTCGCGACCCCTTCGATTTCCTTCGGCGAACCATCGATCTTCAGCCAATCCTGTAAATATCCCATATTGTAATGACTAAGCAGTTTCGTATTTAGCTTGCTAAAATCCGAATACCATTTATGCAAGAAAGTCGGGTCTGCGTCCTGCTTCGGTTTCAATTCATAGGGGTAATAGATCGACTCCATCCACACGTGGTCGGCGACGAGATGAGTCAAATATCCGAGGGAATAGTCGTCTCTTGCGCTTGATAAATATGAATCCATGTATCTCCGGTAGTTTACCTGTCTCGTCTTGCGGTCGGCATCCCCTTCGAAATAATGCGTCGTCGCTTTCCTCTCGAACGTGAAGGCCGCATCGGGCGCGATGGAACCGATTAGAAAATCGCCCTTGTTTTTGAACGCGTCAAGGTTGGAAGCTACTAGCTCGCCAATGATGAAATGCATGACTCGCGAACCCATGTCATCGCTCCTTGCGTAAAAAGACAGCCCGCGTTAACTCGCGGACTGCCCCCATCGGCTCCCCAATGATGGCATTCATGTCGGGAGCGCATCCTGCCTTGGATCATTTTCTAATAAGTTACAATAAAAGCTACCATAGATTTGTTACTATTTCCATTCCTTTCTTTCCATTCTTTCTCTCAAGCATGGAAAAGGGAGCCGCGCGGCTCCCAACGTTCTATTCTATCGCTCGGTCACGCTTCCACTCTCGGCTTTCCGGGGTCGCAGTTCGGAGGCTGCACCTCCGATACCCAGGACAACTTCGTTAAATAATAGCACTCTTCCCTAGCCATATGATCGGCCATTAGCGGCATAAGGGCGCCTAGCACCTCTTTCGTCAGTCTCATCTCTTCCAGCTCTTCCAGGAACTTCGTAAATAAGAGCATCTCAAGCTCGACTTCTTTGTTGAAACGCTGCAGCGCCGGGAACTGTCGCAGCCCTGTCCGGGTATAACCGGCCAATTCCACGGCTTTCAAATAAAACGCTTCGAACTATTTGGTGAAAGCTTCGCTCGTGTTCTTTAATCTCTTCTCGACCGCGTCGAGCTCCGCGCCGATCGCAGCGGAATGACCGAACGCGTCCTGCAGCCATACCAAATGATGATGAAGCGCTTCTTGTCGCGGAGGGATTTGACCCGCCTGAAGATGATGAAAGACGGACAACGCTTCCTCGACCTCGTTCACCATATGATTCAGGAACGTGGGCGGCAGATTGATTTTGATATTGCCCGCAAGATGACGTTGGAGAAGATGCAGCTTGTAAAAACGAATGTCTTGCCCGTTACGGTATGCGCTCCGATTGAGTTCGAGGATCGCCTGCGCAGGCGGCTCGGCTCTGGCCGTCTCCAACATGGCGTCGAAGAAACGAATGAACTCCTCCGCCCTGCTTCCCTCCTCTCGCTCCTCCGGCGACAACGCATTATGGATGAATCGAGCATGATCCCCCAATACCTGCAGCCAAAATCGGAGCTCGAACAAGGATGCTTCTTCGAACGTCATCGATTTCATTTCCATAAGCGCCTCCACCCCTTACTTCCGTCATGCAATAAGGTATGCGCATGCGCCCATGGGAATGAATGGTTCGGAAGGTTATGTTAGCCCTGCAGCTTCATTCCTTCGTTACCGGAAACTCGGCGATCCGCAGCTTCGCGGACGCGTACGGCACTAAGACGATCTCTTCTTCGGCTTCCGCCGAGACGACCGGACTGAGCGGCAGCTCCCCGGCGGAATTCATCTCCTCCCGCCATTGCGCGACGCGCTTCGCGCGCGCCTTCAGCCGTACCGGCGCCTGTTCGGCCGAATAGGGCTGTTCCCGGACCTCCGCTTCTTCGACGGAGAAGACGCCGCTCTTCCCGTCCACCGCCAGTCCGAAGTTCCAAGCGGCGCCGGAAGCGGGAACGATCTCCCAATCGGCGAACGGGAGGTTGCCGGATCGACGCGACCAGCGCTCCGGCAGCGGAAGCGCGTACACTAGCGGACCGCGTGTTACGCCGACCGCACCGTTGGCCCGCTTCTCCAACGTAACCTCCATCGGCAGCGAGACGGTTACGCGGTCTCCCGGCGCCCACTGGCGCTCGATCGTCGCGAAGCCCGAGACGATGTCGAGCGCGACGGCCGCTCCGTTGACGCGAACCTGCGGCCGGCTGCACCAAGCCGGCATGCGAAGCTTCAACGGGAAGCGGCAAGCGCGGCTCGGTCGGACTTCGATCTCGACCGCATCGCGGAACGGATATTCGGTCCGGACTTCGAACGTCGCGTCGACGCCGCCGGCCACCTCGGTCTTTACCGTGCACGGGGCGTAAGCGACTAACGCGACGCCTTCGTCGGGCGTGCCCAACCAGAGGCGGGCGGCGAACTTCGGCCACCCTTGATGCATGTTCGCCGTGCAGCAGCCGAAGTTCGGCTCCAACCCGAACATGTTCGCGTCGTCCCGGTTCTCCGTCCAATTGCGGTGCTCCTTCGTGCATTTGATCTGATTGACTTGCTGCACGTACTGATGGCTGGTCCAATCGGCGGAGATCGTCGCCGGCAGCGCGTTGTAGGCGACCCGCTCCAGAATGTCCCCGTACCAGCCGTCGCCGAAAATCCGCACGAGATGCTCCAGCGTGTACATGTACTCCACGACCGCGCACAGCTCTACGCCTTGACTGGGATGCGTGCCGGCGAGCCATTCGTCGCCCGAAAACATGCCGTGCAGCTGCCCGTGGTAACGCATCAGCGCTTCGATCCCCTTGCGGGAAGCTTCGCGATGCTCCTCCCGGTTCGACAACAATGAATACAGCGCCGGCTCTTTCAGTCCCATCGCCACATTGACGACATGGATGCGATGGTCGAACTTCGTCTGATATCGCCAATACGGAAAATCGGAAAACAGTCCGGTCCAATCCTCCGTTTGCGCGTGAATCGTTGAAGCCAATTCCAGCAGAAAATCCTCTCCGGTTCGCCGATACAACCACTGGAGAGACAGAATCGCTTCGCCGCCTCGCGCCTTGCCCCAGTCTCTCAGCGGTCTCTCTTCGATATGCGCCGCCTTGTATCGGAAGAAGTTCAGCAGGAACGGAACGACGCGCTCGTCCTCCGTCGCTTCCGCATATTGAATCAGCGCTTTGACCATCACCATGCGCGGCCACCAGTCGTCCTCGTCCGCAGGCCCGAATTGCCCGTCGGGCTGCTGGCTGCTTAACGTCCATTCGATCCACGGACGCGCTTCGGCAAGCAGGGCTTCGTCCTGCAGCAAATAAGCGAGCGGCAGCAATCCGTCGATATAGTACGGACCTCGCTCCCACTTCTCCCCCGGGCCGCCGAGCCAGCCGCTGTCCGGACCGAGGTGATCCCAATAGCGGGGAAGCCTTCCCGTAAATCCTTTGGATTGAATGACGAGCTGATCCTTCAACCAACCCGAAGGCAGTATCGATCCGAGCGGCAGCTCTTCGAATGCGGCCTCCGCCGGAAGCCGCGATGCAGGTTGTAGTCGATGCGCGATGGACATGGTCCTCTCTCCTTTAGCGCCATGCGTCAGGCACGGCCTTATGATCAGTCCCAGTATATAGAAGGAACCGCGCCTTCGACAGATCGGATGTGAACCAAACGATCGTACAATACGAACTTCGTCGACATTCGCGCACTTCTTTAAGTAATGGCTTATATATGTTATTTTACGTATATGTTCGACGACGTTCTCAACTTACCGCCATACATACGTCAAACTTTTGCAACCTCTACATAGCATAGGAGGCACTTACTTATGACCGTGCTGCAATTCCTCGCCCCTCCGCTTCCGCACTTCACGATCGGCGGAGAAGATCGGTATCCGGCCGGGCGGAAGCACCATAGCCGCAGCAAGATCGGGGTGTTCGATCTGCTGTTCGTAACGCAAGGAGCCCTCTACATGGCCGAGGAGGACCGCGAGTACGACGTTATGCCCGGGAAGGCGTTGATCCTTAGGCCCGACCTCCAACACCATGCGTACAAGCCCTGTACTGCGGATACTCATTTCTACTGGCTTCACTTCCAGACGATAGGCGGCTGGCGGGAGCTTTCCGACGAGACGCCGACCGATTACCGGCCGCCGGACGACCCCTATCTGCCGATCGCCTCGTTCATGATCGACTTGCCCCGCTTTTGCAGCTTGGCGAACCCCGCCCGCATGCAGGCGAACTTCGCCCGTTTGCTCGAGATGCAGACGGCGGCCAGCGCGCCCTGGGAGCAGCAAATCTTATTTCAGGAAATCGTTCGAGAGTTGAATTCCAGGCAGATGGAAATGTGGAATTCGCCGGTGTATCGCGCGGCCGAACAGACAGCGCTATATTTACGGCAGCATTACCGCGCGCCGATTACGAACGCGGCGTTGAAAGAACGCCTTCATTTCCACCCGACGTATTTGGCGCGCTGCATGAAACAAGTATACGGTTGCACGCCTTTGGCATACGCGAACGGTCTACGGCTGCGTCAAGCGAAGACGCTCTTGATGCGCACCGACATGCCCGTACACCGCATCGCGGCGGACGTCGGCTTTAACAGCTCCACGTACTTCATCCGCTGCTTCGTGCAAGCGGAAGGCATGACCCCGAAGTCGTACCGTTCCCTGCATCGATAAAGAACGCCCTTGCCTCCGGAAAACTCATGGAGCAAGGGCGTCCGCCGACTTAGATGAGATTCAAAAAACTAAACCCGTACACGGAACCGACGGCGAATACGATCGTCCACAACGCTAAGCTGACCGTCATCCAACCAACGACGCGAAGTTTGGAAGCGCCGAACGTCAGGGCCAACACCGCGGCGATATCGGTTCCGACGAAGATCGGCGCGATGATGGCCAATCCGGGGATGCCGTACTTTTCCCATATCGCTCTTGAACGCGTTTCCTTCTTCGTCGGACCGGTGATCCCTTTCTTCGCTCTTCTCGCTTGCCTCCATTCCGAGATTTGCTTGAAGAACAACCCGAGAATCAGAATTAATAAGAAATTCCCGACGAAAGCCGCCACGCTAACCCATACCGGCGACAACCCCCACAGCACTCCAAGCGGTACGACGAGAGATACGTCCATCCAGGGTGCCGCCGCCAGCAGAAATAAAACAATATATTGCCACATCGCACTCGCTTCTTCAGCCCACTCCAACACCTGTCCATCCCCCGCTTCAAAATTGGTTGAGTTTCCGGATCGTCAGCCAATACACAAGATATTGACCCAATCCTAAAGCGCCTATGCTGACTAAAGCCGTCAGCTTGTAATCCGCAAACACGAAACATGCGCCGGCCGCCGCAGGCAACGCGAACGCATAGTAGATATATACGTTTCGACATGCCTTGAAAGTAACCCATTGATGACCTTCATCCGTCTCGCGAAAAGGCAAGAAATCCGATTACGATAAGCAGAAAGAACGCTGGGACAAACGGGGATCGCACGATTCGTTGAAGCATATAACCGCTACTCCTTTATAGAAAAAATGTCTTCGACCGGCACGCGGAACGCCTTCGAAATTTTCAAAGCCAATGTCACGGACGGGGCGTAATCCCCTTTCTCGATCAGGCCGATCGTCTGCCGAGTCGCCCCGACGGCGTCGGCTAAGTCCTGCTGCGTCCACTTGTAACGCGCTCGAAGCTCGCGTACTCGGTTTTCAAGCATGATCGCGTTCCTTCCACCATGTGATATATCACATAGTAAACGATCCTTGTCGAAATGTAAATGATCATTGTCATTATGACAATAATCATTGCCTTATAGTTCACAGGAGAGCCGCGGATACTAAGATCAATTTTGCAAAAAAGGAGCTCTTGCGTTGTTAACCCAATTAACGATAAAGCTGGCGGTCGGTTTCATCGCCCTTTTCCTTGTGACGAAGTTTATCGGAGGACGCGAACTCAAGCATCTTACGATATTCGATTTCATATCCGCCATCGTGTTGTCCGAGCTCGTCGGCAGCATGCTGTATGACGAGGAAATCAATGTTCTGTATATGATTTACTCTCTAACGTTCTGGACCTTGTTAAATTACGCGATCGATAAGCTAACGCTCAAGGCGCGCAAAGCGAGGAAATTTTTCGACGGGGACATCGAACTTGTCGTGAAAAACAACGTCATCGACAAAGCGATCTTACGAAAGCACCGGATCGATCTTCATGAATTTCTTAGCTTATTGCGGGAGAAGGATGTGTATTCCATCCGTGAAGTCGGCTACGCATTCCTGGAACCGAACGGGGGGCTCAATGTGATCAAGGGGGACTCGGTGAATAAAGGCAGAATCGCGAAAGACTTGCTCCTGCCTCTTCCAGTGATCATGGACGGTCAGATTATCGAGAACGCACTAGGCCTTCTAGGCAAGGATCGAACATGGCTTCGCGAGGAGATCGGGAAATTCGGGTTTAGTCAAGCTTCGGAGCTGTTTTACGCGGAGTATATCGAGGGGCAAGGCTTATTCGTCCAGGCGCAGCCATGAACGCAGGTTCGACATAAACAACGGGACCGTACCTTACGGATGCAAGGCAGGTCCCGGTCGTTCGCGCGACTAGACGGCCGATCGCGCTGATTTCCCGCGGGATCCGGACGGAACAGACTTTTTCACGACGGGCACCCAAAGCTCGTTTTTGTTTTCTTCCGGCGGCAAATAACATTCGATGGCCGGCAAATACGCCAAGTCATAGGCGGAAGTCGGCAGCCATTCGGTATATAACCTTTTCCAAATGTCCCCGATCCCCTCCGGCCCTCCCTCCGCTTCGAAAACAGCCCAAGTCGCAGCCGGGAACTCGCGCTTGACCATGCCTTCCGCCGGGGCTTGGACGGACGCGACGGACATGATGTAATGGAACGATTCGTTCTTCCCGTGATCCCCGTCCGCGCATACGCCTAAGATGCCTCTGATGTTCGGATGGGGTTCCCGCACCTCCCACAGCTTATCGAACAGTCCTTCCTTCATCGCGCTTGTCCACGCGCGCGGTACGGCATCGAAAGCATCCGCCGTCTTGATCTTCTCTTGCACGCCTACGACGGCGAACGCCTCTGCTTCTTCGATCCGATACTTCATTCCCACGACCCCTTGGATTGAAATTTGGAAGGAGATTCGAGGATAGGCCTGAAGAGGGGTACCGCTATTCCGCGCGGCGGTCGGCGTAGTCCCGTGCACGTTTTGAAAAGCGCGGGCGAACGCTTCCGGCGAATCGTAGCCGTACTTCAGCGCGATATCGATCACTTTCGCCTTCCCATGCTGAAGCTCGAACGCCGCTAAGGTTAATCTTCTGCGCCTCACATATTCCGATAACGGAACGTCCGTAATAAAGGAGAACATCCGTTGGAAATGGTACACCGAGCAGCATGCGACTTTCGCAACGTCTTCGTAATCGATCTCTTCTAACATACGCTCCTCGATATAACCGATTGCTCGATTCATTCTGTCGACCCAATCCACCGCGATCATCCTTCCGACTTCAATTTAGCGCATGACGATCTGTGAATCCTTGCATTTCATGCACAAGATCGCAAGGTATTCTTCCATTCGTCATTCGATGACATATTTCTATCAGCCATGCTAGGGTAAGGTATGTAATACATCGATTCGGAAATAATACGGTTTATACCCTATCCGCGAGGTCACCATGTTACTATCCTTCTCTATCGCCGCAAGCTGGATGCTTATCGCGACGGCGGCTCTCGTTCGAAAGTCGTCGCGCCAGGATTTCGCCTTCGTCTTTTTATTGTCGAATTTCATCAACACCAACGTATATTATTGGTCCAGCCAAACGCTTCATATCTTCGAAATCTCGAAGGATCCGGCGAGCTTCGTTTCCTTCACGCTGTTGCAAAGCGCGATCGTCCCGCTATTCATCGCAGTGACGGCGAACGGGGCGGCTCTCGTTCGAACCGTCTCCCGCAGGGTCCATATACACGTCGCTTCGATCGCTTTTCTTATAGGCTTGGAGGGCCTTAGTCACTATCTTCGCATCGTTATTTACAACGAGGTTCACGTGTTTTCTTGGCTGGCCGGCTATCGTATTCTCTTGTATATCCTGCCGCTCATAACCTTGCGATACTTTCGAAGGATGTGCATTCATGCAAGGACCTAATTGGCTTTACGAGAAGGCCTTCGATTGGAACGATTGGTTTGTGCTTGGATGTATCGCCTTTTTATATAGTGCGGTCTATTTAATGCCGAAGCGGTTATCCAAATCTACCATGTTATTAATCTTCCTTTTCAGCGCAACGTTCGCAAGTATATTGGACAACTCCATCGGCGGACATATTTTCGATCTCTACGACATTATGGACGGACCGGCCTATACCGTCATGGATTTTACGCTTTACTTTCTCTACGCGCCGTTCGGCTACTTCTTCGTTTATTTTTACGATCTGTTCCGCGTGCGCGGTCTCCTGAGAGTCGGATATGTCGTGCTTTGGTCCGGCTTTTCGGTAGCTTTCGAACTTTTATGCTCCCTCGTCGGCGTGTTCCATTACAAAGACGCGTATGGGTTGCATTATTCGTTTTCGATCTATCTGTTCGTGCAAAGCGCCACGATAATGTTTTACCATTATATTACGGATCGCCCGCTCGGGACGTCCCCATAAAGAAAGGCCGCTCTGCGATCGCAGGACGGCCCGAATGAATTTCGAAACGGGGAGTTGTCACGACTTCAACCAACGGAAAAATCCGATCTTGCCTTGCCCGCCGCACTTGTCGCATCCGGTCAATCCTTCGCCGCTACAAGAAGTACACTTGCTTCGACCGTATTGGACCCCTTCTCCCGAACACGCGGTGCATTTCACCTTCCCCGTACCTTCGCATGGTTTACACTTCAATCCGCATCCCTCCCTGGTCGTATGATGAACGAGGAGACAGACATCCTTGCGTGTAATTACCGATGTAAGCGTATCACGGGATGGAAATCGATCTCAAGCGCCGATTTCGCTCGCGGGTCGCGCTGTGGCCTTGACAAGCGAAACGAATCTACGTCTATCGTCGATTCCCTTACGTTCTCTGGAACATTCTGGGTTGTCCATAACGGTTATTGCGCGGACTCGGCGACCTGCAACGCTTCTTCTCCCGTAATCTGGCCGGTAACGGAATATTGAATCCCGTCTACGCTCCAAAACAATTCGGTGAGACCGGGTTGTTCGAACACGAATCCGTCCGCGCCGCCGACCGTCGTCTTCGAGAACAAATCCGCCGGGAACGCGGCCGGTAAGCGGCTGGCGACGAACGTCAACGACTTCTCGCCGGAAGCATACGTGAAGATGACGTCTCTGGCCGGCTCGCCTTCCATCCCTACCGCCGCGATCTCCGACAACGTAAAGCCCTCGGGTACGTCGTTCGGAACATGCAATTCCGCTCCGAAGGCCGTTGCGGCTTCGTCGACGGTGCTCAGCGGAGTCGTGATCAGCTGCGACAAGTCGGAGCCGACGGCGCCTCCGTTCGCCGGCGGCTCGCTGCCGGCCGATTGGTCTCCCGGCGTCGGGGCGGCCGGCGGCTGCAGCATCGGATAGCCGATGAGAAGCATGACCGCCGCGGCCAACGCCGCCGCCCCCAGCATCCAAGACTTCGGGAAAGCCGTCCGCCGAACCGGCTTTTCCGCGGCCGCCGTCCGCCGAACCTTCGCTTTCAAATCTTCGCTCATCTCTATATTGGAAAATAACATCTCATCCGACTCCTCTCGAAATTGTCGACGCAGCTTACGATCCGTATCCGTCATTGTACGTCTCCTCCTTCTTCATCTCCCGAGCCAACGCCTCGCGCGCTCGGTGCAATCGGTTCCGCACGGTGCCTTCGGGCGTCTTCGTCGCATCCGCGATCTCCGGCGTGCTTAGATCCGAGTAATAGTATAGAAACAACACTTCTTGGTAGGGCAGGGGCAAGCGTAGTACATGCTGCAGCAGTTCGCTCTTCTTCAGCCGCTCAAGCGCCTCCTCTTCCACGCTGATCGTTCGCCCCCGCTCCATCCGACTCGGGTCGGTCGGCTGCTCCGAGAACATCCGCACGCCCATCTTGTCTCTGCACACGTTGACCGCGATCGTCGTCAACCACGTCTTCACCGCGCTTTCCCCGCGAAACGACGTCCATGTTCGATAAGCGCGCAGGAATACTTCCTGACTGATATCCTCGGCGAGATGCCGATCCCCGGTATAAAAATAGGCGGTCCGCATAACGGTCGCGCCGTAATGCTCCATGAGCTGCTCGAGCGCCCCCGCGGGATCCTTCGAAAATTCCTCTTTCGTCTTCAAGCCGGCCGGCTTCACTGGATCACCACCTCCACCCTATTAGACGGCCTGAGGAAGAAATCCGCTTCATCGCGAACCGCCGAAATGAAAAAAAAGCTTCACCGACTCCGATCCGGAAGTCGATACAGCCCATACGCCCGGCCCCCCTGGGAGGCGATCGATACGTCGATGGTCTCATCTTTTTTCCACAAAAAGGTTGACGTCGAGGCGAATAATCGTAATAATTACGAAATAATATGAGATAGCTTGACTGATTCGCAAACGGAGTATTATTGGAGGTCTATGAAATGATCGCTCCTGCCGTTCGGCTTGGTTTGTCGCTTGTTCTGCTCGTGTTCGTAAGTTTCCTTATCGTTATTTTCATGAATCCGGAAGTCATCCGCAACTTGCCCGAGCTGCAAATCTCTAGTATCCAAACGTTCAAAACGATGTTCGTCAGCATCGTCCTGGAGGCCTTCCCCTTCATTTTGCTCGGCGTCGTCCTGTCATCGATCCTCCAGGTATTCGTCCCCGACCGCATCGTGCAGCGATTGATCCCGAAAAATCCCGTTCTCGGCGTCCTGGTGTCCTGCTTGTTGGGCGTCATCTTCCCGATCTGCGAATGCGGAATGATCCCTGTCGCCCGTAGGCTCGTAAAGAAAGGGCTTCCGCTCTACTCCGCGGTTGTGTTCCTGCTCGCGGGACCCATTCTAAATCCCGTCGTATTCGCATCGACCTATATGGCGTTTCGGGCGAGACCCGAGATCGTCTATTCGCGGATGGGGTTAGCGTTCGCCGTCGCTGCGGCCGTAGGGCTTCTAGTATACGCCTTCGTGAAGAAAGATCCTTTGAAGTCCGTTCCGAGTCACGCGCATCACGATCACCATCACGATCACGGCCACCATCACGATCGCGACTCGGCCGGTACCGGCAATAAACTATTTTCGACCTTCGAGCATGCGTCCGGCGAGTTCATCGACATGGGCAAATATTTAGTGTTCGGCGCCCTCCTTACGGCCGGCGTTCAAACCTTTTTGGATCGCGACAGTCTGCTCGCCATCGCGAATTCCGAATGGATTTCCAATTGGTTCATGATGGGCTTCGCCTACATCCTATCCATCTGTTCCACTTCCGATGCGTTCGTCGCCTCTTCGTTCGCGTCTACCTTTTCCGCTACGTCTTTGATCGCTTTCCTCGTCTTCGGCCCGATGTTAGACGTGAAGAGCACGATGATGATGCTGGCGGTATTCCGAGGCAGATTCGTGCTGTTCATCGCCTTCTTTACGTTCGTTGCCGTCTCCGCCGGCGTATTTTTGCTCGGAAAATTCATCTAATTCTCTAGTAAGGAGAGGAACCTTATGACGATCCACCGTCTATTGCGAGCGTTCGTCGCAGCCGGATTTTCCACTTACATCATTTACTTAGTTAAAGTTGATGCGCTGCAATATTACATCGCGCCGAGGATGGAAATTTTCGTGAAGCTGTCGGCCATCGTATTGATGATGTTCGCCGTCGTCCAAGCATTCTCCATGTTCGTAGGCGCGAGAGGACGTCACGTCGATTGCGGCTGCGACCATCCCCCCTCCCCGTCGTTATGGCGTAACGCGCTGACGTACGGATTATTGTTTTCCCCGCTCGTACTTGGTTATTTCCTCCCCGACCTTGCGCTCGGGAGCGACCTGGTCGATAAGAAGGGCATCGTTCTTAGCCGAAGCGAACCGGGGACGCCCGCGATTCCCCGGGAAGAGACGCCTGTACGAACGCCCTTACCGTCTTCTGAATCGTTGCAGGACGATCAATTGTTGCGATCGTTCCAGACCGGCGATCTGTACGAGGATCAATACGCAAGCTTGGCGGTACGTTTAATGAAACAAGATCCCATGGTCGTTCGGGAAGATGCTTACTTAGAGATTATCACGGCGATCGACCTGTTCCTGAATCGATTCGTCGGGAAGAGCGTGCAAATCGAAGGGTTCGCGTACCGAACGGAGGAGATGGCCGCGGATGAATTCGTCGTGGCGAGGATGGCCATGGATTGTTGCTCCGCCGATGCGACGCCTTATGGATTCTTAGTGCAATCCCAAGAAGCGTCGCGATTCGCGGAGGATACTTGGATCCGAGTGACGGGGACGATCGGGACCGCCGATTGGGGCGGCGTGGAGATCGTAAAGATCGAGGCGGCGGAAGTCGCCGGCATCGATTCGCCGGAAACCCCATACGTGTATCCGAATTACGAAGCGCTCGACGAACTTCCGGCTCGAGATTAAGGAGTTACAGCGAACGGCGGAGCAAATATAAGAAGAACGGTGCCCCCAATAGCGTTGTAACTGCGCCGACGGGCAAACTTGCGACGTAGTGTTCCATCCCCGGCAGGGGCAATCGGATCGCCGCGCTTTGGCCGACCCAGTCCGACGCGAGGAGCAACAGCGCCGAGAAGAGCGCGCTCGTCGGAAACAACGCCGTCGGGCGCCTCCCTACGAACCATCCGGCGACATGGGGACCGATCAATCCGATGAAGCCGATCGCTCCGACGACGGAGACGGAGGCGGCGGTCAGCGCGGAAGCGATCGCGAGCATCAGGAAACGGGTACGATTCACGGCAAGGCCCAGACCGGCGGCCGAGTCGTCTCCGAGCTGCAAAATTTCGGCCTTCCGCGCGTACGCCAGCGCCAGTCCGATCCCGAACAACGCCCATGGCCAGAGCGTCGACCAGCTGCTCCAGCCCCTCCCGTTCAGCGAACCGAACAGCCATAGAAAGATCGAGGACAGTCCCTGCTGTCGATGGAGCAGCAGGAGCGACGTCGCGGACTGCAAGATCGAAGCGGTCACGACGCCGATTAAGGCGAATCGCGCGCGGTTGGCGCTCTGACGAGAGTTTAGCGCCAAGACGAGCAGCGTAGCGCCGACGCCCCCGAAGAGCGCAACGAGCTGCAACGAGACGGTCTCCGCGAACGAGCCCGCCGCGAACGTCAACCACAGCACCGCGAACAGAACGGCGCCGGCCGAGGAGCCCATCAGACCCGGTTCGACGAGCGGATTCCGCAAGATCGATTGCAGCATCGCCCCCGCCGTACCCAGCATGGCGCCCGCCGCAACGGCGATTAGCGCTCTCGGAAGGCGCAAATTCCAGACGACGTGCCGAGTCCCGGCATCCGCTTCGACGTGAAACAGAGCACGGACGACTTCTACAAAGGAATAAGGCGTCTTTCCGAAGCCGATGTAGAGCACGAAACAACCCGAGAGCGCGATCGCCAGCGTCAGCAGGACCACCCCCGTTTTGTTACCCGCGTACGATACATTTTTCCCCTCACCCATTCGGGACTCCTCCTTGCCGCCGGACCATGAGAATCAAGAAACAGCTCCCCCCGAGCAGCGTCGTCCAGACCCCGACCGGAATTTCCGCCGGGTACAGCAGCAGACGCGCCGCCGCATCCGCGGAGACGAGTAATGCGCCGCCGCAAAGCATCGAGAACGGCAGCGCGATCCGGGCGTCGTTGGTTCCGAGCATCGATCTTGCGAGATGCGGCGCAAGCAGCGAGATAAACCCGATCGGGCCGCACTGGGCTACGGTCACCCCTACGAGTCCGGTGCACAGCGCTAGAATCGCATGACGCGACCGCTCGACGTTCACGCCGAGACCCGCAGCCACGTCGTCGCCAAGCTGCATGACATTCAAAGTACGGAGGTAGAGGAACGCCATCGGCGCCATCGCGGCGAACCACGGCAAGGTTCGCTCGACGTGATCCCAGCTTCGATTGGCAAGCGAACCGAGCAAGTATAAGTAAAGCAGATTCACGTCGTTGCTCGTACCGAGCGCGATCAAGAGAATGAGCGTGCCGTTCAGGATGGCGGATACGGACATCCCGACGAGAAGCATGCTTACCGCGCCGCGGCTGCCTCTTGCGGCAAGCAATACGCATGCTCCCCCCGCCAGTCCTCCCGCCAACGCGAACAACGGCTGCGCATGCCAGGATACCGGAAGCTGCAGCACCGCGATCGCCCCCATGGCGAGCGACGCCCCGGACGATACGCCCAGCAGCTCAGGTCCCGCCAAGCGGTTGTTCATCGCTCCTTGCACAAGCGTACCTGCCGCTCCGAGCATCGCGCCGATGAAGACGCCAAGCACGGCCCGAGGCAGCCGCATCTCCAAGACGATCGTACGCGCGAGCGGTTCCCCCTCGCTCCGGAAGACGATGCCGAGCAGCTCGCCCCACGTCAAGTTGGGGGTTCCTAAGGCAACCTGCGCCGCCGACGAGGCAAGAACGACGAGAATCAGCAGAATCGTCAGAAGTACGGAACGAAGAACACGAAGTTCCATGTCAATTCCCTTAGGGAAGCTCAGGGTACAGGAACGCCATCGCTTCGTCGACCATGATGCCGAGCGAACGCGTGCCTCGCCCGTCTCCCCAAATCGGGGACCGAACTTCCGCGACCTTCCCTTCTTGGACCGCTTTCAGTTCCCTCCACAGCGGAAGCTGCGACAATTGCTCCGACAGCTGTTTCGTCCCGGGTTGGAACGAATAACTTTCGACGAAGATCGCGTCCGGGTTTTCCGCCAACAGCTTTTCCAACGAATATGGAATCGCGCCTTCCCCGAACGGATCTTCGGACGGATCGTTCACCTTCCAAGGGTAGACCGCGATTTCCCGTAACACCGTCCCCCCGAGACCGCTGTCGGTCACGATCGCGAAATTCACGTCGCTGCCGTACATAATGAGCGCCTTCCGGTCTTTCGGCGACTTGCGTTTCGCTTCTTCGAGCTTGGCGAGGAACGCGTCGGCAGACGTCTGCGCTTCTTTCGGCCGCCCGGTAATGGTACCGACCGCCTTGAGCAGCTCGACCGACTCGGAATAGCCGACAGGGTTGACAAGCAGGATCGGCGCGACCCCGGATAGCCCCTCCCTCATCGCGTCGTGCACGCCCTCCAATCCGATCACCAGATCCGGCTTCGCCGCGACGAGGTCCTCTACGTTCGGCTCGAAGAAGCTGCCGCCGATCGAAGCGAAGCTTCGTCCCTTCTCGCCGTAAAACTCCGGCTGCATGGCGATCGTCCGGACGCCGCCTTCCCCGATCGCGATCGGCTCCATGCCGAGCTCCGCCGTCAAGTCGATGCAGAGCGAGACGACACACGCGATTCGCTCGACCGGCTTCGCGAACGTTAGCGTCTCTCCTGTATCGTCGACGATGGATAAGCTCCCGCTCGGCGGCTCGCTTTGCACGGCGAGACCGTTCCCGCAGGCGGAAAGAACGACCGCCAGCACGGCGATCGTCATTCCTCCTCGAACCGTAAATTTCTTCATGGGTCTACCTCCGTATGTATGGATTCCAGCGTAATTCGATATGCGTCATTCGGCGACCGCCCATGCGGGCAGCGGGTCGGGCAACGCGCTCCAGTCGGGCAACGCCATCTCTTCGTCCGTCAGCAGGCAGCCGTCCAATTCGACCTCGATCGCTTCTCGATCCATGTCGATGCCGATAAGGACGAGCTCGGTTTGCCGGTCGCCATGAACGTCGTCCCAAGTTTCGAACAGTTCCGGTTGATCCGCGCGGAGCGCAATCCGTTCTTCGTCGGGCAAGGAGGCGATCCAATGTCCGGACGGACCGAACTGAATGGACGGCCCCGCTTGACTGATCATCCCGGCGATGCCGTTGCGGCTGGCGAGCCAGACGATTCCCTTGGCCCGGACGACGTCTTCCGGCCATTCTTCCAACCATCGCAGCAATCGCTCCGGATGGAACGGCCGGCGTCTACGATAGACGATGGAGCCGATTCCGTACTCCTCCGTCTCCGGCGTATGCGCCGGTCGCCGAAGCTCCCGGATCCAGCCTGCGGACCGACTCGCTTCTTCGAAGTCGAACAACCCCGTGTTCAGGATGGACGACGGCGGGATTCGGCCATTGACGGCCCGGATGACGCGGGCGGCGGGCTGCAGCGTACGGAGTACCCTCTCCAGCTGATTCAGTTCCTCGTCCCCGACCAAATCGCACTTGTTCAGAACGAGCACGTCGCAAAATTCGATCTGATCGATCAACAAGTCTACGACCGATCGCGTATCGTCTTCCCCCGCGGCTTGATTACGCTCCAACAAGCTGTCGCCCGAAGCGAAATCGTGCCAGAACCGGTACGCGTCCACGACCGTTACCATGCAATCGAGCTTGGCGAAGCGGGAAAGATCGATGCCGGATTGTTCGTCCGCGTAGGAGAACGTCTGCGCGACCGGAACCGGCTCGCCGATCCCGGTCGATTCGATCAAAATATAATCGAACCTTCCTTCCGTCGCGAGACGCTCGACCTCCCGGAGGAGATCGTCCCGAAGGGTGCAGCAGATGCAGCCGTTCGACATCTCGACCAGCTTCTCTTCGGTTCGCGACAACTGCGTCTCCCGGCCGACGAGAGCCGCGTCGATATTGACCTCGCTCATGTCGTTGACGATGACCGCTACCTTCAACCCCTCGCGGTTGTTCAATACATGGTTTAACAGCGTCGTCTTGCCCGAGCCCAAATAACCGCTTAGCACGGTGACGGGAATGCGTTGTTCCTTCGGATTCATGACGGATTCTCGTCCTCCTTATCTGTAATAATTACGATTAACCACGATGTCGATTGTAACGCTTGATATCCTTAATGTAAATAGTAATATTAACGATTTACACGAATGAGCGCATTTTTTCGCGAAAAAAACCAACGGCGCAACTGAATTGCACCGCTGGCTTTTCTCATTGTTCGATCTTACCGATGATTCCCGTCCGACTGGTTGCCCGACGACCTTACTCTTGCGTACCCGTCACGTTCCCGTCGATCTTCGCGGTTGCCTTCGCGTTATCGTTCGCGAACGACAGGCTTCCGTCGATCGTCGCCGTCTCGTGCAGATGGAAGCCGGCCGCTTCCACGACGACGTCGCCCTGAATCGTTCCGCCTTGCACGCGAAGGTTCTCGCTCTTCACCGTCAGCTTCGGAACCGTCAACGTGTACGACGCCGTAATATTGTGGTCCGCGTCTTGCGCGTACAACGCGATCTTCCGGTATATTTCGCCGTCCGCGGCGCCCTTATCCCGGAATTCGCCCGCCACTACTACTTCTTGATCGACCGCGACGTCGTTAAGAATGGCGATGATCCACGTCCCCTTCTCTCCGACCGCGTTCGTGAACGCAGCCGCATCGTTAACGATCGACGCCGATGTCGCCGCATCCGTCGGTTCCGTCGCCGGAACCGCGGTTTCCTCTTTGGTCCCGCAGCCGGATAAGACGGCGATAACGAGGCCGCCGACCAACAACCCTCTGAACCATTTCATGTTGATATCCCCCCGGAAACAAATTTTCTTCGTCGCTCAGGTTCATCATACCGGCAAAAGCGAGCGAAGTATGTGACGACTTTCACAATCTCTTATTCAAAAAAGGACTGCCCCAAAAGTGGGTAAAATCTACTAACGGGTAGCCATCCCCCTGCACGACGTTCAGTGGCGGCCGGAACCCGTACCCCCTCCCGCTAGGAGCATGATTGTAAAAAGAAGGAGCCGCCCCTAAGTCATTTTACGACTTTTGGGACAGCCCTTTTCGATCGACTATTATTTTTCGAAGCCGATGTAATCGTATTGAATTTCGGGATTCCATGCCAGATCGTTGCCTACGGCGCGGAAGCCGATCTCGATCGAAGTCACTTCGCTTCGACCGGCCCAGCCGCTGACGTCCACCGCGATGCGATTCCATCGATCCGCCTGCATCGCCTGCGCAGACTGCAGCGTCGTGCCGTCGGCGCCGGTCAAGACGACTCGCGTCTCATAGGTGGCGTTCGGAACGCCGCCGTACGAATCGATATGATAGAAGAACGTATGCGCTTCGCTCATGTCGATCGCCGTCTCCGGGGCAACCTTCGCCGTCTTCCATGCCGTCGCCGCGGCGACGGCGGATCTGGCGTTCAGCGCATAGCTGCCGAGGATCGGCTTCGTCGGGCCGTTCGGGAACGTCTCTACGGTCCGGAGCCCGGCCAGATTGTCGACCGCTTCCCAGCCTTGCAAGCCGGTTTCGAAGTTGTACAGCAGCTCGACGTTACTCGGCACTTGGTCTTCCCCGTTCGGCTTCACCGCGCCGATCGTCTTCGTTATCGCCGTCTCCCGATACGTGAACGTCATCGTCACGTTTCCGCCGGCGGGCGGCGGCGCGAAGTCGACGACCGACAGCAGGAACGTCTTCGACTCCCCGGGCAACACGTGATTCGCGTCCAAGGCCGAAAGCGAGAAGGTCGCGTGCTCGGACGTCACCGCGATTTCGCCCGACAGCTTCTTATCGTCGTAATTCGTAACGGTCACTTCGATGTTCGATCCGACCCCGAGCGGGTCCGCCAAGAGACGCGCGGAAATATCGAGATTCGCGACGGACTCCCTCGTCTCGCCCTTCCGCTCGAACGACACGTCGTCGATCAGGAACGAGCCGTTCCAGTTCGTCGTCGCCGGCGAAGACATCCATACCTTGATCCGATCCACCGCGCCGATGCCTTGGAAGTCGCGGAAGTCGGCCGCGATCGATTGCCATTCGCCCGGATTCGGCAAGGCTACGATCGCTTCCGCGCTCGTAGATCCGCTGTATACCTTCACCTTCGCATAGTGCGTCCGATCCGGCAGCGGTCCCGGCACTTTGAGCGCCAACTTGAGCACCGGCGTATTCGAGAGATCGACCGGCGACGCCAGCTTCAAGTCCGCGCCGCGCCACATCTTGGACAGCGCGCTGAACGTCACCCGCAACGCCGACGTCCCTTCGTACGCGTCTCCCGACACGCTGGATACGCCGTTGCTGTTGTCGGCGAACGTCCAGCCGTCGGTCCCGTTTTCGAACGTAGAAATCCGAACCGCCTTCGGGTCAAAACCTTGCGACGGGCCGTTCAATCCGGCCGGCGCGTACGCCGGCGCGACGCGGTCGTTCAGCTTCGCCGGATCGAAGCCCGGAATCGCGGCTTCCCACGAGTCGATGCCGATCACGTCGAGCGCGAAGCTCGTCGCCTCGAGCGACTTCGCCGTATCGATATCGCGGAACACGTGATACGCCAATTTCTTCTGATCGGGCGTCGCCGTCTCGCCCGGCAAATTCGTCCATAAGCCCAAATTCAGGCCGCCTTCGAAGGCGTGGTCGACGTGGCGGTGCAGAATGAACGAATCGATGCCGTCCAGGAATTCGACGATGTAGTAAGCGTACGCATAGGCGGCCGCTTGGATTTTCTGCGCCTGCTCGGAATTGTCGAGGCTGTGGAAGCCCTGTTCCGACAAGATGATGCGCCGCATCTCGCCTTCGTATAAATAATCCGGCTGCCGCAAGTAATCCACAAGGACGGACAAGTTCTTGAACGTAATGCGCTGCGTATTGAAATCGAACGTCGCCGTGGCGTCTTCCCAGAACTTCGGGTTGAACAAGTTTTCCGGATACGGATGGAACGCCATGTTCCACGGAATGTCGCCGTTCGTCTTCAGGTGCTCGGTCAGCAAGTCGACGATGTTCTTGTTGTCGTACTTCCAGAGCGAATCCGAAGGCAGATTTTCGTCCCAGAAGTGATCCAAGGAGACGTACGCGCGCGCCTTGTCGTAGTGGCTTCGAATGATCGTATCGGTCAGCCGCAGCGTACGCGCGTAGTCCTCCACGTATTCGTGAATGAGCTTCGGCCCCATGTTGTTCCAAACTTTGTTTTGGCCGATCTCGTTGCCGACGATATAGTTCACCGCGCGTCCGTACGCTTCGTCCGCGCGCGTATAACGCTCCGCCAAGAAGCTCGTGATCGCGCCGTAATACCCGACGCCCTCCGCCGTCTTCGTGTTCACGGCGTAGACGGTGCCGCCCGGCTCCGAATCCGGATGGATCAGAATATGGTTCGGCGTATTCGGATCGAGATTCCGGTACATGATCAGGATGAGCGAGACGATATTGTCGTTATCGGACAGGCTCTTGATTTGCAGATCGAGATTCTCGACGACGTTCTTCTTGAAGTAATACGTCTTGCCTTGGAATTCATACGGAATCGTATTGGCCGGTTGACTGTCGGTTAAGTACAGCATCTGATCGTAAGCGACGTTCAAGGCGGCGTGGCTGATGCCGAGCTCCTCGGCGTCGTCCGTATACTGCACCTGCAGCCCCTTCTTGCTCTTCGCCTCCGGGAACGGATACGTATTCGCGGCGAGCGACTGCGGGTTCGCGATGTATTGCGGCGCATCGACCCAGAGCGTCGCGTCGTCCGTCTCCAGCGCGACGGCGAACTTGGAGTATAAGCGGCTGCGGCTTCCGTCCTGCAGCGGGAACGCGAACGAGAAACTCGCCGCCGCCGGCTGTTCGCCGAGCTTGACGCGCTCCGTCGCCGGATCGAACGGATCGGAATAGGTAGGCAGCTCGTAGAGCGCTAATCGAGCTTGCGGATCGATCTCGACCGAAGCGGACGTGATCGTTCCCGCGACGACGACGCTGCCGTCGCCGCCGATGACCGGCTGCGCCAGCTCGCCGATCGTCTCCGGCGGCAGCGGCGGCAAAATCTTGAACTCCGCTTCGTCCAATCGAATGACGCCCCCTTCTCCTTCCTCCAGCACCGGTTGGATGCGGAACGCCTGAAGCGTGCCGCCCCAGTTCAGCTTATCGGACATATTGAAGTCGTACGCCTTCATCCCGGACGACGGATCCACCTCGAACGTCTTCGACTTCTCCTCGTCCCAGACCGGATCCTCCGCGGTCGTCCACGATACCTTCAACTGCGATGCGGGCGTTCCGTTCGCGAGCGTCAACGCGATCGCGTTGCGCTCCGCGATCGACAGCGCGAACGACCCCGACGTCAACGCATCGCCCGCCCCGGCGACCGTCCATTGCAGCGCCCCCGCGTCGACCGTCACGGCGCCTTCCGCCGCCGTGAACCCTTCGGGATCGCCCGCCTTCGAGAATCGCATATCGAGCACGTTCGTCGCCGAAATATGATCGATCTGGAACCGGCCGTCCCAATAATCGTATCCGGGCGCTCCCGGCGGCACCCCTTCGAGATCGAAGTTTTGCATGAACGAAATTTCCATCTTGGAGATCGCCCCGCGGCCCGACCAATTCGAGACGTCCACGAATACGGTTCTCCAGCTGTCCGGCCGAATATGAGCGATCGACTCGTTCACGCCGTCCGCGCCGTGCAGACGGATACGCAGCACATATTCTACCGGCTGCCAGCCCCAGCTGTTGGCGGCGAACGCCAAGTAACGGGAGTCGGACAGGTCGAGCGGCGTCGCGAAGTCGCGGTAAATCGTGCGCCACGCGTACACCTTCACTCGCTCCGGCTGCTGCTCGAGCGCGCCGGTCCCTTCGTATACGCTGCCGGGACCGTTCAAGATGCCCGTAACGAAGTTTACGCTCCTCGTATTTTCGCCGGCGGACCAGGTCGCCACGTCGGCGGCCGTATTGAAGTCGTTAATGATTTTCGCGGGATACACCGCCGTGCCGTTCGACACGTTCGGAGAGGGCGTAAGCCCTGGATCGTAGGGCGCCGCGACGGCGAAGGACGCTAAGAAGGCATGGCAAATCAACAGCCAGGCGATACACCCGGCCGTCCATTTTGCGGTTCGGTTCATAAATTACGAATCCTCCCTTGGGTTCATCTACATTTTCAAAGCGCCTTGGGTCATCCCTTGGATGTAATATTTCATGCCGAAGGCGAAAATGAGCACCAGCGGCACCGACGACAACGCATAAGCCGCGAACTGCACCCCCATATTCGTAATGCCGAATTGATTTTCGAACACGGTCAGCCCGACGCCGATCACCTGGATGCTGCTGTCTCGAATCGTAAGCAGCGGCCAGATGTAGTCGTTATAGACGCCGACCGACTGCATGATGAACAACGTGGCCAGGATCGGCACCGACAACGGCAGGACGATTCTCGTAAACACGGTGATTTCATGCGCCCCGTCGATTCTCGCCGCTTCGAACAGCTCGTTCGGCACACCGGACATAAAGCTTCGGCATAAGAACGTTCCGAAAATTTGCCCGCCCGCGGCGGCCGCGACGATAATGACCCACGGCGTGTTCGTCAAGCCGAGGCTGTTATACAGCACATAGGACGGGATTAACGTGAGCACGCCGGGAATCATCATCATGGCGAGCATCATCATGAACAACGTCTCCTTGCCGGGGAACGTCTTCTTGGCGAAGATGTACCCCGACACGGAGGAGAGCAAACAGACGAGCGTACTGCCTGCGACCGCATAAACGACCGTATTGACGACGTAACGCCAGATCGCCCCGAACGCTTCGCCGTAATTGCCCCATTGCGGCGGCGCGGGCAGCGCCCAGAAGTTGCCCAAGATTTGCGCGTTGCTCTTCAGCGAGCTGAACAGCATGAAGAAAATCGGAACGAGCGTTAAGAATACTAATAACGACAAGATCGAATAGGATGCGATCTGCGCCGCGGACCGATCGGAAGACCGGCTCCGCTGAACGGTCGTCGACAACTTGGCGGTTTTCACGGAATGCATGCGCGGTCTCCTCCTTTAATCGTTCGCGGTTTTGATCAGCTTCATATTAACGATCGTGATCGCCAGAATGACGGCGAACATGGCGACGCCGAGCGCGGACGCATACCCGAGATCGTTGAAGATCGTCGCGGCGTAATACATCTGGAGCGCCGGAACGTACGTCGAATCCATCGGTCCGCCGCCGGTGACGATCAAGATGCCGCCGAAATCTTGAATGATGCCGATGAGCGCCAGAATGATCAGCAGCTTGAATTGCCCGGACAAGAGCGGCAGGTGAATCGAACGAATAATGCGCCAGAGGCTGGCGCCGTCGATCTTCGCGGACTCGACGAGCTCCTCCGGAATCGCCAGCAATCCCGCGTAAAACACGAGCAGCTGCAGGATGCCGATGAACGGGAAGCCGATGAAGATGACGGCCCAGAGCGCCGTGTTCGGGTCGCCCAGCCAAGCGTGGCCCGGCAGTCCGATCGCTTCCAACACATTGTTGATGAGACCGACGTTCGGGTCGTACAGGTTTTGCCAGATGAGCAACCCGGCGACCGCCGGAATGACCATGGAAGCGACGAATGCGGTGCGGTACCAGTATTGAGCTTTCTTGCTCCGCAGATGGTAGATGAGCTCCGCCGCGATCAAGGGAGGCAGCAGCGACTTGACGATGCCCGTGACGATCAAGAGCGCCAGGTTGCCGATCCCCTTCGTCACGTACGGGTCGTTCGCCATGCGCTCGAAGTTGTCCAGACCGACGAATACCGTCCGTCCGCCCGGATTCCAATCGTACAAGGAGTGGAACAATCCGGAAAACGCCGGGTAATACAAAAAGGCGAACACAAGCGCGAAGCTCGGGGCGAGCGCGAGATAGATATACTTGGACCGCCACATCTCGATGAAGACGCCGAGCTTCCGCCGCCGCTTCAACCACAGCAGCCCGAAGGCGGCCATTGCGACGCCGGCCGCGGCGGCCGCGATCCACGAGAACAACCGGATCGTCGCGCCGCTCTTCGCCGAGGCGACGATCTCCCCGACGTCGTAGGCGAACAACGCGCCGTTGCCCGTCCCCGCGTACAGCATCGTCGCGTCCGAATTGAACTTCACCTGCCGGCCCGCGCCGTCGACGCGCGCCGTCCAGAGCGGTTTCCCGTCGGCCGCGAAGACATAGAAGTTGCCCAGGAAATCCGAAGCCGCGACGTACCCGCCGTCCGCCGACACGTCCACGTCCGTGACGACGTCCTTCACGGGATAGACCGTCGTCTGGTTCCCCTCCGCGTCGAAGGCGACGGCTTCGTTGCGGGACGTGCCGACGACGACGGCGCCGTCGTTCGAGACGCCGATCGCTTCGATCGTTCCGGAAACCCCGACCTTGCGCAATAACGTACCTTCCGCGTCCAACACATACGCGTATTGGTCCGGCGCGCCGACCGCCACGAACCGCCCGTCCGGCGACACCTGCACATGCGACGGCGTAATGCCGACGTCCGCCTCATGAACCGTCTCGCCCGAGGCGACGTCGAAGAACGTCACCGTCGACCGCCCCTGCGCGATATAGACGGCGACCGCGCCGTCCTTCGATGCGGCGACGCTCTTCACTTGCCGCTTCACGTCCAGCTCCCAAATCGGGTTGCCCTCTGCGTCGAGTTTGTAGAGACGCCGGTCGTCGGACGAGACGAGCAGGCTGCCGTCCGTCAAGAGCGCCACGCCGGTCACGACGTTGCGCGTCTCGAACGCGAACTGCTCTGCGCCGTCGGCTTGGAAGGAATACGCTTTCGCGCCATAGCTGCCGACCGCGATTCTCGTGCCGTCCTCGGATAACGACAAAGATGTAATATTTTCCGGTTCCGCCAGCGACCATCCTCCGTTCCCGTGCGCCGCTCCCGTAAATAAGAACGAAGCGCAGATCGCGAGGCAGCCCGCCAGCGCTGCGATTTTGCCGCGTACCGATCGTACCGACATCTCTACTCCTCCTCCGCGAGTTCTCTAGGAGACTAGCCGCGCGGCCCTACCGGCGCGCACGGTTCGTCTCCGTCTGTACTTCGGTTCTAGCTGCGCTCCGGCGGCCTGCGTTCCGGATGCTCCAGATCGCTCCGCTCGAGCTTCTTCTCCTTCAGCGCCGGCTCCAAATATTTGTCGACGATGCCTTGGTATTCGTTCAAGTATTGCTCGGTCGTCACTTGGCCGCCGAAATATCGCTGTACGAGACCGACCCAGTCCTGCACCGACGGCTGGTGATCCCATACGCCGCGCGCCAAGGAGTTAGACGCGCTCGGGAAGCCTTCCGTGTTGCCGATCGGCTCGAAGTTGGCGAACGCCGCCGCCATTTCGTCCGGCAGCACGATGTCCTTCAGCGCCGGGGAGCCCGAGAGCGCCGCGTCGTCGCTGTTTTGGATCGCGGTCAAGTACACCTTATACCCTTCCGGGCTCGTCAGGTACATCATGAAATCCATGTCCAGCTCCGTCTGCTTCGCGTCCTTCGCGACGAAGCTGTAGAAGCCGATCGGAATGTGGATCGTCCGCGCAGGCGCCATGACTTCGGGGCCTTCCATGGACGGCATGTTGAAGAATCCGTACTCGAACGGCTTCACGCCGCCTTGCGCGCCGGTCTTCTCCTCGCTCGCGAAGTCCTTCGGCAGCTGCCAGAACGAACCCGGCGTGCTCATCATCGTCGCCGCCTTGCCGGTCAGGAACAAGCTGTAGGCCTGCTCGGCGTTGACGCCGAAAAATCCGTCCGGCGTATACTGGAACAGCGTCTTTAAGTTTTCCATGAACGCCGACCACTTCGGATTGCCCGTTACCATGAACGGACCTTCCTTGTCCTGAATCGCCTTCCATACGCGAAGATCGTTCTTCGTGACCTTGCTGTTGGAATCGTTATACGGATCGTTCGGATCGAACGTCCAGCTGTCGTCCACTTCCGGCAGATACGTGTAATCGTCCGGCTGCGAGCGAACGATGTTGATCGAATCCCGCATGTACTGATCCGCATAGATGCGCACGAGCCAGCCGGCTTCGCCGCTCCACATCGAATTGGAGTTGCCGGCGAGCGCGAGCGGCGTATAGCCCGCCGCCTTGATTTTCTCGAACGCCTCGATCAGCTCGTTGAACGTCTTCGGCGCTTCGGATATGCCCACCGCGTTAAAAATTTCTTTGTTGTACAGCCACACGATCTGGACGGACTCGAAGTTCAACATGTAGAGGTGGTCGTCCGCGCCGATCCCGGAATAATTGATGCCCATCGCGTCTAAATCCAGACTCTCTTTCCACTTCTTGCCCGTATAGGGATTATCCTTCTCGAAGAACGGGTACATGTCGACGAATTTCTGGCTTTCGTGAAGGGAAGCAACCTCGTTGGAGACGACGAAGTCGACGTCCGGCGTGCCGGCCGCGAATTGCGCCGTCAGCCATTCCCGATAACCTTCCAACGGTTTATTGTCGACGATGACGTTCACCTTCGGATGCTTCGCCATATAGCCTTGCGCGACGGCGTTCCAGACGCCCGCGGACGCGTTCGGAAGCGAGATGCGAATCGTGCCTTCCAATTCGGACGCTTCCGCTTCCGGCGCCGGCGTCTCCGTCGCCGGCTTCGGTTCGGTTTCTTGCGCGGGCTGCTCCGCAGGCGGTTCTTCGGCTGCGTCGCCGCCGGAATTCGTGCAGGCCGCGAGAAGCGAACCCGACAACATCAGGGTCAGAAGCAATGAGATTGATTTCTTTAGCCGCATGTAACGACCTCTCCTTTTCAACGATAGGATCCATCCGAAAATGAATGCTCATCTAAGCGCTTACACAATACCGCCGAAAGTTTCGTTCACCTCCGTTTCCGATCGATAATTTAAAACGTATACTTATTACCATCATTATATACATAAAGTAATTGTTTATCAATAAGTATATTCTGAAAGTAAACAGAATACTTTGTTGAACGATGTCGAAAAAAATAACGCCTTGCGGCGTTAAGGGGTTCAAGCGTATGGATCAAGCTCCGTCGTGCTGTCGCGCACGATCAGCTTCGGGACGATCTCTTCCTTCAGCAGCCGCCCCTCTTCGTGTTGCTTCCATTCGAAAATCAACATCTCCGCGGCTCTGCGTCCGACGGAAATCGTATTCTGATTGATCGTCGTCAAACTCGGCTCCAAATAAGGGCTGATCAATGTATCGTCGTATCCGATCACACTGATGTCCTCCGGGATGCGAAGTCCGGCGTCCTTGATCGCCTGCATGGCGCCGACCGCCTTGAAATCGCTCGTGACGAACATCGCCGTCGGCGGCTTCGGCAGCGAGAGCAGCTTCTTCGCGCCCGCGTAGCCCATCTCCGCCGATTCCTCGTCCATCTCGATGACGGAGACGAGGTCCGGGTCGAAGTCGACGTTATACTGCGACAGCGCAAGCCGATAGCCCTGCAGACGCAGCGAGAACTCCTGATTCATCTCGAGCGCCGACTTCCCCGTCAGCACGATGCCGATGCGGCGATGGCCGAGAGACAGCAGATGCTGCGTCGCCAAGAAGCCGCCCGTCAAGTTGTCGACGATGACGTACGGAATTTGGAGCTGCGGATAATAGAAATGGACGGTAACGAGCTTGCGCACCTCTTCCTTCCAGCGGCGCAGCAAATCCGGATTCGTGTTCGCGTTCGGCAGCAGGACGAAGCCCGTCTTCTCGTCTTTCGCGGGCAGCGCGTTCTTATGACCGACGTCCAAGAGATGAAACCGGATGCCGTGTTCCTCGCACACCTCCTGGATGCCGGCGGCGAGATCCCCGTAGAATCGGTGGCTGAACGTCCCGAGCGGAATCGAGGAATGCGCGAGATAGATGCGCTCGAGCGCGATCGTCTTGTCCTTCGGCTTCCCGTCCGATTCCAGTCGAATGAACGTCCCCCTTCCGCGCACGCGATAAATATACCCTTCGTTCGCGAGCTCGGTCAGCGCCCGGCGCGTCGTAATTTCGCTGGTGTTGTATATTTTCGCGAATTCGACCTGCGTCGGCAGCGGTTCGTTCAGATCGAACGCCCCCGCCGCGATCTTTCGCTTCAAATCGTCGACGATCGTTTGGTACATCGGGGTTTTCTCAAGTTTCAATGATAGCACGCTCCGCTCCTTGTCATGACTTAAGTATACTTTATGTGTTCATCCCATTTCAAGGCGCCTCCGGAAAAAGAACCGGCCTCCCGTCGCAGACGAAAGGCCGATCATAGTTCTATTGGATCATGCGTATTCGATCTCGACGCCGACCGGAGCGTCGATCTCCGTCTCCACCGCGCCGTCCGCGCGCCGCCGGTGGGCGACGCGCACGGGACCGAACGGCGTCGGGAAGCTGCCCTCCGCCCATTCCAGGTCCCCCAACCGCGGCCGAATCGCAAGCTTGCGACATCCGGGCTCGACGATACGGACGCCGAGCACGTACTCCGACAGCCAAGCCGTCGGGCCGGACGCCCAGCCGTGGCATAAGCTGTGCCGGTATCCTTTATAACAATAATCGCCGTAGCTGCCGTGCACGTCGACCTTGCCGGGCACCGGCAGCTCGTCGATCCGCGACGCGTTTTCCATCCACGACAGGTCGAAATCTTCCCAGAACGTCGTCGCCCCGAGCTCGAGCATGCCGCCCCAATATCGTCGGATGACGTCGAGCGCGCCGACGAAGTCGCCGGCTTCGCCGCGCGCCTTCAGCACGTAATACCCGAGGAACGTCGAGATGCCTCGGGGGCCGTCCACCGCCAGAACCCGCTCGTTCGCTTCGACGGGATCGACCAGCCCGGAGAGCGCCATGAGAGCGGCCGCCTGCTTGCTGCCGCCGTGCTCCGGCACGCGCCGCCGCAGCGTTCGCTCCGCCCGCCGGCAATCGCGCTCCGCCTCCGCCGCTCCCAGCAGGCCGCACAGCTCCGCGCCGGCCTGCAGCGCCAAGACGAACAGCGCGTGGACGCCCGCCTCCACGCCCGCCCGATTGGGAGACGTCGGCCAGTCCAGGAACGCGCTCGGCGCATCGTGCGTGCCGTCGTCCCGAACGTGGCCGATCAGCGCCGCCAATAAGCCGAGCAGGTACGACTTCTGCTCGAGCAGATAATCCATATCGCCGGATTGACGGTACCAGTCGCGGTGGATCAAGATCCACCACATCGAATAACTGGGGAAGCCGTTCATCCACCCGGGCAGCGGGGTTTCGTCGCGGCTGAAATCAAGACTTAGCGGCACGACCTCGTGATTGCCGAACACCGCTTGGATCGTCGACGTCTCCGGATGCATATCCCCGACCCATACCAAGCGGTCCCGCTTCACGCCGTCCCATAAATATTCCTGCATATTCAAGTGCACGGTGTACGCCCCGACCTCCCAGATCCGCGTCAACAGCGGGTCGCTGCAGCGGAAGCTTCCCGGCCGCTCGAGCTCTCGAATCAACAGGAACGCCCGCACGCTCTTGATCCGAATGCTTTCTTCCGGGTCTAAGAGGTCGATGCGCACGAAGCGGAAGCCGGTATTTCCGATGTCCGTCGCGCCGAGGAAGCTGGAAACCTCGACGATCGTATCGCGGACCGCATGGTCGTTCGTAGCGGTGGAGGACGGGCCGCGCTCGCTCATCGCCTCCGCCGCCGATTCGCCGAACCGCACGCGCAGCTTCGTCGTCTTCGCGCCGGTGCCGGCCGTCCATAGCGCGATCTGCACGCCGCCCTGCAATTCCGTGCCGAAGTCGAGCAGCAGGCCGGCTTGCCCGCCTCGATTGCTCAGGATGCAGGCTTCGCCGCCTCCGAGCGTCGCCTGACCGTCGCGCTCCTCCAGCAGCGCTTCGGCCGATAGGACCTCGACCCCTTCGCCCTCCGTTTGCCACAAGACGCGGGTCGGCGTAACGTAATACCGCGTTCTGGGATCTTTCGTTTTCGCGATGCGTTCCAACATGACGGTTCCTCCCGTTTCGATTTACAAGACGAGCGCGCCGCCGTCGACGGCGAGCGCCGCGCCGGTCACCCACTCGCTGTCGTCGGAGGCGAGAAAGACGACCGCCTTCCCGATATCCTCCGGGCTTCCGATTCTGCCCGCGGGCACTCCGCGGCTCTTCGCCTTCGGCGCCGGCACGCCGTTCGCGAACTGGCGGCGGTTAATATCCGTCGGGACGCCGCCGCACAGAATGGCGTTCGTCCGAATGCCGTAAGGGCCGAGCGCGACCGCCATGGACGACGTCAACGAGTTCAGGCCGCCCTTGCTCGCCGCGTAATGCACTTGCTCCGGACCGCCGCGGAAGGCCGTCACGGTGCTGATGTGAATGATGGAGCCGCCGCCTTGACGCCGCATATGACGACCGGCCGCCTGAGAGCAGAAGAACGCGCCGGCGAGATTGACGTCGATCGTCCGCCGCCACGTCGCCTCGTCGATCGCGAAGAAGTCGGAAAACGGGCAGATCCCGGCGTTGTTCACCAGGATGTCGATCCTCCCGAACGCTTCCGCCGCATCGTCCATCATCCGGTCGACCTCGTTCTTCTTCGAGACGTCGGCCCGGAACGCCCGCGCCGGAACGCCCGCCCCGCGCAGCCGTTCGACGACGGCGTTCGCCTCCGACTCTTGATTCGTATAATTGACCGCGACGGCCGCCCCCGCCGCAGCCAGCTCTTCGCAGATGCCGGCGCCGATTCCGCGGCTTCCTCCGGTAACGACGGCGACCTTGCCCGCAAGCTTCATCCGGCCCGCCCCCTCGCTTCGCTTACGATTGAAGCAAAATCTTCCCCGACGGACAACGTCCGGAGACGAGCTCCCGGAACGCGTCCGCCCCGGCCGACAACGGCCGAAGCTCGGTCCACCCGCGCTCGCTTACTTTCGAATCGGCCAACAGCCGGAGCGCGTCTTGGAAATCCGAATCGGCGTAACAGAACGAGCCCTTCACGTCCACCTCGGAGCGGATGAACCGATTGATCGGCACCGACGTGTCGTCGATGCCGAGGCCGACATTCATGATGACGCCTCCCGTACGGACGAGCGACGCGGCGAGTGTCCGCGTCGGCTGAAAGCCGGCGGCGTCGATGACGACGTCGACGCCGCTCTCGCCCCGAAGCCGCTTCACCTCGCGTTCGACGTCTCCCCTCGCGTCGATCGGCACGCCGATGCCGAGCCGTTCCGCCGTCCGCAGCCGCGCCTCGTTCACGTCGATCACGTAGATCGCCGACGCGCCCATGATCCGCGCCGAGTACGCGGCCAGCAGCCCGATCGCGCCGGCGCCGACGACGGCGACGTCGGCCAGCGCATGGCCCGCCATCGCCCGGCGCGCCGCGCGGAACGAGCAAGCTAGCGGTTCGGTCAGCGCCGCCGTCTCGAACGGCAGGCCGTCCGGCAGCGCGACCGCGTTGTCCGACGGGACGACGACGTACTCCGCGTATGCGCCGGCCCGATGAATTCCGATCAGGCAACGGCGATCGCACAGCTGGCGAAGCCCCTGCGCGCAGAGGCGGCACCTGCCGCACGACGACAGCGGATTGACGACGACGCGCTGTCCCGGCGCGAAGCCGCCCCCGCTTCCGACCTGCTCGACCGTACCCGAGAACTCATGCCCCATGAGCAGCGGCGGCTTCCGCAAACTGTTGTGGCCCAAATATCCTTCCAGATCGGAGCCGCAGACGCCGACCGTATGCACTTTAATCAAGAGCTCGCCGTCCGCGGGCGCCGGCATCGGAACGTCCGTCCATTCGATTCGCTCCGGCGCCGTCCACAGTAACGCTTTCATTGTAAGGAATTCGCCTCCTCCCGCCAAGAACGGACCCTCACGCGATAATCCCGTCCGGATACCGTTCTAAGATTCGCTTGTCATGGCCGGGGAGCAGCACGTCCCCTTCGCGCTTCAATCGTCGCAGCGCCGCGACCGACTCGTACAAGCTGACGCCGAGGCCGATCGGATGCTCCGTCTCGAGGTTGTCGTACAAATACGCTACGTCGCCGGTCAGGACGACGTTGCCCTTCGCGGTTCGAATCTTCACCGCTTGCGAGCAGCGCGTATGCCCTCCGGTCCAGAGGACGGCGATGCCCGGCGCGATCTCCTCCTCGTCCGCCGCCAGCCTGAGTTGCGCTTTCATCCGCGTCGCCATATGCGCGAGCACGTCCTTCGGGAAGACGTCGAATACGGGATGAACCGGAGTCAAGGCCGCCTCCCACCCCTTCCGGTTGACGACGATGTCGGCGTTCTCGAACAGCTGTACGTTCGCGATATGATCGTAATGGAGATGCGTAAGGATCACGATGTCGATGTCGCCGGGCCGCAGCCCGTGGCGTTGCAGCTGCGACAGCGTATCCTCGCCGTCGCCGACGGGGAAGCCCGCTTCGCTTCGGCGCGCGCTTTCCGTCAGCCGCCCCGGGTAGTCGCCGCCCATGCCGGTATCGACGAGTACGTTCCGTCCGCCGCCTTGCACAAGCCAGAAGTAGCAGTTGACGTCCACCGTGCGGCCGAAGCCCTTCATGTAGAGGAAGACCGGCTCGGGCGCCTTATGGGTGGCCGTCCGCAAGCATCTCACGCGGTACTCGGGCGTCTTCGTCGCGTCGTCGTCCATCGTCCTCACCTCCCCCTTACCCTTCAAGTTCGATCAGATGATCGTCCGCGTCCGGACGGAATTCGATGCCGGCGCCGACGCCTTGCGGCAGCTCGAACCACCCGTCCTTCGGCGCCGGAACGCCCGCCAGCACAGGGTCTTGGTTCGGCAGGTCGGCCCCGTTGATATAAGCGAATTCCGCCATCGGCATGTTCGGATCCGCGAAAATGAGATGGAGCGCCCAAGGCTGCAGGCCGCCCGCATGCGGAATGACGGGAATATGCTTCGCGGACGCCATCGCGCTGATTTTCCGAGCTTCCGTAATGCCGCCGCACCAACAGACGTCCGGCTGCAAAATATCCGCGGCCCGGGCGTCCAGCAGCTGTTGGAACCCGTATCGGGTGTATTCGTGTTCGCCCGTGGCGATCGCGGACGAGTTCACCTTGCGATTGATGATCCCATAGCCTTCGTAGTCGTCGGGCGGCAGCGACTCTTCGATCCACTTCACGCGGTACGGCGCGACGAGCTCCGCCATGCGCACCGTGTAGTCGACGTTCCACGCCATATAACAATCCAACATGACTTCCTTCTCCGGACCGAGCGCCTCTCTCGCGCGCGCGACCAACTCGACGTTCTTGCGCATCCCCTCATAGCCGGAGGAGGGACCGTACGGCATCGCCAGCTTCTGCCCGAGGAAGCCGCGATCCTTCGTCTTCTCGAATTCGTTCCCGGTGCAATAGGCCGGCACCTTCTCCTTGACCGGGCCGCCGAGCGTCCGGTACAGCGGTTCCCGCCGCGCCTTCGCGATCAAGTCCCAGAGCGCCAGATCGACCGCCGAGATCGCCATGATCGGGGCGCCCTTCCGTCCGTACGGCAGCGTAACTTTAAACATGACGTCCCACAACCGTTCGACTTGAAAAGGGCTCTGCCCGACCAAAAACCGGCTTAGATGCTGCTTGATGATCGGGGACGTCGCCATGCCCGACGCCGTCTCGCCGATCCCGACGAGCCCTTCGTCGGTCTCGAGCGCGACGATCGTGCGGCCGCCCATGCCGGTCCAAGACGATCGCCGGTCGAAATATTCCGGGTACATGGACATCGGATTGGCGATGACCGTCTCGGACAGCCACGAGCCCTTCTTCGCGACGGCGGAACCGCCTGCGCCCGCAACGGCTTCCGGAGCGTTCGCCGCGGGCTTCCTGCCAGTGACGTACACCTTCACGGCGGTGATTTTCATGTCCAGCACCTCACTCCTGCGGTTTTCTTCCGTTCCAGAACGGCGAGCAAATTGATCGCGATCGGATCGGGCGGAATGACCATTCCGCCGTAATTGCCCGTGACGGCGTTATGGGTATCGGCGTAACAGTCGTCGAGCGCCCCTTGGCGATAGAGTTCCAACGTCCAAGGGAGATTGTGCGGCTGCCAAGCGTTGTCCCGATGATCGACCATCCAGCGCAGCGCGGCGATCGTAATGCCCTCCTGATACCGATGCCAATCGATCTCCGGATCGAGCGCCCCCCAGTCGAAGCCCATCTCCGATGCGGCCGCGAACGTGACGAGCGCTTCCCACTGCACGTGATCCCGCACCCAATTGGCGAAGTACCAATCGCTCGAGCAGAAGCATGGTTTCGTATTGTACATCATCGGCAGTCGGTCCGGATGCCACAGATGCGTGAACGGCAGCAGGGCGCGCAGCCAATAGACCGCCTTCTCCCGATACCGCGGTTCGCCGAACGCCCGGTAGGCGTACGTATAGGCCAGAGCCGCGTGTCCCGCGGCGAGCAAATTCGGACTTCGCAGCGGCGTCTCCCAGAAATCCCCGCCCTCGGGGCGCTTCATCGGTACGCAGAACTCCAACGTCAACGTCGCGGCGTCCCGGTACTTCGCCTCGCCCGTCGCTTCCCAGAGCGCGATCAGCTCCGCCGCGGGGACGATGCAAATATCGAGCGCAGTGTCGCCGGCATGACCCATCGGCTCCAGATACTCCCTCGCGACGACGAAGTCGTCCTTCATGTAATGCCTCCCGTCGGGGTCGAACGGGAACGCACCGTCTTCCCGTTGATACGAGAGAAGCTCCTCGCCGTACGCCGCAAGCCGTTCCGGAGACATGTCCCGAATCCGAGAGACGGCGCCGAACCGCAGCTGCGGCTTGACGTATCCCGGCTGGGCTCGGCACCAAGCGAGCTTCTCCCGCAGGCCCGCCGCGGCGGCGCCGTCCGGAAACAGCCGAAGGTACCTTTCGGCGAAGCCGGGCTCATGCGGCCCTTCCGCTCCGGGATGCTGCGCGAAGCCGAAGCCCTTGCCCTCGTGCCAATACCGGGTGTCGTACGCCGTCGCGATTCGCTCCAGCGCTCGTTCGAGCGGCCATCTCGGCGTCGGCGGCGCCGGCAGCCCGTAACGCTTCACCCAATCGACGACGGCATCGAGGCTGTCCCCCGCGCCGATGCGAATCGCCGCGTCGAAGCGTATCTCTTGATCCTTATGAAGCTCGAGCGGAGGATCGGCGTACACGCGATTCTCCGCGCCCTCCCCTTGCGCGTCGGGAACCATGACCCCCATTAATTGATTGTTCATCCGGTCGATGAAGTTCGGCGCGGCGAACACGGGCTGGGGGCGGTGGGCGCGATCGTTGAACCACCGCGTCGCGTCCTGCCGCGGATCCCACGAGAGCGACGCGAAGACGCCGCCTCGGCTGATCGCCATTAACGGAATGGCGACCTTGTTCGGGTGAGGCGCGAACCGCTGCGCCCACGGATCCTTGAACCAGTCCGTGCCGCTGGACCACTCGTCGCCCTGAAGCCATTCCACGCCGGGAAAGATCGCATCCGTCTTCGCCGTTCCGAAGTCGCCTTCCCCGACCTTCACCCAAGGCCCCCGAACGTATCGAGCGAATAGATTGCTTCGCGAACGAAGGCGGAACGAGAGAAGGAGCGCCGCCTCGTCCGCCGGAACGGTAAGCGTCACCTCTCCTTCCATGACAGGCTCCGCGAACGGATAATGAATCCATTGCTCGAAGGACGTGCCCTTCAGCTTCTGCTGCACGACGAGCGACGAGACCGCGAACGTCAACCGTTCCCCGAAGTCGCCGCTCGATCGAAGGACGTCCGTCGCCTCGAGCCGCATCGGCATCTCTTGGTCCCGGAGCATCACCTCGCCGAGATGATCGAGCACGCCGATATAGGCGCCGTCTCCGGCATGGATTTCCGCCCAGCCCCAACCGGTCAGACGCTTATGAACGTCCACGCGGATCCGCCCGTTATCCAATCGGATCGTCTCATTGGCATAGCTTGCATGCTTATACTTCGGCATGTGCGCATCTCCCTTAGTGGATTCCGCCCCAAGCGGTAAGCGCTGTCATTCCTTGTCGGATCCGGCTTCCCGATATACAAAATTCAATCGACCTTCCGGCGCGACGTCGCCGTGCCGGTAGAAGTCCATAAAATCCCCTTCGTTCTGCATATGGTCGACCCACTTAAATTCGAACCGCAGCGGCGTCCCCGGACGGTTCAAGCCGAGCGCCGACCTCGGCACGGCGAGCTGAAGCTCGTTCCCCCGTACGACGTATCGGACGTCGCAGACCGCTTCCCACCGCCATCCGCCGACGCTGCGCTCCAGCGTCGACCGCGAGGCGTCCCTCACCGTCCGGTTCACGATGTAATCGTACCCGTGCCAGCCTTCGTCCGGCGATCCGCCCGTGTCGATCAACAGCATCATCCAGTGCCGGTCGGTATGCGGCGTGACGGCCTCTCGCGTACGTGCGTAAAAGTATACGTACGCCTCGTCGTGCGTCGCCTTCATCGTAACGAAGTCGTTCCGTCCGGTATCGTCCGAATAGAGGAGGCTTCCGTATCCGCGATGTCGCCTCGGTACGGTGTCGCCCGCGAAGTCGCGATACTCCGGAAGAACGTCGTCCCATCCTCGGAAATCCCGCTCCATCGGAATCGTTCGCCCGGGACCGGCCGCCGGCGGCGGCGGCGTTCTCTTGAACCGCCGAATGTACTCGACCATCTGAAGGTAATAATTGTCGTGATATCCCCCCTTCATCGGTTCGATGTCCCGGCTGAAGTTCAATGTCGCTTGATCGACGAACAAGATCGGACGCTCCGGCGGTCCCTTGAGCCGCATCGCGATCCATTCGTTCCAGCCCGTGACGAACACGATGCTCGGGTCTTCGGCGAGGGCGAACTCCCATTGCTCCGCGATGTTGCGGCCCGCGTATTCCGCGCCGGGCGTATCGTCGTTGGCGCCGTTATGGAAGCTCCTTCCCCAATTGACGCCATGATTATAAAAGGGAGTGTCGCTCATCGCGACGGTCGGATGCTGCGCCACCGATACGCTGATGATTTCTTTCTCGCCTTCGTCGTTGAAATATACCCGCTGAGGCCGGCAAAACTCGATCCAAGGAAACCCGTTCGTCTTGCGCTCGTCGAACGGCCATTGATTCAGCCGGAACGTGAAGAACGTCCGAATCTCATCGCCGCATTCCCCGGGATCGCCGATGATGAGCGGCTTCCCTTTCCAGTGAAACCAAAGCTCCGCGTACCGCCCAGGTTTATAGATGTCCTCGTACAGCTGCGCGATCGTCTCGCCCGAGCGCGTATTCGTGTAGAAGACGATCCGGGGCACGTCGAAGCCTTGACGCCGGACGTCGTCCAGAATGCCGAACAAGACGTCGTAGACGTTCTTATACGTAACCGCGTTAGTCGTATCGAACGCGAGGAAATCGACGCCGGCGGCCGTCAGCAGCTGCACATGCTTCCGAAGCACCCACGCATCGTCGTTCAAATAATATCCGTAGAGCGGTTCTCCCCAAAAATGGAACGCGTTCTGCGGTCCCCACATGGGATGATTCGGGTCGTGCACCGCTTCGGGTGCTGCCGCCAGGATGTTCGCGTTGTCGAACGGCCCTTCCGTTCCGTGCTGCCCGAGCCATAGGAAATAGAAGATCCCGACGTACCGTTCCCTCATGCGATCGACTCCTCCCCCGTCTTCCGGTTCGCGCCCGTTTCGCCGCCGGCCAGCTTGCCGCGGACGACGACGACGCCGTTCTTCGTCTCTTCGGCCGCGCGCGTCAGCGTCGGCGACCGGAGACGCAGCCGTTCCGGGTACTCCAGCGTCGCCTCCGCCGTCCCGTCGACCGTCAGCCGCCACTCCGCTCGAATCGGCCCGAAGGCGGTCGGTACCGTCCCCTTCGCCCAGGCGAGATCGCCGAGCGCCGGCCGAAATTCGAATGCGCCCGACGAGATCTCGCGCACGTCGACGCCGAGCGTACGCTCCGACAGTACGTACGTCGGAGAAGCGCCCCAGCCGTGGCAATGGCTGACCGGAATATGGTCGACCAAATACGTCGGCGTGTTGCCCTGGTACGGGCTCGGCACGGTACAACGCGGGGACGACGGATCGAACGTCTCCCACCACGTCGTGGCGCCTCTGGCCACCATCTCGCCCCAATAAGATCGAATAATGTCAAGCGCCGCATCTACGTATCCGCGTTCATACAACACCTCGAGCACGATGTGATAAAAGAAAGCCCCCTTAAGCTCGGGACACGCGCCGCGCAGAAACCCTTCCGTCAGGAAAAACTCCGCTTCCTCGTCCGTCATGATGCCGGACCATACCGCGATGAAGTTCGTCTGGAACGTGACGCTGTCCGATAAACCGTCATCCGTCAAACAATCCGCGAACATGCGCTTCTCCGGAATCCACAGCAGCGAGCGGATCGAATCGCGCACCCGATCGGCCCGCTCGGTCAGCTCCGCCGCGAACGCCGCGTCTCCGAACGCCGCCGCGAGCACCGCAGCCTTCCGCAGCACCTTGTGATGCAGGCAGGATACGGCCGTGACCCGGTCCCGCTTATCGATGTAGTCGGCCCAGTCGACGAAACACCACCAGTTGTCCCGATCCGCCCGGGCGAACAATCCGTTCTCGTCTTCTTGCTCCCGGAACCAAGCGATCAATCGCCGGATCGGCTCCCATACTTCCTTCACGAACGCGTCGTCTCCGGAGTACTTCCAATAATCGTAGACGCCTAGAAACCAATATGCGTTAAAGTCGGGCAGCAGAAACTCGTTCCGCTCCGGTCCGGTGCCGGGGATGGAGCCGTCATCGTTTTGAATCCTGGCTCCCTGCAGCAAGCATTTCCGAACCAACGCCGTATCGCCGAACGTCTGGTAGATGACCTTGGCCATCACGACCGCGTCCACGACCCACAGCGCTTGTTCGCGATACGGGCAATCCTCCAGATGATCTTGGCTGTTGACCTCGGTCGTGTACCGGCCGATGTCCCAGATCCGGTTCAGCAGCGGATCGCTGCATTCGAACTCGCCTTCCCGCTTGAACGGGTATCGAACGAAACTCGCTTGGAACGAATCTATCGCGATCGGAGCGGGCGTCGCCTGCGCCGACAGCTTCAAATAACGAAACGCCCTTCTGCCGTATGGAGACAGACGATTCTCCCCGCGCTTCAGAACGAACGTATCCAGCAGCGTCAGCTCTAAGGATTCGCCGTAAAACAGCTGCAGCACGCCGCCCTCCGGCGCATGAACGAGCAGCTCAGGGTATCCGACCTTCACCGCGGAGAAATCGAACACGACGCCGGGCAGCGATCCCGGAACGCTCGCGTCGAGAATCATCCGGCCGACGGCCGCGTCGCCGAGTTCGCCCCCGTTCGCGATCATCCGCTCCGTTCCGAGCAGCGAACCGTAGTTCTCCTCGATCCGGACGATCGAGCGAGGCTGAACGACCTCCCTGCGCAGGAACGGAATTTCCCGCGGCAATAATCTCGGCCAAGGGGAATCCGATTGCAGCGCGTCCGCGACGACCTTGGCGCGTTCCCATGAGGAGTCGTCGTACCCCGCCAGCTCCCAGCCGTCTTCCTTTTCCGCTAAATAGATTTCTTTATACCCGCCCCAATTGTGCATTCTGGAGACGTTATTCACCCATCTCGGCGAACGCCGGCATCTCCACGATTCGTCCGTTCCGACCGTCATGTCGCTCTCGTCGGTCCGAACGTCCAACTGCGCGATCATGCCGCCGGGACCTTGGCGCTGCATCGTCACGATGTCCGTCGTCCCGAAGTTATAGGCGACGATCGCGAGGCAGTTGTCCCCGATCGTTAAGCGATCCGCCACGTCGTACTCGTCGTAATACTTCCAAGCGACGTCGGACGGGGACGGCCCGTTCCCGATCTCGACGCCGTTCACGTATACCTTATACTCTTGATTCGCGGATATCCGCAATGAGGCCGTACGGACCTGCGCATCGACGGGAAAGACGGTCCGCGCTTCTGCATAAACGTTGGGCGTTCGCTCCGGCGCATCGATCCAGATCCACTTCGCTTGCCAAGTTTGGTTCATTCCGGTGGCTCCCCCATTGATGAAGTAATTGCTCCACTTACGTATACCCTATACTTAAAATATATACTTAATGATCTCTTTTATCAATTGCATTTTAAATTATATACTTTTATTTTCGGCGTTCGCTCACATGAGGTTCGGCTTATTGGAGAATACTCCTAATAAGGAAAAACGCGGAGAGGGTGAAGTCCTGCGATGTCGACTTCGACTTCGAGCACTTATCGGAAGGTATTCTGGTCGGCCGGATTCGGGTGGATGTTCGACGCCATGGACGTCGGCTTGCTTTCTTTCATCCTTGTGATGCTGAAGGAAGAGTGGCGTCTGACGCCGAGCGAAGGCGGATTGCTGGGGACGATGAATATGGTCGGGATGGCGATGGGCGCGTTCCTTGGGGGATATTACGCGGATCGTATCGGCAGACGCCCCGTATTTCTTTATACGTTGGCGCTGTTCGGATTGGCGAGCGTCGGCAGCGCGGCGGCGACGGGATTTCTTTCGATGCTCGTCCTTCGATTCCTGATGGGCTTAGGACTCGGGGCGGAGCTTCCCGTCGCATCGACGCTCGTGAACGAATTCGCGCCAGAAGCGAAACGAGGCAGAGCCGTCGTGCTGCTGGAAAGCTTCTGGGCGTTCGGTTGGATCTTGGCGGCCGTCATCGCATATTTCGTCATGCCCGCATACGGATGGCGCACGGCCGTCCTCATCGGGGCGTTCCCGTTGTTATACGCCGTCGCGATACGAAGAAACATTCCGGAATCCCCGGCGTTCGTCCGAAGAGACGATGATCGCGTTACCGTTCGAGACATCTTTACGGTGTACCGAAAGCCGACGATCGCGCTATGGAGCGTATGGCTCGCGATCTCCTTTTCGTATTACGGCATGTTTCTCTGGCTTCCCTCCGTTCTGGTGGACAAAGGGTATACGTTAATCAAAAGCTTCGAATACGTGCTCCTCATGACGCTGGCGCAGCTGCCGGGTTATTTCTCCGCGGCCTACCTGGTCGAGAGGTGGGGACGCAAGCCTACGCTGGCCGCGTTCATGGCCATGACGGCCGTCGCCGCCGTCGGCTTCGGCGCTAGCGAATCCGACGGCTACCTCTTGTTGTATGGTGCTTTGCTTTCTTTCTTTAATTTAGGGGCATGGGGTGCGCTGTACGCATATACTCCGGAAAATTACCCTGCCCGCGTTAGAGCTTCGGGCGCAGGCTTCGCATCCGCCTTCGGCCGGGTCGGCAGCATCGTCGCGCCTTTCCTGGTAGGGGCGTTCATCGACAATCAAGTCGGTTACCTCGTCATCTTCGGCATGTTCACCGTCGTATTGCTTATCGGCGCTTTCCTGCTAATGTTCTTGGGTACGGAAACAAGGCCCCTCCGTTAACGCCGAGGGGCCTCCGATTCGATTCGCGTTCCGTCGTCCGGCCGATTGACCATATATCCCGCGACTTGCGTCAGCCGCTCGTAAAACCACTCCCGCGCCGGCCCCTCGAGGCCGATGTCGTCCATCGCCTCCTTCATGCATCGAAGCCACGCCGCCGCTCGGCGCGGCGTCACCTCGAAGGCGAGATGCCGCTGCCTCATCATAGGAGGACCGTACCGGTCCGAATACAACGTCGGACCGCCGAGAAATTGGGTCAGGAACAGCTCTTGTTTCCTCATGATCTCATCGACCCCGTCGGGAAACAGAGGGGACAAGTCCGGATCGGCATACACCTTCGGATAGAAAGCCGTCACGAGCTTCCTGACCGTCTCCGCGCCGCCGATCGCCGCATACGGGTTGTTCTCAAACATTGCGCGCGTACTGCTCGTTCGGCAGCTTCGAGAGGACGACCAGCAAACTGACGTTCTCGTCAGAATCGTTCGAGAAGGAGAAGCGTTCTTCCCCGCCGCAATGAACGGCGTCGCCGGCCGTAACCGTCGTATTTCGCTCGTCGATCGTCAACGTTCCGCTCCCCTCGAGAACCGTAAGGAACAGCTCCGACCCCGGATGCGCGTGAACGGGAAGCGCTTGGCCCGGCATGAAATTCAATACGAACATGACGCTTCCGCCCTTCTGAAACAATACTCGTTTCGTGAATCGATCCCGGCTGTATTCCATTGCGCCGGCTAACGTTACCTTTTCCATGCGCTCATCTCCTGTTTTCGAAATGATGTGTTACCTCTATTCTATGTCAGGAGAGATTGCGGCAGTGTGACGTGGAACACAGTTGCGCCTCATAACGAAAAGGAAGGAATGTCCGCGCACCCGGCAGACATTCCTTCGTTTCAATCTTCCTTCTTCTCGTTCGGTTCTTCGGAGCAGTCGAAGCATAACAGCGTCTTATCTTCCATGACGACGCCGTTCAGAAAACCTTCATTGCAATAAATCGGCGCCTCGCACGATCGGCAGTTTCCGACGAACTCTCGCACCGCCATCTCCTCCCCGCTCGCGCTTCCTAATCTATCAACTTCATCGCGTGCTCCAAAATCGCTCGATCCCGCGTCAGCATGAACCGTTTGGAATAATCGTCGTTGCGCAGTACCGCGTTCTCCATCGCTTCCAACGCTTCGGACGGCGCCAGCCACGCGATTGTCATGCCAAGCTTACGCTCGTTGGCGCTAAGCATCGTCTTCCCCGTATTTCGAAGCGCTCTGGCCAAATAACAATAAGAATATTGCATGAATCGATTGCGATTCTTATGCTCCTCCGCCCAGCCGAGCTCATGTACGATCTGCGCTTCAAAGCCCGTCTCTTCCAATATTTCGCGAACGAAGGCGTCCCGAGGATTTTCCCCCTTGTCTACGCCGCCGCCCGGCAGCTTGTACAAGTCCGAGGCGGACATATACATCATGCCTACGTACGAACGTCCATCCAGTAACACGCCTCTGGCGCCGTACCGGGAAACCGAATCCAAGTACGCCGGAGCGCCGCCGAAGAAGTCGCTGTCGGTAATTCTGACAAGACGCCGCATGTCACTCCTCCTTTTCGCCGATAAGACATGGAACCATTTTACTATATCTTAAGTTGAAATCATATGATCTAGCACCCAACCTAACCCCGAGTCGATCTGTCTTTCGAAAACCGCAGCGTACTGACCATTTCTTCATGGTCAGTTATCCGTTACATTCGAATTATCCCTTACATCGAAAGGTTGCGTGACGTAGTTGAACCTCCAAAAATTGAATTTACAACATTGTATCGGCAAAGGCATGTCCCCTCAGGAATTCATAGACGGGATGCAGATCCGCGCGATGGAGCTTAGCGGGATCCCGAATACGAAACGGCGATTTCTTACCGAATACGAACGATTCGCTTGGAATACCGAAGAGGACCGAAAGCACTTCTCGGGCATTCGGGAGCGTTCCGACGTTCGCCATTGCCTGATCCTCTGCACGGATTGGTGCCCGGACGTCATCTGGAACGTGCCCCTGTTGCTTCGGGTTGCGGAAACCTGCGGCATTCCCGGCGAAATTCTCCCGATGGAGGAGCATCTTGACGTCATGGATTCGTTCCTGACCGACGGCGGTCGCGCGCAGCCGATCGCGGTGTATCTCAACGCGGACGGCGATGCGCTAGGGCGTTGGGGCGCGCGTCCCGCTTACATCCAAGCGGCGATGGATCGCTTCAAGAAGGAAAATCCGGACAAATCCCGCCCCGAGTACAAGTCGAATCTGGATCGGACGTATCGACGTATCGGCGAGCTTTACCGCGAAGACGACGGGGCGCGCTATCGCGATGCGATCATTCAGGAATTGAAAACGTTATTTGCCGCTTTCCCGAAAGAAGCGCGCTTCTGATGCGAGGCTCGTTATCGCTCGCGTTGCTGCTGCTCGCCGAAATCTGGGGCGGATCGTATTTCTTCATCAAGGTGCTCGTCGAACACTTCGGTCCATGGACCGTCGTGTTTCTTCGATCCGTCCTGGGACTCGCCGCCGTCGCCTCGTTCATGATCGTTGCGCGCAAGCCGTTCGGTTGGAAGCGGCTCCCTTGGGGGCGAGTCGCGATCATGGCTTTCATTAATACTTGCATCCCTTGGGCCTTGATCGGCTTCAGCGAAACGCGAATCGCGAGCGGCATGGCTTCCGCGCTGAATGCCACGACCCCGCTCTGGTCGTTGGTCGTCGGCATCGTCTTCTTCGGCGCCGCTGCCCGCCGCTCGCAATGGCTCGGCATGGTCGCGGCGGTCGTCGGATTAGCCGTGCTGCTCGAAATGAACCCGGCAACGATTCTGTCCGTGGACTTTCTTGGGTTCGCCGGCATGATGCTCGCTTCGCTATGCTACGGCGCAGGGTCGCAGCTGTCCGGACGTCTGTTGAGCACGCTCACCGTCTACCAAACCACCTTCGGAACGTTGTTATTCTCGTCGATCGGCAGCGGACTTGCCGCGTTCCTCTTCGAGCCGATTCCGTTCGCGAAGCTCGCCGACCCGCTCCATGCGTTCGCGGTTCTCGGGCTCGGCGTCTTCGGCTCGGGGTTCGCTTATATTGTGTTCTACCGGCTCGTGCAAGCAGGCGGTCCGGAGTTCGCGACGCTCGTTACGTATTTGCTGCCCGTATTTTCGCTCGCTTGGGGAGGGCTGCTGTTGAACGAGACGATCCGCTGGAGCATGGCGGCCGGCCTCGCGCTTATCCTATCGGGCGTGTTTCTGGCGAGCAAGTCGTCAATCTCGAAACCACGCCCGACGAAGAGCGCGAATGCCGATGTCCATGTCCACCCCCTCGATTCCAGCGAAGCCTAAGAAACATTGGGGATCGTCGGGAGGAACGGTCGGCGGGGCCAACCACATTTTCCGAAAATCGTATACCTTCACGCCCGCCGCCGCCGCCAGTCGGATCAATTCCTCCGTCGATCGTCCCGTCTTGACGGTCAATCGGATGTGGAGTCCGGCGTCTTGTCCCGTAATCTCGACCCGATCGCCCAATTCCGCTCGGATTAAATCGATGATCCGACGATGCTTCCGCCGATACGCATTGCGAGCTTTGCGAATGTGCCGATACCAATGGCCTTGTTCGATAAACGATCGCATCGCCCACTGTTCGACGCGCGAAGGGGCATAGACGATCTCTTGCGGCAGGTCGGATAGTCGCGTCAGCAAATCCGGAGGCAATACCATGTAATTCATGCGCAAAGCCGGCGTCAACGCCTTCGAGAACGTGCCGATGTACACGACTCTTCCGTGAGCGTCCAAGCTTTGCAAGGAAGGGATCGGCTTACCATGGTACCGGAATTCGCCGTCGTAATCGTCCTCGATGATATAAGCGTCGTTCAAAACCGCCCATTCGAGGAGACGCTGCCGCTCGGGATACGGCATGACGACGCCGGTCGGGAATTGGTGAGACGGCGTGACATACACCGCCCGAGCCGAAATTCGCTCGAGCGCGTCGATAGAGAGCCCTCTTTCGCCGACCGGAATCGGGACGATCTCGTAGCCGTTCAGCTCGAATCGATCCCGCACCAGATTATACCCCGGCTCCTCGATCGCGACGCGCCGCGGACCGGGCAGCAGCTTCGTCAAAACCCCGATGCTATACGCCATGCCGACTCCGACCGCGATCCGTTCCGGAGAGGCGTTCACTCCCCGCGAATGGCGCAAGTAATCGGCCAACGCCAGCCGAAGCTCGAATTCTCCTTGCGGATGGCCGTACTTCCCGATGTCCCCCGCTCTCATCTCCATGGCTTCTTTCATCGTCTTCATCCATGTACGCCAAGGGAACAGGTCCGAATCCAACGCGGTCGGATCGAAATCCGCGACGAAGGCGGGACGCGCGGCCGGCGTCGGCTGCTCCGAGCAGGCCGCGTTCCGGCTCGGAGCAGCCGCCTCCGCCCGCTCCGCATCCCGGATTCCATGCGTTGCCGCGAATAGTCCGGAACGAGGCTTGCTGACGACGTACCCCTCCGCCGTCAGCATCTGATAGGCCGTCTCGATCGGAGTCTTGCTAATATTCAGTTGAACTTGCAAGGCGCGAACGGAAGGCAGCTTCGTTCCGTCGGGAAGGCGGCCGCTGACGATCAGCTCCCGGATTTGACGATAAATTTGCCGATAGATCGGCATCTCGGATTCGGTTGGCAAAAGGATTTCAAACATAAGTCGAAGCGTACCCGCTGTCTTTTGAAATTTTCGAATGATGCAGTAAGCCTACATGTCAGATTCATTGTACTCGCGTTCTACCCGATCAGCAATAAGACGACAAGTATCATCAATAACACATCGATGATCCCCAGGCTCGCGAACGCGACCCAGATCGATAAACTCGGAGCCCGAAAGCTGCAATCGTTAATCGTCCTCCGATTAATGAAATATTCTCTCGTCGCACATCCGATAATCAATCCGCCAAGCACCACGGACCCGACTCCCGTGACGACCGCGAAGAGATGCCCAAGGGATTCGTATTCGTCGGACCGAAACACGACTCCGGCCGCCAGGAAACCAACACCCGCCAAAGCGACCGCGGTTCGGACCCATGCCAGGAACGTCCGTTCATTCGCGAGGTGCTGCTGGATATATTGCGAATCGATGCTCTTCCGTTGGGTAGCCAAAACAAATATCTCCTCCAAGCGTAACGGTTCCCGTCGTCGCAAACTCGACGCGAACTTAGTATGACCGCTTGGAGGAGAACTATGGGATCGTCGATCGGTTAAAGATCTCCTTGCAGCAGATCGCCGAAGCTTGCCAAGTGACGAAAGCGACCGTATATTATTATTTCGAAAATAAGGCCGCGCTCTATACCGATGCGCTGACCCAATCGCTCCGCTTCGCGAACGCGAAGGTGCAGCAGCTGCTTCGGCAAGGCATGCCCGTCGTCGATAAATTGCGCGAGATCGCCGTCGCTCACCTGTCCAACGTGCCGGCCGATCCGGAAACGTTCATCTCCAAGGCGGAACACCATCTGAATCCGAAGCAGATCGAGAAAATCCGCGACGCGGAGAACGCCATCCACATGACGATGAACGACTTCTTCGCGACGCTTCAGGCGGACGGACAGCTTTCGGAGGCGGATACGTACTTACTGGCGCACTTCTATACCGGCGCGTTAATGATGGGACATCGGTCCTCCGTTCGAAACCTGTTTCCCGCCGTCGAGGCTTTGGCCGACCGGATCGTCGATTTATTTTGGCGCGGCGCCGGCGCTCCTTGACGCCAGGCGCCGATCGGACGCGAAGGCGCGCGCGGTTCAATACTCGTGCGGATCGGAGCTCTTCGCCTTATACATTCCGCTATTGGTCAGGTTTACCGTCGCGCGAACGTCCCCAAGTTCCACCTTCGAGGGAGGATGCTTGCCTCGACTCGTCGCCTCGCTCCACGTCCGGAATCGTTCCCGGTACAATTCGTGCTCCGCTTGATAGACGTCTACACCGCGGCTTGCCGCGTACTCGAACGTTTTTCGGATATCGTCGCGGAGCCGTTCCTCGGCATTCTTGATCAGTGCATCTCGATCGAACGTCCCGATCATCTCGACGATTCTGCCGCGGATGCGAAGATCGACATCCAAGTACAGCGTCTCGCCCGACATCCTCGCTTTCGTCCGCACCTTCGGCTTCGTCATCGACAACTGAACTTCCGACTCCCTTTCCAGCGGAACCGACAGCATAAATATTTTGGTCTGTTCATCCAGCCAAATCAATCCCGTCAACTCCGCCAGCTCCAACCAAATCGCGTCGGCGTCTCCCTTAATGGCGAACAACCCGTCGACGAACAGCTTCGGGTCCTTCTTATTGTTCTTCTCCCATACTTCGTCGTCGATGCCGAGGGAGGGAAGCAGGACGGTCTTCCCCGGCTCGCGAAGATCGGAGACGAATCGGTGCAGCCGTATCGGTTGAGTGTCTGAATATTGGTTATAGGTGCTCATCGGCTCGTTTAATATGGAGGAGAGCGGGGACAAGTTAAAAAACGGTTTCGTCGTAAATAGTTTCTCGATAGGCTCTTTCGTGCCGTAAGCCCATTGCGTATACCGCATCTCGCGGAACCGACTGATATTGTCGATGACTTCCGCCGTAATTCCTTGCTGCAATGCCGATTCGGTGAAGACGAAGGAAGACACGTGGCCCCAAAATACATGTTGCTGCGAGGTTTCGTACAACGACTGTATCGCTTGAGAAACCGTGGCTCCTTCACCCTTCCCGACCCAGATCGGCGCATTCGTCCTCGGGGTCCCCTGCTGCTTGGCGACATTCGAGAAGTCGGTCAATTGAGCGTAAACGACGTATCTCTCGTCTTTGTAATCGATTCCCACGGATACGACATAATTGATGTCTTGGATGTTCTTCGTATCCCAACACCCTGTCAGCAGCGCAGCGAAACAGCTGATCATGACGACAACGCGTTTCACCTCTTCCCCCCCCTCTTCGGATCGGTAGGATGTAAGAAGGTCGGCCGACGCGCTCGGTTTTTCCACGGCTTCGCCAGCAAGCTTTGCCAGAGATCCTTCCTGTGGAACGGCGCGATCGGAGCCAAGTACGGGACGCCGAACGATTTCAGAGATGCCAGATAGAGTAGCAGCCCGAGGCTTCCGGCGATCAGTCCGAACATCCCGAACGTCGAAGCCATAAGCAATAAGCCGATTCGCAGCACGGACACCGAACCGACCAACGTCTGGTTGATCAACGTAAAGGTGGCCACGGTCGACACTGCCGTTACTACTAGGGTCGTCGGAGAGGTAATGCCCGCTTGAATCGCGGCGTCTCCGATGATCAATCCGCCGACCACGGCCACGGTTTGGCCGACGGCTTTCGGCAGCCTTACGCCTGCCTCGCGGAACACCTCGAACATGGCGAGCATGAGAAACAAGTCTAACGGACCGCTGATCGGCAGCCCGATCCGCGCGGTCGTGATCGTAGCTAGTAAGGGGAACGGAATTTGATCCAGGTTAAACGCCGACACGCTAACCCAGAAACCCGGCAAAAACAACGCGAGCAACAGCCCGACGATCCGAAGCACCCGCTCCATCGACACGAAATAAAAAGGCAGGTGCGCGTCCTCCGGCGAGATCAAGAGCGATGTTAAATTGCACGGACCGATCAGCGCCATCGGCGTGCCGTCGGCGATGACCGCGAATCGGCCCGCCAGCAGGCTCGCCGCCGCGTAATCGGGCCGACCGATGTAATCGAGCAACGGGAAAAGCGAATACGGAGCGCCCGTCAACCCCTCCTCCAGCTGCGCGATGCCGACGACGCCGTCCGTATCGAACGTCTTGAGCCGCTCGCGAACGTTCCGCAACGCGTTCGGTTCCGCGATATCGTGTATGTATAACAAGAACACCGAGGTATTGCTTCTGCTCCCCAACGTGAATTTCTCGACGCGCATCGATGCGCTCTTCAACCGCTTCCGCACCAATGCGACGTTGATCACGGCGTCTTCCGTGAAGGCGTCCCGTGGTCCTTTGATCGAAATTTCCGTACTGGATTCTTCAGGCTTCCGCTGCGGCGTATTCGCGATCGATACGCTGTATTGCAATTCGGCGTTCGGGAACGACAAGAGCAGTTCTCCCGAGTACACTTTCAGAGCGACCGCCTCCCGCGTCGCGCCGCCGTCGAGCCGCTGCGCCTCCATCCGGCTTTCGATCAGCGAAGCGAGCGTCCGATCTTCGCCGATGTCGCGGAAGACGGAATCCAACCGCGGGAAGACGATCTCGTTCAGCAGCTTCCGGTCGACCATGCCTTCGCAGTAGGCCATGACGACCGTCTGGCTCTCCTGTCCTTCGCCCATGCAATTCGCGGAAATCCGGACGTCTCCCGAACCGGCGAACCATTCCCTTACCGTCTCTTCATTCATCGGTTGTCGACTCCCCCCGCCTCGTTCCGCTTGCCGAACCAGACCGATGCCAAGACGATCGCGAACAAGATAGCGGAGAATCCGATCGATATCGGGAAATATTCTTTAAGGAGGAACCGGAACAGTTCGATATCCCCGATCGGCAGCAACGTCGCCGTCGCCAACGCCGCAGCCGAGGTCAGCACGATCATCGCGCGCCGCTTTCTCCCATCCTCTCGAAAACAAACGTCCGCGATCAGAAAAATAAATAGCGACAAGCGAATGAACGCACCGGACAACCATTGGAAAATGGATAAAAAGTCAAGGTGCGTTATGAACTTCCCTAAGGAAACCATGCGCCATTGCTCGAAGGGGGGATACCGAAGCTCCGCCGACTCGAACGGACCGTAGATGGCGATCGCGCCCATAAGCGGGCCGGTCGCGAGAAAGACCAAGACGGCGCAGAGGACGATCATCCCCCGATACCCGACCGCCGTCGATACATGGCGTTGGAGGAAGAGCATCAAACTCAACTCCATCGTGCCTGCGAACGTGTAGAGGGCCGCTTTCCCGGCTGGTACGTAGCCATGCGTAAACAAAGGGAAAAGGAGCGAATAATCCTTGAATTGAAAGTTTACGGCGGCCACGAAATCCCCTAGTACGATGACGATCGGCAGCAGGAGGCCGGAACAAATCGCGATCGCCCGGATTCCCGCATTCGCGGCGAACGCGCAGATCGTCACGAAGACGAATGCGATCGCGGACAGCGGCGTCATCGGCAAATACGAGACGCGGGTCCACGTGGCGACGTCTTTGAGCGTTACGACCAACAGCAAGAACGCATACCCGGCCGCCGCGGCGCCGGCGATCGAAGCGACGAATGGCCCGAAGCGGCTCCGCAATCGTTCTAACGCCCCTGCATCCCCCGTCTTACGGGCGGCGTAAGTCAGGATTATGGCGAACAGAACCGAAGGAACGACGGCTGCGATCGAACCGACCCATGCGTCCCGCTTGGCGACGGATAATAGAACGGGCGCCAACAATACATGGTTGGTGACGCCGATCGAAAGCATCATGATGAAATACAATTGTAGCGCGGTGATTTTCGCTTGCGTATTCATGCCCAGCGGATTCCTCCCGAGCGAATGGATTTCAAAAAAACGTCCCGATTTCGGGACGTTTATCGCACTTACAGCGTAGGCGCCTTCAAAGCCAACTCGATATTGCTCAAATCGACCTCGAGCTGCTCGGTGACGTTCCAGGGATGGTAGATCCCCTTCTCCGTCGCATACGTCGCGACGCGTTCGTGAAGGTCGATCAACTCCTCCAGCTGCCGTGACAAGGTCGCCTTGATTTCCGGGGTGACCGTGTCGGTGATCGCCATCGCGTAATTGCGCACCCCGCTCTTTACCGTGTTCAAGAAATCCATCGCGACCACCTGATCGGTCAACGAACCGAGGCCGGTGAGCTTCTCCAATATAAAATTCATCGGTCGGACCCTCCCTACCGTTTCGCTTTCTTCAAAATGTCGCGGAGCTCCTCCAGATGGCGCGTCGACAGCTCGACGTCCGCTTGCATAAGTTGTTTCAACGCGTCGTCGGACACGAGCGCCTTCATCGTCTTCGACTTCGTCAAGCCGACCGTCCGGGACGCGGCCAGCTCGTGCACCTCCAGCGTTTCGTGTAATGCGTAACCTTGCTGCATCCTTTTTCGAACCTCCTGTATCCTCGGCGAATATGATTACGGCTTTAAAATAACCTTAATGCAGTCGTCCGTCTTCGTATCGAACGCCTCGTACCCGCGTTTCGCGTCTTGAAGCGGAAGTTTATGCGTAACGATGTCGCCCGGGTCCACCTTCCCCGAAGCGATCAGCTCGTACATATACGGCATGTAATGGATGACGGGCGCTTGACCGGAACGAATGTTGACGTTGCGCTGAAACAAATCGCCAAGCGGGAACCCGTTGTACCTTCCGCCGTACACGCCCGTAATCTGAATGGTGCCGCCCTTGCGCACCGCTTGCGATGCGATGACGAGCGGGCCAAGCGCGCCGCCTTGCAGCCTCATGCCCGTCGCGAGAAACTCGAGGTCGGTCATCTTGCCGTCCATGCCGACCGCGTCGATGACGACGTCCGCTCCGCCGCTCGTCAGCTCCTTTAAATATTCGCCGATATGCTCCTTCGATTCGAAATCGACGATCTCTACCCGATTCGTGCGTTTCGCATGCTCCAGCCGATAGCCGACATAGTCGACCGCGATGACGCGCTTCGCTCCCTTGAGCCAGCAAAACTTCTGCGCCAACAGCCCCACCGGTCCGCAGCCGAGTACGATAACCGTGTCGCCGTCCTTCACGCCGGCGTTGTCCACGGTCCAATAGGCGGTCGTCATCGCGTCCGCGATCAAAACCAGCTTCTCGTCTTCCGCTTCGCTGTCGTCGGGGATCTTGAAGTGGGTGAAGTTGGCGAACGGCACGCGCAAATATTCCGCCTGCCCTCCGGCATAACCGCCCGTCGTATGCGAGTATCCGAAGAAACCGCCCATCTCTCCGTATTCGTTCGAGTTATCGCATTGGCTCTCCAACTGATTTTTACAATAGAAGCATTCACCGCAGGAGACGTTGAACGGGATGACGACTCGGTCGCCCTTCTTCAGCTTCGTCACGCCGGGACCGACTTCCTCGACGACGCCCATCGGCTCGTGCCCGATAACGTAATCCTCCGGCAGGTTCGGAATCATCGCATGGAGCAGATGCAAGTCCGAGCCGCAGATCGCGCTGCTCGTCACTCGAATAATCATGTCGTCTGGCTTTACGATGTTCGGATCGGGGACTTCTTTCACCGCGATATTTTTGACGCCCTGATACGTAACGGCTTTCATGCTTGATCTCCTCTCAGACCTTCGTCCGGCAGGCGGTCGAACATCCCTTTTCTCGTCGCGTCGTCCCGGAACAGCTTCATGCCGCCGATCATCGACGTATTTTTCGCCGACAGCTGATCCAGCTTGTATTGCTCGCCGAGCTCGTACGGATGGAACCATCTTTTGCGAACCATCAATTCCGTAATTTCTTGATGCAGCGCGAGCGCTTCGCGAAGCTGATTCCGCAGCAGCGCGCGCGCTTCCGGGGAAGCGGCTTCCGTCAAAGCGGCGGCGCTATTGCGGACGCCGTCCTTCGCTCGGACGAGGAAATCCATGGCGAACGTCATATCCGCCAGCTCCGGCATGCCGAGGGCGTTGATCGGATCAAGATAATCTTGATTCATGGAGTGAAGTCACCTTTCACCTTCCGTCTAGGATCGGAGTCGGCCGGATATCCGGTACGGGAGTCCGGAACGGCGCCTTCTCGTATAGCGCCTGCAGGTCGGCGAGCGCCTTCAGGCTTTGTTCGACGTCCTTTTGCATCAAAGCTCGCAGCTCTTGGTCGAAGACAAGCCCTTGCATTAATTTCGACTTCGCCAAACAAAGCGTCTTGAGATTCAGCGTCTCATGGAGATCGAGCGACTCGTGCGCCGCCAACGTGGCATGATTCATCTAACGTTCACCTCGGTTGGGAATCTTCGGTATGATCGGTATTTTTACCTAACGGCGCGCGGCTATTCTCCTTCGGTGAAGAAAAAAGGCTCGCCTCCTCGAACTACCGAGGAGCGAGCCGTTTGCGATTATTTTGCGATTTTCGCCGCCCGACGAGGCACATCCGGCAGCTCGTTGACCGAGACGACCGCGTCCGTGCGCTTGGCCGGCCGCTTCCAATACCGTTCGTTGCCGGGCAGATCGTCGAACCAAGCCGCGTCGCTCGGGCAATCGAGCGTTAGAAACTTTCCGTAGGCGCCGTCGCGCGATTGATGGTATTTCAGGTACGCCTTCCCGCCTTCGATCGCGAGAATTTCGATCTTCCCGGACGTATGGCTCATCGAAAGACGAACCCGCTTGCCGAGCCCCGACGTGCGCGCCTTCGCCTCTTCGACGATCCGGTACACCCGCTCGAGCGGCAGGACGAAGTCCGAATTGCCGGCGACGGGGCGATTGACGAAGAAATAATACGGCGTCACGCCCGCCCAACTCAACTTGTCGAGCAGCTCCCCGAGCACCGCCGGATCGTCGTTGATCCCCCGCAGCACGGGCGTTTGGTTGACGACGATCGCGCCCGCTTGATGCAGCGCTTCGAACCCGAGCTTCGCCTCGGGCGTAATCTCGCGAGGGTGATTGATATGCGCCATGACGTAGATGCGGCGTTCGGGCGTGGAGTGGGCGCGTATCGTCTCGAGCAGCTCCGGATCCTCGTAGATGCGCATCGGATTGAAGACGGGCAGCTTCGAGCCGAGGCGAATGATCTTGACGTGCGGAATGGCGCGAAGCCGCTCCAAGATCGATTTCAGCTTCGGTGTCGCAAGAATGAGACTGTCGCCGCCGGTCAGCAGTACGTTGTTGATTTCGGGATGAGCCGCGATATACGCGAGTCCCGGCTCGACGTCGGACATCGCTTCCTTCACGTCCGCACGAAACAGCCGTTTGCGGAAGCAGTACCGGCAATACGCGCCGCACACCTCGGATACGATCAAGAGCGCCGTGGACCGGTACTTATGCTGGCAGCCGGGTACCACGTAATTCGTATCCTCGTCGGAAGCGTCCCAACGCCCGTATTCGAGCAGCTCTCCCTCGTTCGGAATGACGAGCTTTCGAATCGGGTCCTCGGGATCGTTCCAGTCGATCAGCTTTAAGTAATAGTCGTTCACGCGAAACACGAACTTCTCCGTGATCCGCTTCAATCGACTTCTTTCTTCTTCCGGGATCGCTTCGAGCTTGTCGATGTCGGTGATGTATTTCGGCTGAGCCATGCGCATTCCTCCTCGATTCGAAGTAGCGGCCGCCGGCGGATACGCAAAAAAAACTCCGCCGACGACATGATAAAGACATGTCTCGCCAGCGGAGGTACGAACGGGGTCGTATGGACGCACGAATGCCCGAACGGAATCGGGTCTCGGCATGTATAAGCTAAGTAGGCAATAGAAATCGACCCATCTCCTGCTGACGAGGTTAGCTGCCGGGCTCGGGATTAGATGGTTCCCTACGGTCCAAACTTCGGAACGATTCGCCCCACGTACATTGGTTCCCCCGCTTCCCGTCGAACGGATGTCGACTGGGAATTAAGCGTAATTTTACTGTATCGAACGAAGATGACGCTGTCAACCCATTTTCCGAAAACGATTACGCCCCCGGGGGCGCCCAAGCCGCTCGATCGAAAGCTTCGGCCGCCTCGAAGTCGAGCGCGGTCAGTCCGCCGGCATGCCAAGACGTCAACCGGAGCGTAATCAGCTTGTATTCGATCGCGATGAACGGATGATGATCGAGCCTTTCCGCTTCCGCGGCGACCCGGGCGACGAAGGCGATCCCGTCAAGATACGACGAGAAGCGGTATTTCTTGACGATCCACTTCTCATCCTCCCGACGCCACCCGGCCAGAGGCGCCAGCCGCGATTCGATCTCCTCCGGCGTCAGCTTCATGCGCGGCTCGTCTCTTTCCCGATCTCGTAGTCCACGACGACGACTTGATCGACGAGGCCGTCCAACGAGGCGACGAACGCTTGATGCGCCGGATGCGGTCCGTAAGCCATCAAGGCGGCATGATCCTCGAACGTGATGCGCAGCCCGATCGTAAACCCATGGATGTTCTCGGTTTCGTGCGTAACGTTCCGTCCCGCGCTCATCGAGACGATGCCGGGAATGCGTCCCTGGAACGACCGCAGCTGCGTCAGCAGGCTCTCCTCCTGCGCCGCGGGCAGCTCGGTCCGAAATTTGAATACGACGATATGCTCGTACATGTGCCGTCATCCTTTCCTCTTCTTCGTTCCTCCTAGTTTACCATATCCGTCGGCGCGTCAACGACGTTTGCTGCCGTTCGGACGACCGGAGGCATAACGAAATGCGCCGAATTTATGCGCATTCTGCTCGAATCCCAACATTTGGCCCCTCCCCGAGCCGGACAAGCGTGGGGTATTCTGGTTATGGAGGTGATCAGGATGCGAAAAACCATGATATTCCTCGCATCGGTAGTAGGATCCGCAATATTGGCAACATCCGCTTCGGCGGCAACGAGTTACGAGACGGAAGTTCAGTACGGCGTGAACATGAGGACCCAGCCTAGTTTGTCTGGCAAGGTGATTCGCATGCTGAATCGCGGCGAAGACATCCATGTTCTCGGGGAAGCGTCCGGCAATTGGTTAAAGATCCAAACGAAGAGCGGCACGACCGGATACATATCGGACAACGAAAAATATACGGACTATGACCGTTACAGCACGGAAGTGTCGTCCGGGGTCAACATGCGAACCCAACCGAGCACGTCGAGCAAAATCATCCGCATGCTGAATCGCGGCGAAGACATCCGCGTTCTTGCCGAATCGGGAGACTATTGGCTGAAGGTGCAGACGAAGGGCGGCACGGTCGGATACATATCCTCTAACGAAAAGTATACGGATTACGAAGGCGGCGCCGGCACGGGCAGTTCTACGTCGTCCGCGAGCCAGAGCGCGATCGTGAAGACCGCGAAGTCCTACAAAGGCGACTTCGATTACAAATGGGGTGCGGAGCCCTGGAATACGAACAACAAATACGCCGATTGTTCTTCTTACATGCAGCTGATCTTCCGCAAGCACGACATCGAGCTGCCGCGGACGAGCCGCCAGCAAGCGAAGGAAGGTACATACGTCAAGAAATCGAATTTGAAGCCGGGCGATCTCGTCTTCTTCGACACGAACGACAACGGCAGCATTAACCACGTCGGCCTGTACATCGGCGGCGGCGACTTCATCCATGCGTCTCCGATCTTCGACGGGGTCGGCATATCGGACATCAACTCGAACTATTGGTCCGATCATTACGTAACGGCGCGGAACGTATTGTAATCGAAAGAACGACCGCCAGGCTTCTCATAGCCTGGCGGTTTTCGCTGTTCACGAGGGTCGGTCGTCTACAAAGAAGAAGCTCCAGCGGCGCGGCGGCGCCCTGGAGCTTCTTCTTTCGGTTCATGGGGATACGTATGTGTCGTTCGCGTTATTCTGCCGCTTCCGGCAACGTCTCCGCTTCCGGCGCCGTCGTCTCCTCGGACGCCTCGGGCGCGTCGGTCGCTTCCGGCGTCTCCGTCGCTTCCGGCGCGGTCATGCCCGGCTCCATCGGCTGGTCTCCCGCCGGCGCGTCCATCGCCGGCTCGCCGCCCTCGCCGCTGCACCCGATCAATAACCCCATCGACATAACGGCGATCGCAAGCGCCGTCAACCACGTTTTCTTTTTCATTCCGAACCTCTCCCTTCGATCATTGTTTTCGGTGTTCTTTGGTACTCCTTTACTGTACCGGAAACGTATGATCGTTCGATTTTCGGTTCGGGAACTTTTTATGAAGAAATATGTTCGTTCGATGAACGGAGGATTCGCCGATCTTCGCGACGACGACTTCCGAAGGATCCCGGTACGCGGGAATTCTGACCCGGAACGTCGAGCCTTGCTCCAATCGACTGTCCACCTCGATCGTTCCTTCGTGCCGCTCTACGAGCTCCTTCACGATGGCGAGGCCGAGACCCGCCCCTTTATTTTTCCGGGAACGCCCGCGATCCGCTTTAAAGAATCGTTCCCAGATCCGGGCTTGATCCGCTTCGGAGATGCCGACGCCCGTATCGGTCACCTCGAGGACGACCTTGTCCTCCTCCGCGTACGCCTTCAGCAGGATGTAGCCGCGATCCGTAAACTTGACCGCGTTGCGAACGAGATTCGCCACGATCTGCTCCAAGCGGTCGCCGTCCGCGTACGCCTTCGGCAGCGCGTCGTCCGCCTCTACCCGCAGATCCAGCTCGCGCTCCCTCGCGTCGGGCTCGAACTTGAACGCCACCTTCCGCAGCAGCGGCGCGACGTCGAGCGGATGCCGATCGATAGCCACTTCTTCCCGTTCCAGCTTCATCAGATCGAGCAGGTCGTCGACGAGCCGCGTCATATGGTGCGTCTCTTGGTACATCACGTCGTAATATTTCTCTCGGCCTTCTTCCGGAATGAGTCCGTCTTGCAGCGCTTCCAAGAAGCCTTGCATCGCGGTCAACGGCGTGCGCAGCTCATGCGACAAATTCGCGAGGAAGTCGTCGCGCATTCGATCCGACTTGCGACGCTCCTCGTCCATGCGTTCCAACTTCGCGGCCAGCGAATTGATCGAGGACGCCAGGTCGTCGATTTCGTCCGCGCCGTCCGCCTCGAGCCTCCGGTCGTACTGTCCCATGCCGATTTCCGCCGCGGTCCTCGCGATATGCTGCAGCGGCCTCGAGATCGACCGAGACAAATACAACACGATCGCGATCGAAATTAACATGCCGAACAAGGTGACCCAGAGGATCGTCTCTCTCACCTGCACGATCGCATGCGTGACGCCGTTGACGGGCGCATGGAGCACGATGCCGCCGTATAACGCGTCTTCCTTCCCCCACGGAACGGCGACCGAGAGCATCGGTTCCGTCAATCCTTCGAAGTGGAGCTCGTCGCTCACCGCGTTCCCTTGCATGACGCGTTCCGCGATCGTTCCCGACACGGACTTCCCTACGGACACTTCGTCCTGCGTCGACGTGGCGATAATTTCGCCGCGGTCGTTGAAGATCCAGATGCGGGTATCGAACGTCTGGTCGAGGAACGTCAGCAGCGCCAACATATTTTCGTCAGCGGTTTGAAATTCTTGAATCGATAGATTGACCTTCTTCGCCTTGCGAAGCAGCTCCTGCTGCGTTACGTCGTATAAGTATCCCTTCACCATCATAGAGATGGCGATGCCGACCGCGCCGAGGCCGAGCAGCACGATCGCCAGATTGCCGAGGAGCAGACGGCGGAAGATCGTCTTATTCATGCCGAGCTTCCTCATCGCGGCGCCTCGAATTTATAGCCGACGCCCCACACGGTATGAATATACTCTCGGTCGGGCTGATTCAACTTCTTGCGTACGTTCTTGACGTGCACGTCGACGGTACGGATGTCGCCGATAAAATCGTATCCCCAGACGAGCTCTAACAGCTGTTCTCTCGTAAACACGGTGCCGGGCGACTTCGCCAGATGCGCCAACAGATCGAACTCCTTCGGCCGCAGCGACACGCGCTCTCCGCCCGACAGCACTTCCCGGCGGTCCGGATGGACGGACAGCCCTTCGAATTCGTATGCGGCCGATTTCCCCGCCTCTTCCCCGTTCGCCGCTTGCCGCGGCTGCACGCGGCGGAAGATCGCCTTCATGCGGGCGACGAGCTCCCGCGGGCTGAACGGCTTCGTCATATAATCGTCCGCGCCTAACTCGAGACCGAGCACGCGGTCGAACTCGTCCCCTTTGGCGGTGAGCATAATGATCGGCACGTCCCGCCGCTTCAAGATTTCTCGGCAAGCCTCGTAGCCGTCCATCTTCGGCATCATGACGTCGAGAATGACGAGGTCCGGCGTTTCCTTCTCGACGAGCTCGAGCGCCGCCGCGCCGTCGTATGCTTCCAGCAGCTCGATGTTTTGTTGCTCGAAATAGATGCGGATAATTTCGCATACGTTCGGATCGTCGTCGGCTACCAACACTTTCATCAACAGCGCCTCCTTCTTTCCGCGGAATGCGGGTCCTTACAACGTTCGTAAGGAGGCGATGTTTTCTGTCCGTCGGTCGAAAAAAACTACAACTAACCTATTAACATACAAAACCTTTGTAATTGAAGCTCGAAGGCAGTTAAGGACGTCCTGCTGAAGGAAGGCGTCATCGACGAACACGACAAACTCACCGGAACGAATGTTATATTCGTCGTTCCAGCCTTCTCTATTCTGTCTTTCGCCGATGACGTGTTTTGTTCTTCTGAAAAAAACGTTCGCGGTCGTTGTTGGTGCGAGGAACATGCGGTGGTCGCAGCAAGGAAAGAGGCCAGTTCAAAGCCTATTGCGTAGCTGATGAAATTGCTAACCATGGGCTGATCAGCCTCATAGGTGTACGTTTGCTTTACTCAGTTCTCGATATTGCCGCGGGTTGCCTTGGCATAGTCATTTTCTGTTGCTACGCCGTTAGTCCAGAACTGCGGTCATATGCGCTTTCGTGACCGAACAGTGGGAGGCAGTCCAGTATTTTGATTTATTTTTAATGCAAATCATTTGCGGGGATTCGCGTTTGACATTCAAATCCTCGGCGATCTTGTTTGACACCGGACGGGATTCGTTGCGAATCTGCATCTATATTTATTCTTTCGCATGATTACTGGGATAACAATCTTTTGTAAACCGAGACGATCCCGAAATGCAATCCTTCATGATACATATGATAACGGAGCGACTGTTCAGGAGTTTGCAAACCGAATCCCGTTGACGTTGTGAAGGTCGGCACGCTTTCGTTCAGGCGGTTACCCAGCGCCTCGCGAATTCTCTTCGGTTGCTCCTTCAACAAGCTCTCCAACTGCTGTAACGTCGGCAGAGGGGCCGATTTCGCTTTATCGTCCAGCGGCGACGTTCCGGGAATAAACCGTTCAATAAAACCCTCCGGCAGAATCATCGGAAGATTCGATTGCTTAAATGCCAAGATTTCCGTAGCGGTATAGATGTGCCCGAGTTGCCAACGAATATTATTGCGGAAACCAAATGGAATGCGATCTACGAGCTCCTCCGTGGCGCCCTCCATCGCTTGCAGTGTTTGAATTCTGACGTTGTCCAATTGATCGAAAAGAATTGATTTCATATAAATTCCCTCCTGTTTTAGTTATGGTTTCTAATTTAAACAAGTTCATTCTACGGAATTCCGCTCCAACTAAACACAATCCTCTTGATCAACGGTTTAATGATGAAGCGTAAACAATCCACAAAAGATATTTTAAATAAGATCTTAATGTCATTTTTCCACATCCCTTATTAGAGTCTGACTTCTGATGAAGGCCGATTAGTAGAACGATTTGCAACCATGAATATCGCTCCATAATACCGCCCATATTTGACGACAAGTTTTATCGCCGATCAAACATATCCACAATATAAATCGTATTATCCATACTGTCAAATTCCATTTTTTGAACAACTTGAAGCCGAAAAGCAGATGCGTATTTTCCTTCGGGAGAAGATGTTGTCGCTTTTCAGCGAACTTATTTGTCTGACGCTCCTCGGACAACATTCAGTGCTTCGTTTCTCTTCACGAATTGGTCACCATCCATGAAAATCATGATTCCGCCGAGACCCTTGTCAATTCATTGGTCAGTCATAAAAAAACCGCGCGGAAATCTTCTCCGCGCGGGGGATGCTGCGATTATTTATACAAGGGACCGTACGCCGCGCAGGCGCGATAATCGGCGCCCGTCGGCTCGTTCGCTCCGAACGCGGTCCAAGCGCTCGGGCGGAACAGGCGCTCGATCGGCACGTTGTGCATGCATACCGGAATGCGCAGCATCGACGCGAGCGTGATCAAGTCGGCGCCGACATGGCCGTAGCTGACCGCGCAATGGTTGGAGCCCCAGTTGTTCATGACGGCGTAGACGTCCTTGAACGCCGGATCGCTCGTCAGGTTCGGCACGAACCACGTCGTCGGCCACGTCGGGTTCGATCGCCGATCGAGCGCGTCATGTACGTCCTGCGGAAGCTCGACGGAATGCCCCTCGGCGATTTGCAGCACCGGACCGACGCCTTTGATCAGGTTCAGCCGCGCCATCGTCATCGGCATGCCGCCGCGCGTCGTGAAGTCGGTGGAATATCCGCCGCCGCGGAAGAAGTCGACCGCGGGGCACCACTTCGTCGCGGCGAGGCAGCTTTCGACGTCCCCGTCGGTAACGTCCCAGAACGGCTTCATCGTCGGGCGTCCGTCCGCGTACTTCTGCTCGCCCGTGCCGTCCAGCGCCGCGGGTCCGGAGTTGATCAGGTGAATGACGCCGCCGGCCGCCGTACCTTCGAGCGTATGGCCGGTAACGCGCTTCACCGCTTCCGGACTCCAATACGTGCGCACGTCCGCGAAGATTTGCGCACGGTCCGTCAAAAGATGGCCGAACAGCATCGTCACCGCGTTCAGGTTATCGTTCTCCGTCGACATGATGAACGGCTCGCGAATCCCGTTCCAATCGAAGGAGCTCGAGAGGATCGCCTCTAAGAAGTCGCCCGTCGGGAAGTGATCCGTCCAAGCCCGCTGTCCTTGGAAGCCTGCGGCGATCGCGTTATGCCCTTGCGCCTCTTCGCCGAAGCCCATCTCCGCCAGCTTCGGGTTGCCGATCATCAGATCGCGCGCGATGAGCGCCATCTTCACGACGGTCTCCCAATCCTGCTCTTTCTGCTCGGCGGTCCGCGTCAGCTCCGGCGGATTGACGTCTTCGCCGAGGCGGCAATGCTCCTTCGTCCAAGCGAGCGCCTTGGCGTACTCGTCGCGGTCGTAGATGCCGCGCTCCATCCGCCGGACGAACTCCGTCATGTCGACGTATTCGTTGCGCATGCCGAGGTAGTCCTGATAGAAGCTCTCGTCAACGATGCAGCCGGCGATGCCCATCGAGACGCCGCCGAGCGACAAATACGACTTGCCGCGCATCGTCGCGACGGCGAGACCCGCCTTCGCGAACCGGAGCAGCTTCTCCTGCACGTCCTCGGGAATCGTCTCGTCGCCGATATCCTGCACGTCGCGGCCGTAGATGCTGAACGACGGAATCCCCTTCTGGTTATGCGCGGCGAGCGCGGACGCGAGGTAGACCGCCCCCGGCCGCTCGGTGCCGTTGAAGCCCCAGATCGCCTTCGGCATGTGCGGGTCGGTGTCGATCGTCTCGAGCGGATAACACCAGGAAGGGGTCACCGAGATCGTGACGCCGACCCCTTCCTTGCGGAATTTCTCAGCCGTACGCGCCGCTTCCGCGACGCCGCCGATCGTCGTGTCCGCAACGACGCACTCTACCGGCAGACCGTTCGAGTGACGCAGATGCTCGGACAGAAATCTCGCGCACGCCTCAGCCATCTTCATCGTCGGCTCCTCGAGCGATTCCCGGATGCCGCCGAGGCGACCGTCGATGATCGGGCGAATGCCGATCTTCGGCATCTCCCCTTGCAAGCGGTTGCGAATGATTGGTTCGTTCGTCATAAGTCCATTCCTCCCAGGGAAAATGATTGCATGTATGTGTAATCGTTTACACATCATCGAAAAAAAATTACGACTTCGCCTCTACCGAAGGTATTCTTATTTTTGTAACCTTCTCGAGGCTCGGCTCCGATATTCGGGCCAGCACCGTTTCGCCTGCGGTGGTCCCGATCCATACGGGGTCTTGCTTGATGACCGTGAGGCGCTGCCGAAACAGCGGAGAAAACTCCAGATCGCCGAACGAGACGACTTCGACGGAAGCCGTGTCGATGCCGGCCTCCTGCAAGCCGAGGTAAAATCCGTACGTCATCTCGTTGTTGCACGAAACGACGGCGGTCGGCGGAGGCGACGCCGCCAATAAGGAGCGGACGGCACCGCGGCCGGATTCTCTCGTATAGTCGCCCTCGTACACCAATGCGGGGTCCAGCTTCGCATGTCTTTCCCGCAGCGCCGCCGCAATGCCCTCGTAGCGCTCCCTCGCCGTGACGATCCCCTCGGGACCCGCGATGACGCCGATCCGAGTATGTCCTCGGTCGAGCAGCTCGGATACCGCTCGGAACGTGACGTTCGCGTTATCCTCGCAGACGATGTCCGCGTCGACGCCGTCGATGCGCCGGTCGATCAATACGAGCGCCGTGCCGTTCGCGCGTATCGACTCGAGCTTCTCTCGATTGCGGTCGGTGCCCGCGAGCACGATCGCTTCCACCCGCTTCTCCATCAACAGGTCGAGCGCGTCGCTCTCCTTCCCGGCATCCTCCTCGGAATCCATGAACAGCAGATGGTATCCGGCGCTCATGCATCGCCTCTGGATATGTCTTGCGATCGTCATGAAGTACGGGTTCGTCATGTCGGGAATGACGATGCCGATCGTGTAGCTCTTCTCTTGTTTCAAGCTTCTCGCGATCGAGTTCGGCTGGTACTTCAGCCGGTCCACGACGCCGAGCACTTGGTCCCGCACCGACTCGCTGACGTATCCGGTGCGGTTCAGCACTCTGGATACCGTAGCGGTCGAGACTCCGGCTTCGCGAGCGACATCCTTCACCGTCAGCTTCTTCGGCATGCAACGCACCTTCGTTTCGACTCGGATGTGTTAACGTTTACATACCCCATTATATGCCATTCCACCGGAGACGTCCAGTATGAAAATGACGCCCGCCCGCCTTCGCGGCGAACGGGCGCGCCTTTCCTTTGCTTGCTTTATGCTTCCGGCTTGCCGGCCGGAGACGTCATCACGATTCGGTCGCCCTCGAGCTGCAGCTTGATCCGGTTGCTTCCCGCAAGGCCGAGCGCCTCGAGATAATTGGCCGGCACTTGGATGCGGCCCGCGCCGTCCATGACGACGTATTCCTCGTGCGAGTCTTCGACCGCGGACGTCGTCGCTGCTTCCTGCTCCATCTCGGCCAGCCGTTCGGCGTACGAAGCGCGACGAACGAGCTCGCTCGACGTTCGCCCGTCCCGAATCGCGACGACGCGGCTCACCTGCTTCGCCAGCTGCTGGTCGTGCGTGACGATCACGATCGTCAGCCCCAATTCTTGATTCAATCGGTTGAACAGCTCCATGATCAGCGCCGCGGTTTTCGTATCGACCGAACCGGTCGGCTCGTCCGCGAGCAGCAGCTTCGGGTGGTTGGCGAGCGCGATCGCGATCGCGACGCGCTGCTGCTCCCCGCCGGACAACTGGTCGAGGCGATTGTCCCGGCGATGGGACATGCCGACGGCCTCGAGCAGCTCCATGGCGCGAAGCCGCTTTCGCCGGCCTTTCAGCAGGATCGGGATTTCCACGTTTTCCCTCGCCGTTAAGTACGGAATCAGATTCCGCGCTTTGTTCTGCCACACGAATCCGACGGTCTCCTTCTTATATCGCGTCAGCTCCCGTTCGCTGAACTTCAGCATGTCCTTCCCGTCCACCCAGAGCCGGCCCGCGGACGGACGATCGAGCCCGCCCAGCATATTGAGGAGCGTCGACTTCCCGCTGCCCGAATTGCCGATGATCGCCGTCAGCTCCCCTTGCTCGATCGTGAGATCCAGCCCTTGCAGCGCGACGACCTCCAGGTCGGACGTCTTATAGATTTTGACCAAGTTCTCGCATTTGATCACCCGGCACGCCTCCTCCCCGTTAATCCTCGCCCAGCTTGAGCGCTTGATGCAGCTTGACCCTGCGCAGCGACGCCGCCAACGCGATCAGCGCGACGACGAGCATCGCGGCGATGAAGAGCAGCAGCCGCGTCGTATCCTGCGCTTCGATCATCACCTGGAACGGCGGCACGACGCGCCCCGGGTCGAACGACAGCTGAAACAGCGGCACGAACAAGTAGCTGGCCGTCGCGCCGGACAACAGACCGATCGCGAAGCCCGCGCCCGACGTGAGCAGCTGCTCGGTGCCGAGCATGCCGACGATATTGCGGAACGTTAAGCCCATCGCTCGGAAAATGCCGAATTGCAGCGTTCTCCCCTGCAGCGCCAGCACCCAATACAAGAGGAACCCGACCAGCGTGATCGCGAGCGACAACAGAAAACCAAGGCTCATGACGCCGTTCATCGCCATCCGGAACGGATCGCTCCGGCTGTCCGCGACCAGCTCGTTCGTATCGACGAGCGAGACGAGTTGAATTCGCTTTTCGCCGATCGCCGCATATAACGCCTCCCGGTCGTCCGGCGACGCGACGTCGATCCAGACGTCGTACGGCTCCAGCGCCAGCTCGTTCTGGATCGTCTCGAGATGTCCGACGACGAGGTACGGCTTCGGCGCGTCGGGATTCGCCTCCGCCCCGGCCGGGTTCGGATTGAACGTCGGGAAGTAATCGATCGTTCCGTACACCGTCGCTTGCATGCGCGACGTGTCGCTCCAACCGACGTCGATGACGTCGCCGGGCGTCAGCTCGAACGCCTCCGCCATCGACCTCGAGACGAGCACCGCTCTCGGATCCGGCGCGATCAGATTCAAATATTCGTAGAAATGGTAGGGCAGCAATCCGTCCTTCATCCATGACGTCATTCCGAACTCGTCGGTATGGATCCCGATCAAGCGGGCTTGAACGTTCTCCTCCTGCGTCCATACGACGGCTTTCTCCTTCGTGAAGACGCGAGCGGCGCTCCGAACGCCGGGCAGCGACGAGAACACGCCGAAATCGGGCTCGAGATAATTGATCCGATCGCTGACCGGCGGCGGCGCCTCCATCCCCGGACCTGCGGGGGGCGGCGCATCGTCGACCCAATCCTGACGCAGCACGACGTCGGCGCCTTGGGCGTACCAAATTTGGTCCTCCATATTCCCGTTGATCGTTCTCGCGGCGCTGGCGCTGTAGAGCCCCGTTCCGACGGTCAAGACCAGGAACATCATGAACAGCTCGTACTGCCGGCTTCGGCGGCCGACTTGCAGCAGCGAGGAATACTGCGACGCCGTCCATCGCGACTTCCCGATCCAGTAGACGAGCTTCACGAACCATGGATACAACCGCAGCAGCGCCAGGCCGAAGCCGAGGATGAACATCGACGGCACCGCGAACAACAGCGGATCGGTCGCGATGGCGCCGGCGTCGAGACCGAGCGCCGTCATCTCCGCTACGCGCTTGCGGAACGTATATAATCCGTATAACGAAACTGCAAGCAGCACCGCGTCCAACCCGAATCTATGCCAGACGGAGGCGCGGTTGCCGCGGGCGGAGGCGCGCTTCTGATCCACGATGCTGAAGCGCGTCGCAAGGAATACCGGGATTAAGTACACGACGAACGAAAAGGCGGCCGCCGCCCCGGCGAACGCGAAGCTCTCGCCGTCCACCCGTACGGGGAGCGCCTTGCGCTGCACGAAGCTCATGAAGCTGTCGCTCGAGCCCAGCACCGCCGTGAACGCCGCCCCTAGATAAGGGCCTATCAACAGCGCGACGATCGACAGCGCCGCCGACTCCATCGCGAACAACGCGATGAGCTGCCATCGTCCCGCGCCGCGGCTGCGCAGCACGGCGACCTCTGACTTCTGCTTGTCGACAAGCAGCCCGGACACCATGTACAAGTAGAACGCGACTAGGATGTACAGCGGTACGTTCAGCGACCAGAGCAACGACTCCAGCGTGGCTTCCTTCTCCTCGTATACGGACATAATCGCCTCGGCCGGTGCGCGGACGGTAGAGTTGAACGGCATCCGTTTCTTATATTCGGCGTCGATCCGTTCCTTCAACTCCGTGAAGCGAATCGCGGATTCCAGCGTGAATCGGTTATAGTCGAAGCTTGCTTCCCATCGAGCGTTCCCGATCGGCACCTTCGCTCCGTCGACGATCTCGGCTTCGAACAATGCGTCGTCGAGGATGAACGTCGCGTCGTATGCGCTTAGTCGCATGAAATCCCAATACATATCGTTGAGATCCGTCTCCGCGACGACCCCGACGGGAACGATGCGGATCTGCTCGCCCCAGTCGTCGTCGTCGCTGACGACCTCTACCCCGAGCACCATGCCCAACTTCACGAGCGTGCTGTCGGTCACCAGCGCCTCGTATACGCCGTTCTGCGGCTCCGGCGACGGCATGCGGCCGTCGATGAGCCGGACATGCTCCTCCAGCCCCGTTCGCATCACAAGCTTGGCGACGCGGTTTTCCTCCGGATCCATCCGGGTCGGATCCGCCGGAACGATGCGGAACGTCACCGTCTGCCGTTCCTTCACATAATCCAACGCGGTCAGGCTCGGGTCCAGCAGGGCGTCCTTTTCCCACAAGGCGTCGTACGATTTCAGGAATGCGGCTTGCTTCTCCGCATCTTCCGGTTGGAAATTCGGCGTGCCCGTCGCCATGATCGATCCCGGGTACGTGCTCGTCCTTTCGTAGTGCCGCTCCAGCTCTTTCGTCAGCATGCGCTGCAGCGAGGCGTTCTTATAAATGGGCATGCTGCTCGTCAGCGCCGTGCAGAGGCACATCCCCGCCAACAACCCGGCGACGAGCCATCGGTTCTTCGCCATCTTCCGGAACAGCATCGTCAGGATCGCTATCACTTCTATGTCCTCCTACAATCCTATTACTGTAATACGACCTTCGCTCCGGCTTCCAGCCCGTTCACGATTTCCACTTCCGTCGCCGTTTCGAGTCCCGTCTCTACGTCGAGCTCCCTTCGGCTCTCGCCCTCGATCACCTGTACGAACGTCCGTCCGAACAGCTTCCTCACGCCGCTCTTCGGCAGGATCAACGTGTCCTCGCTCTTCGCCGTAATGATGCGCACCGAGGCGGAATCGCCGATCTCCGCTTCCTCCGGCAGCCCCTCGACCTCGATGTATAACGTCTTCGAATACCGATCTCGCAGTCTTTCGTCCTCTTCGAAAGGCGCCGAAGACGGCGTCTGCACGACTTTCCCTGCATAATTCTTGTCTTTGAACACGATATCCGCGGCCATGCCGACCTGCGCTTCGGAGACGGCGCTGCCCGACGACACGCCGAACGCGAGGCGCATCTCCGACGGATCCGAGACGGTAAACAACGTCTGATATTCCTCGACGTAATCGCCCGGCTCCAAGTCCGCGGCGAACGTCACGACGCCGTCGATCTCCGAGCGCAGCTCCCGGTGATCGAACGTGTTTTCGATCGAATCGTACGCCATCGTCGCGATCTCGAGCTCGAGCTCCGCGATGTTTACGCGCCGGGCGTCGCCCGTCGCCTTCGCCTCGTCGAGCGCCAGCTTCTTCTTCTCCACCTCGAGCCGCCGCTGCAGCAGCGTCATCCGCATCTCGCCCGTGTCGAGGCGAAGCAGAACATCTCCCGCCTTCACCTCGTCTCCGGAGCGAACGAGCACTTCCTCGACGCGGCCGCCGGATTCCGTGAAGCGGTGGTACGCCGTCCGCACCGATTCGAACGTGCCCGAGCCGGAGAGCGCGCGCTCGATCGTGCCTACCTTCGGTTCGGCCGTCACGATGCGCGCTTCGGCCGGCTTCGCGAGCGGCGGCTTGAGCGGCTGCTCTTCCGATGGCAGCAGGGAACAGCCCGTCGCGGCTACGGACGCCGACAGCAAGATCGCGAGGCCGGCGACCCGCTTGGATTGTTGCGCGATGCGTCTGCCGCGATCCGCTCGCTCCGTCCGGTCTCCGCCGCGGCGCGGAGCGATGTTACCGTTCGCCTTGTTGTTCGACAATTTCCCCATCCTCCAATGCGTATACGTTATCGACGACGTCCATGATCGCCGGGTCGTGCGTCGTCATTACGATGCTGATCCCTTCCTGCTCCACCAAGTCGCGAAACACCTTAATGATTTGAAAACCCATCTTCGTGTCGAGCTCCGCCGTCGGCTCGTCCGCGAGCAGCACCTTCGGCCGATGCGCGATCGCCCGCGCGATGGCGGTGCGCTGCTGCTCCCCGCCGGACATCTCCTGCGGGCGATGGTGCATGCGCGGCTTAAGCCCTACGAACTCCAACGCCTGCAGAGCGTTCTCCTTCCGGCGCGCCGCCGGCGTCACGCCCGCGATGCGCTGCGAGAACTCGACGTTCTCGTAAGCGGACATAAACGGCACGAGGCCGAACGACTGGAAAATAAGGCCGATTTCCGTACGCCGCAGTTCGTCTCGGGCTCCGTCGGTCATCGCCTGAACGTCTCTACCGTCGTAGAACACATGGCCCGACGTCGGCGCATCCAACGTCGCCAACAGGTTCAGCAGCGTCGTCTTGCCGGAACCGGATCTCCCTTTCAGCGCGACAAGCCTCCCGCGCGGAATCGCCAGATTCGCGTTGCGCAGCGCATGCACCGCCCCTTCGCCTTGTCCGAACACTCTGGAAACGCTTACAGCCCTAAGAATCGGTTGCGGCTCTCCGCCCATGACGCTTCTCCCACCTCTTCGAACGTTTGTTGCATCTTTATCCAAACGGATACAAGCTCTTCCAGCTATTATAAAGAACATGGTTAAGGATGACTACCATGAATTTCATGCGGTTAAGGTCATACTGCGAATGCTAGATTGGGGACGCGTCCATCATCGATCGGAATCTTTCGTTTCGGCGGGGGCGGAAAGCTCGAGGGAAATGCTGCAGGTTCCGCATTCTTCGCGGCTGCGTGCAGGCATTGTTGGGGAGGCGCGCCCCGGTTTGGTATGTAATTTGTTTCGGTAGACGGGAGGTTAGAGGAGAATGCGGCGGGGTTTAACAATATTCGGGGCGGCGCGTCAACCGATTAGGGAGCGGCTCCCCGGTTCATCAGATAAAGTCGGAGAATCTCCGACTAATTCACGCTCCGGTGCCGCCCAGCGACCTGTAGTCGGATTAACTCCGACTATTTCGCGCTCCGGTGCCGCCCAGCGGCCTGTAGTCGGACAATCTCCGACTATTTCGCGCTCCGGCGCCGCCCAGCGGCCTGTAGTCGGATTAACTCCGACTATTTCACGCTCTGGTGCCGCCCAGCGGCCTGTAGTCGGACAATCTCCGACTATTTCGCGCTCCGGCGCCGCCAAGCGGCCTGTAGTCGGATTAACTCCGACTATTTCGCGCTCCGGCGCCGCCCAGCGGCCTGTAGTCGGATTAACTCCGACTATTTCGCGCTCCGGCGCCGCCCAGCGGCCTGTAGTCGGACAATCTCCGACTATGTCGCGCTTCGGCGCCGCCAAGCGGCCTGTAGTCGGACAATCTCCGACTATTTCGCGCTCCGGCGCCGCCAAGCGGCCTGTAATCGGATTAACTCCGACTATTTCGCGCTCCGGCGTCCTCGGGAGGCCGGCCGGAGCTAGCGCAGCAAGCGCCCGATCGCCGCCTCGTACCATGACCACGGCAGCAAATCCCGCGCCGCCGCCATCCAGCCCGCGCCGCGCGGGATCGCGTACCGAAGCCGCGGCCGGCGGGCGTCCGCGATGCGTCCGATCAGCCGCGCCACGTCCCGCGGGTCGCCGCCATTGCGGGCGGACCGCTCCGCTATGCCGCGGATGCGGGCGAGCGGCTTCGCGAACGCCGAATCGGCACCGCCGGCCATCGTCGCGAAGCCCTTGTCCCAGATGTCGGTCCGGTACGAAGCCGGTTCGATCAACACGACGAACACGCCGAACGGCCGCATCTCGAGTCGCAGCGCCTCGCTGAAGCCTTCGATCGCGTACTTCGACGCGGCGTACGGCGCGAAGCCGGGGATCGCGATCCGGCCGCTGACGCTGCTCATATTCACGATCTTGCCGCCGCGCCGCTCCCGCATATGAGGCAGCGCCGCCTTCGTCATCGCGATCGTGCCCCACACGTTCGTCTCGAACTGCGCCCGCATCGCCTCGAGCGACACGTCCTCGACGAAGCCGCCTTGCGCGAAGCCCGCGTTGTTCACGAGCACGTCGATGCGCCCGTACGACGCGATCGTCTCCGCGACGACCGCCTCCGAGCGGCTCGCGTCCGTCACGTCGAGCCGCGACGGAACGATGCGCCGCTCGACGCCTTCCCGAGCCGCCGCTTCGAACAGACGCCGTCCGCGTCCTTCCGGGTCGCGCATCGTCGCTACGACCGTATATCCGCGGCGCGCCAGCTCGACCGAAGCGAGTTGGCCGAAGCCGCTCGAGGCGCCGGTCACGATCGCGACTCGCGTTTCCGAAGCCATACGCGTCCCTCCCCTGCCGAATTAAATCGCCGCCGTTCGTTCCAGATGGTCCACGGCGTGCGCGATGCCGTCTTCGTGAAGCGACTTCGTCACGAACGTCGCGAGCGCCTTCAGCTCGTCGCACCCGTTCCCCATGACGATCGCGCTGCCGACGAGCGCCATCATCTCGAGATCGTTCAGGCCGTCGCCGAACGCGGCGGCTTCCTCCGGCGCCAACGACAGATGCTCCAATAACCGTTTCAACCCGACGGCCTTATTCATGCCGCGCGGGTTGAAGTCGACCGCCCACGGGCGCCAGCGGTGCACATAGAGATCCCCCTCCGCGAGAGACGTGTAGGCTCCCTGCTCGTCCGCCTCGCAATAGACGATGCACTGGTAGATGTCCGGAATCGCCGCCCGAAGTTCCGCAGACAACACCGTCGGTTCAAGAAACCCGATCTCCGACTGCGCTTGCCGGAACCGCGGCGCATCCGCCCGATTCAAATACATCGAATCCGCGGCGTACAGCAGCACCTCATGCCCTCGCGCCTCGGCCAGCGTCAGCCAAGACTGAATCAGCTCCTTAGGAAAAGGCGTCCCCGCCACCGTCGTCCCCCGGTACCCGATATGGCTTCCGTTGCACGACACCGCCCAATCGATCCCGAGCTCTTCCCGCAGCGCGACGAGCTCGAACTCGCTGCGGCCGGTGCAAATCGCTAGCGCTACGCCCTTTTCCTTAAGTTTACGCAGCGCCGTACGGGTCGAATCAGGCAAGTAGTCGCGTTCCCGGAGCGTCCCGTCGACGTCGAATGCAGCCAATTTGATCATACGATCCCTCTTTCCTATCCGAATAGATATGATCTATTTATTAACTACGGTTGCTTCGGACCGATCAATTCCAATTGATAAAACGCAAGATCCAACCATCGCCCGAACTTGTAACCGGCCTTCGCGATCGTGCCGGAATGCCGGAAGCCGAGTTTCTCGTGCAAGCGAATGCTATTCGCGTTGGAGGCGTCGATCCCGCCGACCATGACCGCATACTCCCGTTCGTTCGCGATGTCGATCAAACGTTCCAAGAGCGCTCTGCCGATGCCTTGCTTTCGAAAATCGCGATGAACGTATATCGAATGCTCGATCGTGTACCGATACGCCGCCCAAGCGCGGAACGGACCGAACGAAGCGAAGCCCGCGACGCGGCCGTCGCTTTCGTAGACGAGGACCGGGTACCCTTCCTCGACCTTCGCGTCGTACCACTGTTTCCGCTTCTCTAGAGGATGCGGCTCGTAGTCGTAGACGGCCGTCGTATGCAGGATCGCGTCGTTATAAATGTCCAGTATCGCCGGTAAATCCCGCGCTTCCGCTTGGCGAATCATGCTCGTCCACCTCATCGTTCATTGTATTAATTATTAATCTCATAAATATTAACTCCATTAATCAGTTCGCGCCGCTTTCTGTGCTCGCGGGAGCCGGCCGCGAAGGCCGCGTCGGTCGCGCCGACCGCAGAGAAGCGACCGTGTACAACGCAAGCGCGCTCCAGATGAGCGCGAAGCTCCAGGCATGCCCGTTCGTGAACGGCTCCCGAAAGAGCAAGACGCCGATCGCGAGCGTGATCGTCGGCGAGACGTATTGGATCAAGCCGACGGTGGACAGCGGCAATCGCTTCGCCGCCTGCGCGAACCAGAGCAGCGGAAGCGTCGTCGCGACGCCGGCGAGCAACAGAGGCCAGGCGTCGACGGATCGGAACGGCGCGTCCAGGCCGCCCGCGAAGAGCAGATAGATCAGCGCCGGGGGCAGCACGACCAACGTCTCGCCGAATAATCCGGAGGCCGCGTCGGCGGACGACTTTTTCTTAACGACGCCATAGAACGCGAAACTGACCGCCAGCGCAAGCGCGATCCACGGCGGCTTGCCGAACGAGATCGTCAGCAGCGCGACGCCGACCGCCGCCAGGGCGATCGCCGCCCACTGCAGCGGCTTCGGACGCTCGCCGAGGAAGAAGACCGCCAATACGACGCTTACGAGAGGATTGATATAATACCCGAGGCTCGCTTCGACGACGTGTCCGCTGTTCACGGCGTGAATGAACAGCAGCCAATTCGCGGAGATGAGCGCCGATGCCGCGACGACCGAAAACAACGACCGCTTCGACCGGAACATCCATTTCCATTCTTTCAGCCGCTTGGACCAAGCCAATAGGCACAACACGAACAGGAACGACCATACGACGCGATGACCGAGCACGACGTCCGAAGGCATCCCCTTGAACAAGTTCCAATACAGCGGGAGCAAGCCCCATGAGATATAAGCCAGTATGGCGTATCCGACGCCTGCTTTCATATGTTTTTTCTCTCTTTTCTATTCTATCGTTTCTCCGTCAACCAACCGATGACGTTGTGAGAAATGACGGCCCGATCCCGCTGCAGCGTCTCGGCGGACCCTTCCCGCTCCCCGATGACGCCGCGCTGAAGCACCGCGGGACTGAAGCCTCTCTCCGAAGCTCCGTTATACGTAAACAACACGCAATGCTCCGCCGCGAACCCGGAGACGATCACGTAACGAACGCCGCGCTCCTTAAGCATCGACTCCAGCTCGGTATTCCAGAACGAGTTCGACCATTTCTTATTTACGTATAAATCCCCGGAGGCGCGTTCGATCGACGGAACGATCTCGTAGTTCGAGGACTCCCGTCCTCCTTCGACGTCCTCGTCCTGCACGTGGACGACGATATGGCCGCTCCGACGAAGGAGATTCGCCGAATAATTGATATACTCCGATGCGACGCGAACGTCGTCCTTCCTCTTCTCGTCGCCGATAAACCCGACTTGCATATCGATGATTAGCATTGCAACCGTCATGCGCGATACCCCTTATCATTATAATGGTAGGATCATGACATTTTACCATAAGAGCGGCGAGCTCGTCTTGAAAATGAAAAAAGCGGCGCGTTCGAAACCTTCGGGTTTCCGAAACGCGCCGCTTTTTCTATGGAACATTACATATGAACCGTCTTGCGAGCGGTACGGACCGTCACTTCGACGTTCCACAGTTTGAACGCGAATGCGCGCTTCCACGACGGACGCGCTGCGTTCGTCTTCGCGAGAAGCGCCAAGTGCGCTTCGTATTCCAGGTTGCTATGCTTCTGTGCGGACAATTGTTCCGCTACGTAACCCATCAATTCCATGGTTAACCTTCACCTTCGTTTTCTTGTTTTATTGTAGTGCTTTGCCAAACGTTGCGATTGAAACATCGAGACTACCATGACATTACCGACGGTGTGCTGCTGCATGTTTTGTTGATCGCTCCTCTCGATTTTGGACGTAAAAAAGCCACGGCGAACGTCGTTCACCGTGGCTGAGTTACCCATCACACATATGGACCGCAGGCTGAAGACATCAAGCGTCAGCGTTGCGCTCCCGGGTATGACGGAACCGGGTGAAGCAAAGACGTTCTGTTCAGTTGTGCCGTAAGAGCCGTCGTCGCGATCGTAAACATGTTCCATCACCCCTTCATTAAGTATTGGGAATGTTTTCCCTTGAGTAAATATAAAGGATACGCAATCGTTTTGTCAACGCATTTTTTCAATCATTTTCAATTGTTATTTTGAAAACGAAGCTCGTCCCGCAAACCGCGAACCAGCAAAAAGCAGCCGGCCGCCACGAGAATCGGCTCCAAGACGTTCGCTTCCGGCCCGTCCGTAATGCGATGGAGTCCGAAGATCCAATGGAACGTTACGATATCGAAGCTGAAGAACAATCCGGTCGACACGATAAACCCGTGATAGAAGCTCCTCGGGAAGCGCCGCTTCAGCCAGACGATACAGCCCGCCAAGACGGCGACGCCGAACAAGAGCGCGCCGAGCTTCCCCGCGAGCGTCTGCGCCTTCAAACCGTAGGCGGACGCGCGCGCCGCGTGCAGAAGCAGCTCTGCGAACGCGTAACCGAGGAAGACGCCTCCGGTACGCTGCAGCCAACGCTTCATCCCGCTTCCTCCGTCCTCAAAGACAGCAGCGCGCCGAGCGCTCCGCTGTATTCCCCGTCCGGCACCATGACCGCGCGCGACCCGCGCAGCTCCGTGTACCCGGCGACGACCTTGCGGAGCAGATCGTTGCGAATGAACGACGAGCCGATGTAGAGCACGCAAGACGCGCCGCATTGTCCGGCCGCATGGACGCTGACCGACGCGACCGTCTCGCCGACGAGGCCGACGATGGACGCGAGCACGTCTTCCGGCCGGTCGCTGCCGCCGGTTTGGAGCCATCGTCCGAAGTTGCTGGCCGTCAGCTCGCCCGGAATCGGCGGCGTCGAACCTTCGTAGATGTGACGGACGAGCAGATCGATCTCGTCGCGCTTCCCCGTGGAAGCCAAACGCACGATTTCATCGAATTCCCGCACGCCGGTCGTCATCGCGGACAGCCCGACGAGCGTGCCGCCTCCGACGCCGGTGCCGCCGATGCGCGTATGCCGTTCCCCGTCGACATGGTGAATCGACGTTCCGGTCCCCACGTTCGTAAGCAGGAACGAACCTTGCTCCATGCCGTCGCGGCGCATCAACCAACGAACGCCGCTGCAGGTCGCTTCGAATTCGACCAAATACGACGCCGGGCGCCCGATCAACGCTTGCAGCGGTTTCGCCTTGCCGCCCGTTAGAGCGACGGTCGCGCCGTCCCCGCGCCCCAGCAGCCATGCCGCCGCCCCCTCGAGATCGTCCGACCTGAATTTAAGAAAACGCACGGCGCCGTCCGGCGTCTCGTGCGCGATTTTGATTAACGTGCCTCCGGCGTCGATGCCGATAGATTCTTTCATATCCCCCATAGGACTCCCCTCCTATCGCAAAAACCTTCTCTACTATATAAAAAAAGGAAGACATCCGCAATCGGAAGTCCTCCGCACCGTTCAACGCCGAAATCCGAAACGCTCGACGATCGCCGCCATTCCGCGCGAACCGAACGCCATAGCGAGTCCGAGCGCAAGCTGTACGAAGCCTTCGATCAACGCGCCTCTGTATACGATCGTCTGGTACTCGTTGAGCTCGAACCCGAATACGGGCGGCTGCATGATCGTGTACGTCGACCCGGCCAATCCGGGAACCGCCGAGACGGCCACGACGATGCCCGCGACGGCGAACGCCGGCGCCGCCCAATCGTCCCTGAACGGCTCCCCTTCCGGTTCGGCCGACTTCCGCGTGCCGGCGATCGCGGACGCCGCTCGCCTCGCCGACAGCCAGAGGACGACGGCGATCCCCCCTTGTACGGCGCCGGGAATCATCCCCGCGATCGCCACGGAGGAACGATTGATTTCGCCCCAGGGCAGCTCCGGGACGAGCAGCGTCAACAGCTGGCCCCACGCTTCAAGACTGCGAACGCCCCAGTATAAGGCTAGCAGCCGAAGCCCGATGAATGCGGCCGACTTCGCGTTCATCGTCCCGCACCGTGAAGCGCGGCGAATTCGTCGCGCGTCATGCCGTAATGAAGCTCGTCGTGATACGCGCCGTTCGTGTACATCATGCTCCGCAGCCGGCCTTCGAGCCGGAAGCCAAGCTTCTCATGCAGCCGGATCGACGCCTCGTTGAACGCGAACGCATGCGGCGTTACCTTCTGATACCCGAGCTCGAGGAAGTAATACCGGAGCGTCATTACGATCATCTCCGACGCGTATCCCATGCCGCGATGTCCGTCGGCGACGGCGATGCCGTACTTGAACGTGCCGTGCCGGCGATTGCACTGGAACGTGTCGATCGTCCCGACGGGAACGCCCTCCTTGTCGTCGGCCACCCATCGATTCGAATCGTCGAATCGGGCCTTCTGCTGCTGTTCGAACCAGCTCTGAAACTTCGCGTCCGACATCGGCCCGTGAACGCCGTCGAGATTCCGCGAAACCTCGTCGTCGAACGACCGAAACAAGGCGGCGTCGGACGCCCGAAGCGCCCGAAGCGAGATCCGTTCCCCTTCCCAATACCGATACGCCATCCGGTTCCACTCCCCCTGATTTCCCATTCCTTGGATGAAGTCAACTATACCAAACGGCGGCCGCGCACGGAAGAGGCCTTCCCGAAGGAAGGCCTCGCTCGTTCGAAAGATTTAGGATTCGCATGCGTAACTGAGGATGCCCGCCGCGATGCCGAGCATCGCGCCGACGGCGACCTCCCTCGGCAAGTGTCCGAGCTCTTCCTTCAGCTCCGCGCGACGCTCCCGGTGATACAACCCCGGATGCTGATCGGCGAGCTTCTCGACCCGCTCGTCCAGATCGTTCAACTCCACCGCCATCTCGCCGGCATGGCGGCGGATGCCCATGGCGTCATACATAACGATAAGTCCGAAAATGGAGCTGATCGCGAAGTCGACCGCCTTGACGCCCTTCTTCAACGCGATATACGTCGCCAGCGAAGCGACGCCCGCGGAGTGGGAGCTCGGCATGCCGCCGGTGCGAAACAACGTCTTCCAGTTCCATGTGCCGTTCGTCGCGTATTCGAGCGGCAGCTTCAGGGCTTGGGTCGCCGCGATCGTGCTGAGACCCGTAATAATCGCTCTGTTCATCGACACCACCTCAGTGGTAATGTCGTCCGTTAAGGAAGGAATTATGCCGAAAAGCGAATCGTTATAACTTGGATAAAAACAAGTACGCGTCGTCGTTAAAGCCCGGAAGCCCTTCGTGTCCGAAGTCCGGATATATAATATGGCTCTTCGGGGCGGAAATTCGATTGTACGCCGCAAACTGCGTCGAAGGCGGGCAGATGTTGTCCATCAGACTAATGCCCATAAGAACCTCGCCCTGGATGCGCTCCGCGAGGTACTGCACGTCGATGTAGCCCAGCGTGTTGAACACCTCGGCCTCGCGCTCGTGGCGAGGGTCGAACAGGCGGAAATACGTCCGAAGCTCTTCGTAAGCGTCCTTCGCGAGGTCCATCTCCCAGACGCGCTTGTAGTCGCTGAGGAACGGGAAGATCGAAACGCAGCGCTTCACCCTCGGCTCGAGCGCGGCGCAGACGAGCGCAAGCGCGCCGCCTTGCGAACCGCCGGTCGCGCCGACGCGATCCGCGTCGATCTCCGGCATCGCCATCGCCGCTCTCGCGAGCTGCGCCGTATCAAGGAAGACGTGGCGCATCGTCAGGTGATCCGGGCCGGAATCCAGTCCGCGGATAAACAGACCGCGCAGCGTATTTCCCTTCACGCCGCCCACGTCCTCGGACTTGCCGCCCTGACCGCGGCAATCCATAGCGAAGACGGAGAAGCCGAGGTTCACCCAATTGAGTTTGTCCGCCCAATCGCCCGAGCTGCCGCTATATCCGTGGAAGATCAGCACAGCCGGCGTCGGTCCCGTCGCGCCTTTGGGGCGCAGGTGCTTGGCGTACACCCGAGCGCCCCGTACGCCTGTGAACGTCAGATCGTAGCATTCCGCGTTCGGCGCCTGGAACGCGCTGGGCGTCAGCTCGATTTCCGGCGCCGTCGCGTCGAGCTCCGCCAACGCTCTCGACCAATACGCGTCGAAATCGTCCGGCTTCGGACTGCGTCCTTTATATTGTTTCAACTGTTCCAACGGCATATCCAATGCTGGCATCTGTTCTCTCTCCCTTGTCATAAAGAAGGTTATCGGTACCGTCGCTGCGGACATTCCCAGTTTATTGCAATCACCTGTTATTTACAACTGTTTATTACCGTTTGTTGTCGAACCGATCATTTCATCTGTTCCTTGACCAACTCCGCCGCCTTTTCCAACTGCGTATCGTTCGCTTGAATCAGCGCTCTGACATCCTCGATCAGCACGCGGGTCGTCTCCCCCGTCGCGATCCCGGTCGACTCGAGCTTCTTCGACGCCTGATAGTCCCGTACGGCCTTCGTCGTGTTCGCGTCGAAGAAGCCGTCCTCCCGGCCCGGATCGAAGCCGACCGCTTTCAGCATCGTCTGGACGGTCTTGATCTCGCCGGAAAATTCGTTCTCCTTCATGACGAGATCGGACTCGACGATCGGCAGCGAGGCGTACGACGGCAGCGAGACGGGAACGTCCGGCGTCAATCCGCTCTTGTTGATCGTGTTCCCGTTCGGCGTCAGCCACTCGGCGACCGTATACTTCATGTTCGAGCCGTCTTGGAACGGTTGGCTGAGCTGCGCCGTTCCCTTCCCGAACGACTTCTCGCCGACGAGCCGAACGCCCGCGGATTGCTGCAGCGCCCCGGCGACGATCTCCGCCGCGCTTGCGCTCCCGGCGTCGATCAACACGACGACGGGAAGCTCCCCGAGACCGATATCGTTATAGTCGGATCGGGATACTTCCGCGGGGTGGCCGCGTCGCTTGAATTGAACGATCGGTTCTCCGTCGGGCACGAGCGTCTCCGCGACTTCCTCGGCCGTGTCGGTGAGACCGCCCGGGTTTTGCCGGAGGTCGAGCACGAGCCCCTTCATTCCTTCGCTCAGGAGCCGCTTCGCTTCCTTCAGGTATTCTTCGGACGTCGTTTCCGCGAACGACGAAATCCGTATGACGCCCACGCCGTCTTCCCTCAGCTCGGCGTATACCGTCTCGAGCGGGATCGTGTCTCGCACGATCGACAGCTTCACCTCTTTGCCGTCCCGAACGATCGTCAAGTCGGCTGTCGTTCCTTTCTTCCCGCGGATAAGCAGGACGGCTTCATGCACCTTCATGCCCTCCAGGCTCTTGTCCCCGACCTTGATCACCTGATCGCCCGGTTTGACGCCGGCCGCCTCCGCGGGCGAACCCTTGATCGGAGCCACGACGACGATGCGGCCGTCGATCTCCTCCATCGTCGCGCCGATGCCTTCGAAGGAAGCGTTGATGCTTTCGTAGAACGCTTTCGCTTCCTCTTGATCCATATACGTCGTATACGGATCCTCGAGCGACCGCAGCATGCCTTCGATCGCGCCGTCGATCAGCTTCGACCGGTCGACCGGCTCCAAATATCCGTCTTCGATCAGATCCATCGCGTTCTCCAGCTTGGAGATACCGCTCTGGTTCAAGCTCGCGTATGTATAAGCCACGGCGCCGCCCGCAAGCGCCGAGGCGAGCATGGCGGGGATCCACTTCCATCTGCTCATCGATTATTCCCTCGTCTCTCTTTTACGAAATCCAATCGCGTTCATTATAGCCGAAGCGCGATTCGAAATCGAATGCAACTCCTCCTTTGCTTTCGCGAATGCGGTTTCACTATAATGGTATATGTTACACGAAACTACGAACGGGAGGAATCTTTTTTATGCCATATGCAGCCAATTCTTCGAGATACGAAGGAATGAAGTATCGGCGAACCGGGGCTTCCGGCTTGAAGCTGCCGGCGATCTCTCTCGGCCTCTGGCACAACTTCGGAGGCGTCGACACGTTCGAGAACGGCCGCGACATGGTGCGCAAGGCGTTCGACCTCGGCATTACGCATTTCGATCTGGCGAACAACTACGGTCCGCCTCCGGGCTCCGCCGAAGAGATGTTCGGCCGCCTGCTGAAGACCGACTTGGCGCCGTACCGCGACGAGCTGATCGTCTCGACGAAAGCGGGCTACTATATGTGGCCGGGGCCGTACGGCGAATGGGGCTCGCGGAAGTACATCGTCTCGAGTCTCGACCAGAGCTTGAAGCGGCTCAATGTCGACTACGTCGATATTTTCTACTCCCACCGCCCCGACCCGGAGACGCCGCTCGAGGAGACGATGGCCGCGCTCGACCACGTCGTCCGGCAAGGCAAGGCGTTGTACGTCGGCATCTCCAATTACTCGGCCGAGCAGACGCGCGAAGCGGTGCGCATCCTTCGCGAGTTGGGCACGCCGCTGTTGATTCATCAGCCGTCTTATTCGATGTTCAACCGTTGGATCGAGAACGGCTTGCAAGACGTCCTCCAAGAGAACGGCGTCGGCAGCATCGCCTTCACGCCGTTGGCGCAAGGACTGCTGACCAACAAATACTTGGCCGGGGACATCCCGAGCGATTCCCGCGCGGCGAAGACGACGTCGCCGTTCCTGAACGCGAAGGACGTCACCGAGGAGAAAGTCGCGAAGGTGCGCAAGCTGAACGAGATCGCCTCCGCTCGCGGACAGTCCCTGGCGCAGCTGGCGCTCGCTTGGGTGCTCCGCGAAGGAAGAGTGACGTCGGCGCTCATCGGCGCCAGTCGGGCGAGCCAAATCGAGGAGAACGTCGCCGCGCTGGACAACCTCGACTTCGCGAGCGAAGAGCTGCAGCGCATCGAAGACGTGCTTCGCGGATAACAAGGCGCGAAGCGCAAGCAAGGCCGGCATCGGGAACCCCGATGCCGGCCTTTTTCCAATACATGCCTACCGATTAGATCGCCCAATTGCCGCCGCGGAAGATCGGCTCCCGCTCGCCGTCCGCCGTCAGCCCGTCGATGTTCATCTCGGCGGAGCCGATCATGAAGTCGACGTGCGTCAAGCTGTCGTTCAGCCCCTTGGACGCGAGCTGCTCCTTCGTCATCGTCTTGCCGCCTATCACGCTGAAGGCGTAGGCGCTGCCGATGGCGAGATGGTTCGACGCGTTCTCGTCGAACAACGTATTGTAGAAGATCATCCCCGTATCCGAGATCGGCGAACGATGCGGGACGAGCGCGGCCTCGCCTAAATAGCGGGCCCCCTCGTCGGTATCGAGCAGACGCTTCAGCGTCTCGCCCCCGGTGCCTGCCGAGAAGTCGACGATCTTCCCGTCCTTGAACGTGAAGGCGAAGTCGTCGATCAGCGTTCCGCCGTAGTTGAGCGGCTTCGTGCTGCGCACCGTGCCGTTCACGCCGTCGCGCTTCGGCGCCGTGAACACTTCCTCCGTCGGCATGTTGGCGACGAACGTCGTGCCCTTCTCGTTGACGCTGTCCCCGGCGACCCACTGATGATCGTCCGCCAGCTCCACGACGAGATCGGTGCCCGGGGCAGTATAATGCAGCGCGCGGTACCGCTTGGCGTTCAGGTAATCGCTCTTCTCGGCCAGCTGCTTCAAGTGCGCGTTCCATGCGCCCACCGGATCCGCCAAATCCGCCCGCGTCGCGCGGAAAATCGCGTTCCAGAGCGTCTCGAGCCGGCGTTCCTGCGGTTCGTTCGGGAACATCTTATCCGCCCACACCTCGCTCGCCACGGCAAGGATGCTCCAGCTGAACTTGTCGGAACGTACCCCGTCGTAGAAGTTCGTCATCGCCGACCGCATCGCCTTCGTCGCCGCCGCCACCCGATCGGGGTCGATCCCCGTCAGCAGGTCCGGATTGGCGGATACGAGCGACAAGAACGCGGCGTCTCGCGCGATCAGCTGATCGTAATTGTGCGCCCGCAGCGCCGGGCCGTCGCCGAACGACTCCTCCGGCGCAAGCTCGTATCGGATGCGAGTCAACGGGTCGTCGTTCCATTCGACGTGCACGTAACGGGCGCCGAGCGAATACGCTTCTTTCGCCGCCAACCGGACGAGCTCGGCCGCCGTCGTGGGCGCCTGAATGACGAGCGTCTGGCCCGGCTGCAGATTGACGCCGACCCGGACCCCCAAGCTCACATAGTTATGTAAATGTTGTTCGAACGTTGCCATTTCATCGCCTCCTTCCCTCTTTATACCATAAGAAGGGGGGGCAACGCCAAGGGGGAGAGCGTCTCCGCCCTCCCCCTATCGTTACGTACGATGCCGTCCGCGCAGCAGCTCGAGCCCGACGCCGAGGAACAGCCCGGCGATCAGCATCGGCTCCGCCCAGCGGCGGTACCTGAACAACCAATCCGCGTTCGGCAGCCACTCGAGCGCCGCCGAAACGACGATGCGGTCGAATGCGACGTATCCCCCGAGCACGATCAGTCCGATGCCCGCCCAGCGAGCGACCGCGGACGACCATACCGGCGCCTCGTCGGCGTCCAAGCCGCCGAAGCCGACCGGCGACACGCGGCGGAGCGCGTCGAAGAACGCCCAACACCACAGCAGCGGCAGCGCGTAGACGGCCAAGTCGATGCCGTATTCCCGCTTTAAGAATAGGAGCAGGAGCAAGGCGCCGAGCAATCGAAGCCCGGCGAACAGCGAGCCGAGGTACAGATGCCCTACCCCGGGCACGAGCGACAGGAACAGGGCGACGACCGGACGACGGCCGTCCGACCCGGGAACGAACCAAGCGTCGAAGTCGTCCTCGGGCCGCAAGGCGTCGAGCTCGGAGCGATTCGCCGCTTCCGCGGCGTCGATCGCGGCGAACGCGATGAGCGCCGGCACCGCGAACCAGCCGAGCAGCATCGTCTCTTCGCCCAACACGAGCGCCGCCAGGAGCGGAACGATGGCGCAGGCGGCCGCGGCGATCAAGAGCGTCAACCCGCGGCGACTCCGTCCTAAATAGATGTGGCCGATCCCCGGAAGCAGCGACAGCATCGTCGCGATCGTTCGATCCCGCCGCGGAGACGGAGCCTCCGGAAAGCCGCCCGGCGCGTACGGTCTCCGCAGCGTCAGCGTAATCGCCATATCGATCATATTGACGCTCCAGACGAAAAATACCGCCAACGCCGCAAGGGAGAACGCCTCGATCGCGAAGCCTTCCACCAGCGTAAACAAGGCGAGCAGCGCGAGCGGAGCGGCCGCGGCGCCGCCGTACAGCAGCGTTCTGACGTATTTCCCCAAGTACAAATGGCCGACCCCGGGAATCAGGGATAACAAGAAAGCGACCGTCGGATGTTTCTCAGCCGTGTGCGCGTGCATAATCGAACCCTCTCTCATTGGAATGAAGCAGCAGAGCGTGGCGGACGGCGGCGGCGCGCGCCGATCGGGACCGCTCCCCTTCCGATCCGGCGGCGAACGCCGGGTCGCCGAACAAGGCGACGAGCGCCGCTTCGGCCGCTTCGCTCGCGAGCTTCTCCTCCCGGACGAGATGCAGGCAAATCGAATAGACGCGCTGTTCGTACCGTCTCAGCAGCAAAATCTTCTCTTCGAACGCCATCGCCATCCTGCGTTCACCTCGCTCATATCCGTTTTCTAAGATTCATTGTACAGGCGCAAGATTAAGAACGTAGTAACGAAACCATAAGATTTTCTTAAGAACGGATTAAAAAAACGCCGCGGAACGTTCGTTCCGCAGCGCTTACTCATGTCCGAGGATGCTCTCCCAACGGCAATCTTACTTGAAAGACAGTGCTTCTCGCGTCGCTGTACGCGGCGATCGCGCCGCCGTGCTGGTCGACGATGCCCTTGGCGATCGCAAGGCCGAGCCCCGAGCCCGGCGCGCCGTCCGCCTCGGTCCGGGATTTGTCCGCGCGGTAAAACCGCTCGAAAATATACGGCAAATCCGCGGCCGAAATCGGCTCGCCGTAGTTGGCGACGTCGACCTCCGCGGCCCCGCCTCCCGTTCGGACCGCGACGTCGATGCGCTTCCCGTCCCGTCCGTACCGCATCGCATTGGTCAGCAGATTTTCGAACACGCGTACGAGCTTATCCGGATCCCCGACGACCTCTACCGCCGTCTGCGGCGCCGACAGCGAGGCGGTCATGCCCGCCTGCTGCAAGCCGAGACGATGCTGGGAGAGCAGCTGCCCGAGCAGCTCCGTCAGATTGAACCGCGTCTTCCGAAGCGGCATGCCGCCATGACGCATCCGCGTATACTCGAACAGGTCGTCGATCAGCCCGTGCAGCCGCTTCGCTTTCGCGTTCGCGATCTGGACGTAGTGCCGCAGCTCGAGCTCGTCCCGGTATTTGTCGTCGTCGATCAGGCCGAGGTAGCCCAGGATGGACGTCAGCGGCGTCCGAAGATCGTGGGAGACGTTCGTGATGAGCTCGTTCTTCGTCTGCTCGGCGCGCCGCTCCTCCTCGATCGACGTGCTCAAACGCGCGATCAAGGAATTCATGTCGGCCGCCAGCACGCCGAAGTCGTCCTTCTGCTTTACGGGCACGGTGACGTCGAACCGCCCTTCGGCGATGCGCCGAACGGCGCGAATCATCTCCCCGTAATAGCGGAAGCGGCGGTACTGGTACAGGGTGAGGAACGTTAGGAAGTAGAAGATTAGCGCCAAGACGCCCCATCCCTCGATCGGCAAGAACCTAAACAGAAGTCTCAACAAGGAGCCGATGATATTGTTCGCGTCCGCCGCGGCGGTGACGACGATGCCCGTCGCGACGGTGGCCAGACCGGTCCACACCACGCTGAGGAACACTTGGAGCACGAACTTGAAGACGAGCCTGCGTACGATGTTATCCGTCAATTTTGTAGCCGACCCCCCAGACGGTCGCGATCATCTTATCTCCCGTCTCCTGCTCGAGCTTGTCGCGCAGATGACTGATATGCACCATGACCGTGTTGTTCGAATCGAAATACTTTTCCTTCCATACCTGTTGGAAAATGTCCTCCGCGCTGAACACCCGGCCGCGGTTGCTCGCGAGCAGATGCAGGATGCCGAATTCCGTCGACGTGAGATGCAGCGGCTTCCCGTCGACCTCGGCCCGATGCGTGTTCTTGTCGATCCGCAGCGCCCCGATCCGGATCGCGTCGTCCGCGGCCGGCGTCTCCGACGGCATCCGGTACGCTCGCCGCAACAGCGACTTCACGCGCGCGCTCAGCTCGAGCGGGTTGAACGGCTTCACCATGTAATCGTCCGCCCCGGTCATCAGCCCGAGAATCTTATCCATGTCTTCGGCTTTCGCGCTGACCATGAGAATGGGCAGATGCTTCTCCTCGCGAATGCGGCGGCATACGGTCAGACCGTCCATCTTCGGCATCATGACGTCGAGCACGACGAGGTGTACCGGCTCGTCCCCTTCGAGCGCGCGCAGCGCCTCCTCGCCGTCGTACGCCAGCACGGTGTCGTATCCGTCGTTGCGCAAGTAAATTTCAATCAATCCGGCGATTTCCCGGTCGTCGTCCACGATTAAGATGCGATAGTTCACAGGCGTTTAAATCTCCTTTCTCTTCCCAATCACTATACAACATTCGGTTCCGGTTTTCTTCGACCCTTACGCAACCTTAAGCAATCTTAAGGATTCCCTAAGAAATATGGGAAACGGCCCGCCTCATCGATCGAGGGAGCCGTCTTCGGTATTGACCATATGATGGGCGACCTGCGTCAGCCGCCCGAAGAAAAATTCCCGCGCCGCGCCTTCGAGGCCGACCTCGTCCATCGCGGCGGCCATGCAGCCGAGCCACGCTTCGGCGTGCGACGTCGTAATCGGGAACGGGAGATGTCTGTATCGCATCATCGGATGCCCGAACTCCTCGGAGTACAGCTGCGGGCCGCCGAGAAACTGCGTCAGGAACATCTTCTGCTTCCGTTTCACTTCGTCGATGTCGCTGCCCGCGAACAGCGGCGACAGCTTCGGGTCGCGTACGACGCGGTCGTAGAACGCGTCGACGAGCTTTCCGATCGCCGCCTCTCCTCCGAGCTGTTCGAAAATCGTCGTTTCCATAGGTTTCGGAGTCCCTCCTAGTCGCCTTGAGGTATCTTCGGCCGCGTCCCGCGCGTCGCGATCGCCGCGGTCGGGTCGTCCGGCCAGTAATGCTTCGGATATCGTCCCTTCAGGTCCTTCTTAATCTCGAAGTACGTCTCGCGCCAGAAATTGGCCAGATCTCTCGTAATTTGCACGGGCCGCTGGGCCGGCGACAGCAGGCGGATCGTCACCGGCACCCGGCCCCCTCCGATACGCGGCGTTTCGGCCCAACCGAACAACTCCTGCAGCTTCGCGGACAACGCAGGCGCGTCCGGGTCGCCGTAATCGACGGCCAGCCTCGAGCCGCTCGGCACGGTCAGATGCGTCGGCGCCCATTCGTCCATCCGGCGGCGCTGCTCCCAGGAGAGCGACGCCTCGAGCGCTTCGACGAGACGCACGCGCTCGAGATCGCCCTTCGACTTCATGCCGAAGACATAAGATCCTAGCCAGTCCGGCAGCGTCTCGAGCAAGCGTTCGTCGGAGACGTCCGGCCATTCCTCGCCCGCATGCATACGGAGAAACAAGAGCCTCTTGCGGAATTGGTCCGCCGCCTTCGTCCACGGCAGCAGCTGCAGTCCGGTCTCCGCGATGCCGCGGAGCAGCGCGTCCCTCACGCGTTCCGGATCGGGCGACGCCGCCGGCGTCTCCTCGAGCGCGATCGCGTCGAGCGTCGTCCGCCGACGCGCGCGGACCGAGGCCGACGCGGCGTCCCAATAGACGTCGTCCTCCGTGCGGATCCGGTCCGCGCAGACGCGCCGGAGCGCTTCCGCGCTTAACGGCGCCGCCGACCGGATGCGGCTGTCGACGCCTGCGCCGTCAAGCTCGGCGATCGCGAGGAACGTCTCGCGGGAGAGCGGCTCGTCCCCCGCGAATTCCGCGCCGCGCCCGCCGGCGAGCACGTATTTGCCGTTCGCGCGCCGCATCGCGACGCGGTCCGGGAACGCGAGCGCGAGCAGCTCGCCCGAGTCGGCGGCCGCCGTCGGGCGGCCGTCCCGAACGACGCCGGCGTCCCGCATCCGGCGCGCCGCCTCCTCGCGCTGCTTCGCCGCCGCGGGCGTCGCGCCCCGGCGCAGCGCCTCGACGCGCAAGCGCATATCGGCGCCGCCGGGCGACTGCGCGTCGCGCTCCTCGAGCAGCGTCGCCAACTCGCAGGCGAGGTCCCCGCGCCCGTTCTCCATCGCGCGCAGCGTCATATGCGCGAGCCGCGGGTGCATGCCGAGCTCCGCCATGCGGCGGCCCTCCGGCGTGACGACGCCCCGCGCGTCCAGCGCTCCGAGGCGCTGCAGCAGGTCGACAGCCTGCTTGTAGGCGCCTTCCGGCGGCGGGTCGAGCCAGGAGAGCTCCAGCGGGTCGCGAACGCCCCAGACGGCGAGCTCGAGCGCGAGCGGCGTCGCGTCCGTCGCGAGAATCTCCGGTTCGCCGAACGGCTCGAGCCGCCGGTGCTCCTCCTCCGTCCACAGCCGGTAGCAGACGCCAGGGGCGACCCGGCCGGCGCGGCCGCGCCGCTGATCGGCCGAGGCGACCGTCACCGCCGTCGTCTCGAGCGCCGTCAATCCCGTCCGCGGCGAATACCGCGGCACCCGGCTGAGTCCCGAGTCGACGACGATCCGTACGCCCTCGACGGTAAGGCTCGTCTCCGCGATGCTCGTCGCGAGCACGACCTTCCGTTCGCCCGGTCGGGCGGGCGCGATCGCCGCGTCCTGCTCCTCGGGCGACAGCGCCCCGTACAACGGGGCGACGCGAACGCCCGACGGCAGGCCGAGCCGCTCCAGCTCGCCGGCCGTGCGGCGAATTTCCCGCCCGCCCGGCAAAAACACAAGGGCATCGCCCTCCGGATGCCGCAACAGCGCCTCCTTCACGGTCGCCGCCGCGCGTCGTTCGACCGACAGCTCGGTTCGCCGCTCCTCGTACCGCGTCTCTACCGGATACATCCGCCCTTCGCTGCGCACGACGGCGCAGCCGCCGAGCAGCCGGGCCGCCGCGTCGGCCTCGATCGTCGCCGACATGACGACGAGCCGCAGGTCGTCTCGGAACAGCCCCTGCGACTGCAGCGCCAAGGCGAGCCCGAGGTCGGCGTGCACGCTCCGCTCATGGAACTCGTCGAACAGGACGCACGCGACGCCGTCCAGCGCCGGATCCTGCTGCAGCATCCGCGTCAGGACGCCTTCCGTGACGACCTCGACGCGCGTGCGGGGACCGACCTTCGTGTCCCCCTTCGTCCGGTAGCCGACCGTCTCGCCGGCGCGTTCGCCGAGCAGCGACGCCATGCGCCGCGCCGCCCCGCGCGCCGCGATTCGCCGCGGCTCCAGCATGACGATGCGCCCGCCTCCCGCCCACGGCTCCGACAGCAGCGCAAGCGGCACCACCGTCGTCTTGCCCGCGCCCGGCGGCGCCGTCACGACCGCGTTCGGGCCGGCGGCCAGCGCCTTCTTCAAGGCGGGCAGCGCTTCTTCGATCGGCAGCCTCTCGCTCATGCCGACACCTCCGCAACCATTCTTCGACCCTTACCATACACGAATCCCGCCGAATTGGGAAGAGCCCCGTCGCGCGATTGCGCCGGAACGGTTGCGTTCTTATAATAAGAGAGACTACAACGGAGAGGCCGGCGCGCATGCATGGATTCGATCATAGAGTCGTACCGACAGTACCTGAAGAGCCAGGGGAAAGAAGAAAACACGATTAAAGCGTACGTCCACGAAGCCGTAGGCTTCCTCGGGTGGTGTTCCGTCCGGAACGCCGGGCTGTCCGAGCTGTCGCAAGCCGCGTTCTCCGAATACCGGGACGCGCTCGTCGGCCGCGGCATGAAGACCGCGACCGTCAACAAGTCCGTCTCGACGCTCAGCACGTTCTTCAAGTGGGCGCAGTCGCACGGCCTCGCCGGCGACAACTTCGCCCGGCGGCTGCGGTTGCCGGCGTCGAAGAAGGACGAACCCCCTAGATGGCTGACGCCTGAGGAGGAAGCGGCGCTGCTGGACGTCGTCGCGAACGAGTCGACCGTCTTCCAACGCGTCCGCAACGAAGCGCTGATCGCCGCCATGCTGTATGCGGGCGTGAAGGTGGAGGAAGTGCCGCAGCTGCCGATCGGCGCCCTCCGCGGCGGCGAGCTGGACGTCTACGACGACGGGGTTCGCGTGCGGACCGTGCCGCTGTCGCCGTTCGCGTTCGCGAAGCTCGACGCCTGGCTGCGCCTCCGCCTCGCTTCGGCGAAGGAAGTCCACGTCCTGAGCGACGCGCTGTTCGTCACGGAGAGGTCCGGCAAGATGCAGCCGCGCGCCGTACAGTTCGTGATCGAAACCTACAGCGATAAGCTCGGCATCCCGCTCTCGAGCCAATCGCTGCGGAATACGTTCTGCCGCAGGCTTGCGGAGCAAGGCGTCCCCGTCGAGCGGCTGAAGGCGTTGGCAGGCCATAAGACGCTGCTGACGACGTGGAAATATTATCGGCAAGAAAATAAAGGTTGATTTATCCGAAAGCATCGTGGTATGATAACGCTTGTGTCCATAAGGAGCTGTGGTGTAGAGGCCTAACATGCCTGCCTGTCACGCAGGAGACCGCGGGTTCGAATCCCGTCAGCTCCGCCATACATACTTATTCAACAGTCTCGTCACATTCGTGTCGGGATTGTTTTCTATTCCGGGAGGGGTAGCTATGTACCGAGGCCGTTTCGCCCCGACGCCGTCGGGACGCCTCCATATCGGCAACCTGTACGCCGCGCTGATGGCGTGGCTGCACGCGAGAAGCGCCGGGGGCGCCTTCGCGCTGCGTATGGAGGACATCGACAAGCCGCGTTGCAAGTCCGACTACGCCGAGTTGGTTCTGAAGGACTTGCGCTGGTTCGGACTGGATTGGGACGAGGGTCCGGACGTCGGCGGTCCGTACGTTCCTTATACGCAGAGCGAGCGGACGGAACGCTACGAAGCCGCGCTCGACGCGCTGTTGGCCGACGGCAGGCTCTACCCGTGCTTCTGCAGCCGCGCCGAGCTGTTCTCGGTCGCGAGCGCCCCGCACGGCCTCTCCTCCGAAGGGCCGGCGTACGGCGGCGTCTGCCGCTCTCTGACGCCGGAACAGCGGACTCGGAAGGCCGAGACGAAGACGCCCTCCCTCCGCTTCGCCGTTCCGCCGGACGCGCCAGTCGCCTTCGAGGACGGCGTCTACGGCCGCATCGAATTCCCTCCCGGAGCGGGCGGCGACTTCGTCGTGCGCAGAGCCGACGGCATTATCGGCTATCAGCTCGCCGTCGTCGTCGACGACGCCGCGATGAACGTGACGCACGCGCTGCGCGGCGCCGACCTGCTCGACTCCACCCCTCGGCAGCTGTGGCTGTACGAGGCGCTCGGTCTGACGCCTCCCACGTTCGCGCACGTGCCGCTCCTCTGCGACGAGCGAGGCGAACGGCTGTCGAAGCGACAGAAGTCGCTCGCCGCCGCCGCGCTGCGGGAGGCCGGCGTCCCTGCGGAGACGCTCGTCGGACTCGTCGCCTGGTCGGCGGGCCTCGTCGATCGGCCCGAGCCGATCCGCCCTGCGGAGCTCGTCGCCGGCTTCGACCTCGATAAGCTGCCGCGGGACCCGATCCGCTTCCCCCTGGACGCCTTGCGGAACTATGGCGTGTAATCGTTTATCTCCCGCGATCTAAGAATTTGCTCTGGCGCGGGACCGCGATCTCGTCGAACCGATCGGTCAGAATGTCGAGCAGCAAGCTGCAATCGTATTCGCCGACGACGGGGACGCCATGCCCCGTCAGCGCGACATGCGGCCGCAGCTCGCGCAGCTCGGCCACGGACCGGCGCGCCGCCTCCCAGTCGGTCGTTAAGTACGCCGGCGGACCATGAATGGCGCTGCGCTGCATCAATACGCCGCCGAGCGATTCCTGCGCCACCGTGACGAACGCGTCGCCCGCGATCAACGTCCGATCCGAATCCCGGAACAACGAGATGTGGCCGTCGGTATGGCCCGGCGTCGCCACCCATCTCCACTCCGGCAACTCCGGCACGGAGCCGTCCGCGGGCAGCGGCTTCGCCCGGTCGCCGAGGTCGATCGCCTTCGTCGGGAACAAGACCGACAGCCGCGCCATGCCGCCCCCGCCTACCGTCGGATCCGGCCTCGGATACGCCGCCTTGCCTGTAATATGAGGCAGCTCTCTCTCATGCGCGTACACCGGCACGTCCCACTTCTTCGAAAGCTCCCGGACGGCGCCGACGTGGTCGAAGTGCGCGTGCGTCAGCACGATGCAGCTCGGCGCGCCTTCGTAGCCCAGCCACTCCTTCGCGTCCCGCTCGATCGCCTCCGCCGAGTACGGCAGTCCCGTATCCACGAGCGCCCACTCGCCGCTCTTCGCGCCCGGCCGGCCGATGAACGCCATATTGACGATCAGCAGCCTTTTCCAATACACATCCCTCGCTAATCGTTCCGCTCTCATGTCGCTCCCTGAACGCTCCCTTCGTCTGCTAAGCTGGTTTTACCGGATAGGTTGCCCACCGCAAGGCGGACTATGTTCCATCCGAGTGGGAATACTAGCGATAACCCACTGGAAAGCGAGTGAATGGCAATGCCGGAGGTCAAATGCGTCGTCAACACGTGCACTCACTATTTGTACGGGGATCGCTGCGGCGCGAAAAACATCGATATCCTGCATGAAGAGGAAACGATGATGTCCCAAGTCGTCGAACAGACGATGTGCAAGTCGTTCGTCCATGCGAGCAGCCTCGCCAATTATTTAGGCTCGGCGGACAACATCAACTTAGCCGGAACCGTCATGGGACTGGTCAATCCGGCGTACGCGGTCCATCCGTCCGTCGCCTGCACCGTCTCCTCCTGCGAATATTGGGGGGAAGGCGCCCACTGCGTCGCGAAGGCGATCGAAATTACGGGCCGCGACAGCAACGAATGCCAGGACACGAACTGTCAGACGTTCGAACGTCGGGAAGGAGCGTAACCGAAACCGATGGAATACGAGATGAAGGTGAAGGATCTGGACGAGGGCACGAATTATCCCGTGGACGTGTTGGCGGGCATGACGGGGCTCGGCTTCGATACGATCCGGCGGCTGGAGCGCGAGGGGAAGTTCTCGTTCAGCAACAATCGCGACGGACAACAAACGGTGAACGGCAAGGCGTTCCTCGATTGGGCGAAGTCGGTCGGGAATAAAATCGAAGTAGAGAAGACGGATTATACCCATTGACGGAAAACGAAAAACCTTCGTCCTTCGCGGCGCCTCCAAGAGGCGCGACCGCGATGGAACGAAGGTTTTTCTGTTTTTGACGCTTTGCAAGCATTCGCCCGGCGCTCGGAATTTCATCTTGACCTCGCCGTTTCGCAGATCAACTCGTACAACTGCTGCAGCGGCTCCCGCTTCGGCTCCCGCTCCATCGCTTCGACGTAACGGGCGCGGTTTACGTACAGTTCCCGGACGGCGCGCAGGAACGTCTCGCCGGTGAGCGTCTCCTCGGGCAGCACCTCGGCGATGCCGCGCGCGCGGAAGCTTTCCGCGTTCGCGATCTGATCGCCGCGGCTTTGCGAGAGCGGCAGCGGGATGAGCAGCATCGGCTTCTTCAACGCCAGGAATTCGAAGATCGAATTCGAGCCGGCGCGGGAGACGACGACGTCGGCCGCCGCCAGCAGGTCCGGCAGTTCGTCCGTCACGTATTCGAACTGACGGTACGCTCTTGTCGACGCCGAAGGATCGGCGTTGCCCTTCCCGCACAGATGCACGATTTGGAACGTCTCGGTCAGCGCGTCCAGCTCCTCGCGGATCGCGCGGTTAATCCGCTGCGAGCCGAGGCTGCCGCCCATGACGAGCAGCACCGGCTTCGTGCGGACGAAGTCGCACATCGCGAGACCGCGGACCGCTTCGCCGCGGAACAGCTCCTCCCGCACGACCGCTCCGATATGCACCGCCTTGTTCGGCGGCAGATGCTCCGCGGTATCCGGGAACGTCGTGCATACCTTCGTCGCCATCGGAATCGTCAGCTTGTTCGCGAGGCCCGGCGTAAAGTCGGATTCGTGAATGATCGACGGAATCCGGTTCAGCCAGGCTCCCGCGACGACCGGCACCGACACGAACCCTCCCTTGGAGAAGACGACGCTGGGCCGAATCGCGGTCATCAGCCGATACGACTGCCAGACGCCCTTCACGACGCGGAACGGGTCTTTCGCGTTGTTCCAATCCATATACCGGCGCAGCTTGCCGGTAGCGATGCCGTGGTACGTCGCTTGCGGAACGCCGGCGACGAGCTCTCGTTCGATGCCCCGCTCCGAACCGATATAATGCACGTCCCAGCCGTCGCGCAAAAACCTCGGCATCAAGGCTAAATTCACGGTCACATGGCCGGCCGTGCCGCCGCCGGTAAACACGATGGCGCGCTTCATCCGCCTCTTCAGCCTCCCCGTTTATCTTCGATGTTTCCGCTTCATCGCCGCTTGCAAGCGGGCGGACTCCTTACGAGCCGCATAGGCCGCCTCGGCTTCCATCTTGCGGTAGTTCCGGTACCGTCCTTCGGAGAGCGTGCCGGCTCGCAGCGCCTCGCGCACGGCGCAGCCCGGCTCCCGCTCGTGACGGCAGTCGCCGAACCGGCAGCCGCTCGCGACGGCGACGACGTCCTCGAACGTCTCCGACAGCCCCTGTCCGACGTCCCAGAGCTGAATCTCCCGCATACCCGGCGTGTCGATGAGCAGCCCGCCGGACGGCAGGGCGAACATCTCGCGATGCGTCGTCGTATGCCGGCCGCGGGCGTCGTCCTCGCGGATGCCCGCGACGGCGAGACGCGCTTCGCCGAGCAGCGCGTTCGCGAGCGTCGACTTGCCGACGCCGCTCGAGCCGAGCAGCGCCGCGGTGCGTCCGCGAGTCACGTAGGCGCGGATCGCATCCATGCCCTCGCCCGTCTCCGCCGAAACCGCGCATACCGGCACGCCGAGGCCGATCGCCTCCGCCTGCTCGAGGTAAGGCGCGGGGTCCGGACAGAGATCGGCCTTCGTCAAGACGATGACCGGATTCGCCCCGCTCTCCCAGGCGAGCAGCAAATACCGCTCCAACCGCCTCGGATTGAAGTCCAGATTCAGTGAGCTGACCAGGAACACCGTATCGACGTTGGCGGCGACGATCTGCTCCGTCGTCTCGCCGCCGGCCGTCTTGCGGGAAAACTTGCTCGTTCGCGGCAGCACGCCGTGAATCGTCGCTTTCCCTTCCTCGTCCCGCGCCGATACGGCGACCCAATCGCCCACGGCGGGCAAGTCGTCCCTCCCCAGCGCTTCGAATCGAAGCTTGCCGGACAGCTCGGCGAGCAGCTCTCCATTTTCCGTCCAGATGCGGTACATTCGCTTATGCTCCAGGGACACGCGCCCCGGAGTCCAACCTTTGGCGCGGGACGAGGCGAACGCCGCCTCCCGCGTTTCATTCCAACCGTATCGTTCCAATTCCGACATTCGGATCCTCCGTTATGATCGCTCGGAGGACGTACCGGCCGACGGAAGCTTCATATTATAGGGAACCGGCGAGTCCTCTTGCGCGAATCGATTGATGGGTTCTTGCCTTACCGACCGACGACGGGACGACGTTGACCGCGGAGCGGACAATTGCGAGATTCACCATAGTACATCACTCCTTCGGAAGCTTCCAAACATTACCCATTATAGGGCAACGGCGCCCGCCGCACAACGGCGGATTATTCGACCACGCCCGTCGTCTCGAGGATGACGCGAATGTCGCTCTCGAATTCCAGCTGCGGGTACATGTTCAACCACTCGTCCCATTCGGTCGCGTTGTTGAAATGCGTCGCGCGATAACGTAACCCGATCCCGAGCGGGTCGACGCTCGCCGCTTGAAATTTCTTTAACATCGCGAGCACCTCTTCGTTGATTTGCTTCTCGACCGCCCGCTCGTACTTGCCTAATTCTTTCGGTTCCACGGACTCGCTGGACGACTCGAGCGTGCTCAGCACCTTCCCCGTCACGATCACCCTCGGCTTTCCGCTCGTCTGAAGCTTATATTTCAGCTGAATTTCGTCCGCGTTGACCGTGAATACGTTCTCTTCCTGAATGACGCTTAACGTCGCCCGTTCCGCCCGGTGCAGCAGCATACTGAACATGCCGGTTTCCTGCGGACCGAGCTCCAGCGCCGCGCCTTTCATCGTCACCACGTACGCGCGCGAGATGTCGAATCGCTTCTCGGTCGATTCGACGATCGGCACGACCGGATCGATCCCCCTCTCGTGCAATCGGCGATGCAGGTCGAAGATATACTCGGTTATGATGTAAGGACTCTCCGTCCCCTCGTCTCCGAACGCCAGGAAGTACGAGTTCGAAGGGATCTTCTCGAACGACGGCTTGATGTCCTGCACGGTCGCCGCATCGGGTCGGGCGACGGCGACGAACGCGATCTTCTGGATGTCCCTCCTTCGGAAAAACCAATCCAGCGTCGGCTTCAATTCTTTCTTCGCCAACGACTCGCCGATGAAAATCATCTTCATATGCCCGAAGTCGAGCTCCTTGTCCACCTGCGTCTTCAACGACGCGACGGCCGTACCGATCGCGTCCGAATCCTTCTTGAGGATCAAGTACTCGTTCTTCGCCGCTTTCGGGTCCGCCTGGGGCAGCGCCAGCTTCAAAATCACCTCATATTTGTAGCCGTTCTTCCCTTCGTCGATTCCCATCGACACGACGAAAAATCGCTTTTCGATATCCTCGTACCCGTGAAACCCCGCGCCGGCGTACGCAAGCAGGAGGAGGACGAGCAGCGTCTTGACGATATTTTCGATTTTATATGCTTTCATCTCTGGTCCCTCTCCGCTGTCGACGCGTTCGGAGATAAGCGGCCCCGGCGAGGACGGCGAGCACCAACAACGTATTCGGCAGCTGCACCAGCATCCAGATGCGCGCGATCGTCCGCAAAAACCGAAGTCCGACGTTCAAGTCGATATAGATGGAAGCGAGCGAGATCGCGGCGAGCGCACAATACGGTACGACCACCTTCAACCAAGACGAACGAAAGCGCGGCATAGACGATTTGAGCAGGTCGAGCCCGATATGCCAGTACACGATGACCGAGATGACGCTGATCAGCACGTATAGCAGCAGGAAGAAGAAGAGCACACGTTCGATGAACCCGTATTGCAGACGAAGCGAATCCGCCGTGACGAACCACGGATACGTCCATTCCAATATGCCGTCGGCGCCGTGAAAGCCGATCGGCAGGAAGAACGTGATCAACAACGTGATGCTTCCCGTCAGCATCAACGCCGACAAATACCACATCCGCTTCGGTTTCGGCGAAATGACACGGTTAAAGACGCATAAACACATAAATCCGGAATACATGAACATCGAAGCGCAAAAGCTCATCAGCGAAGGCATGTCCAACGCATGAGTCGCTACCTCCATCATGCTGGAGACCAGTAAGCTGTCGCTGAAGATCGCCTTGCCGATGATGAAGGCGATGAACGGGACGGAAAGCAGCATAATGATTTCTAGCATATACAGTATTCTGTTCGACGGCATATTGGCGAACAGCACGACGACGATTAAGAAAAGCACTAACGCTTCCGCAGGAGCGAAATCCGGATTCATGAACCGCTTCGCCACCTCGGCAATGTATAGGAGGATGACGGAGCCGCATACGAACCAGAGGAAAGCTTGCAGCAATAAGAACGGCGCGCCGATCCATCTCGGCAGCGCGCCGCCGACGATTTCGGACAAGCCTTGATTCGGGAATCGGTCGAACAGTTTCACGAAGACGATCATCGCGACGGCGCCGATCGGAATCGAGAGCAGAATCGACGACACCGATCCATTGAACCGATCCTCGAACAAAAGGAGCGATACTTGGGAGACGATATTCGCTAGCATGTTCAAGGTGACGAGATAGACCAAATATCGGTTCATGAAATCCTCCTAGGCGCCCGGCTCGGGCTGTTGCTGCGTCGTCTTCACGTGTCTGTCGTCGTTTTCGAACAGCTTCAGGAACGGTTTGCCGAAGCTGTCCAAGGACACCAGGCAACCGATTAACAAAACCATCCCGAGGACGACGCCGATTAACCCGAACATCGTCGCGCAGATGAGGATAGCGTATTTCGCGACGCGGATCGCGAAGCTCATCGAGTTGATCGGAATGACGAAATTCGAAATCGCGACCGTTGCCACGATGATGATCATAATATTGCTGACGAGATTCGCTTCGGTCGCCGCCGTGCCCAAAATCAGACCGCCTACCGTCGTTGCCGTCGAACCGATCGACTTCGGCAGACGAATGGACGCTTCGACGAGCAGCTCCATCGCCAGCAGCATTAATAAGACTTCGACGAAGGCCGGATACGGAACGGGCACCCGGCTCCCCGCGATCGAAAGCGCCAGCTGTACCCGCAGCAGCTCTGGATTGTAAGCGGAAACGGCGACGTAAGAAGCGGGAAGCGTCAAGCTGATCAGAAGCGCCGCGTATCGAAGGACGATGAGAAACCGGCTGATGAAATACTGCTGGTAGAGATCCTCCATCGACGCGAAGAAATCGTAGAACGTCGACGGCGCGATCAGGGCGAACGGCGATCCTTCCATGAAGACGACGACCTTCCCTTGGGAGAGGTTGAGCGTCGCCCGGTCCGGCCGTTCCGTAATCATGAACCGAGGAAACAAGCTGCGCTTCGGCTCTCCGAGCAGCTGCACAAGCTGGCCGGAGGATTGGACGACGGCAAGCTGAGTCGCGCCGATTCGGCGCTTTACCTCGGCGATCAGCTTCGGATCCGCGGAGGTTCGGTCGTAGACGATCATGATCGACGTCCGCGAGAGCGTGCCGACCGTCGTCTTCTCCACTTGAAGCGACGCTTGATTGTAGCGTTGGCGCAGCAGCGTAATGTTCAGCCCAAGATCTTCGCTGAATGCATAAAGAGGTCCCTGAATGACGGTTTCGACCGTCGCTTCACGGACCGTGGCCAGCGGGAATTTCCGTACGTCGTAGACGAATACGTCCGACGCGTCGAAAACGATGGCGTAGCCGTCTGCTAAATACGAGAGCAGCTCCTTCTCCGACTTCGGAGCGACACGGTTCGGCAGACTCTCAATATACGACTTATAGTTCGTATACATCGATCGATCGTAAAACGGAATTACCCACGTATCGAACACTTTCTTCTCGTCGGCGACCGTAAGTATATACATAAGATCGATGCTCGAATGCTCCCGCTGCAACGTCTTATGTATGAAATCCGAAGTCCCTTTGAACTGCGCGGCGAGCTTTACCTTCAATTCCTCCATGGCTCCGATTCGGTCCCTCTCCCCCCGGTTTTCTAGATCTGGATTAGTATGGAGATCTAGGGGGTGGTTCATGCAATCGAAAAAAGACGACCCGAACGCATTCGGAGTCGTCTTATTTTATATATTCTATTCGTTGGTACTCGTCAGTCGCCGCAAGCGCCGCCGGCGGAAGCCGCCGTCGTCGCCGCATCTTCGACCGCGATTTTCTCGGACAGCGTATCGCGAATGAGGTTGAACACGAGCTGCAGCGTGTAGTTTAAGTCGGATTGCGACTGGCGGAATTGCGTCACGATCGGATAGTCGTCGAGCTGGTTTTGCAGTTCTTCGATTTCGGCTTCGATCTTCTTCACCATATCCGCGTTCTTGAACGTCGTCTCGAACGCGACGATTTCCTTCTGCTTCTTCTTGATCGCGGCGATCAATCGTTGGATATCCGGATGCTCGTTGACCCGCTTCTCCGCTTTGCGGAAGACGTCCGCTTCGTCGGACGACGACAGCAGCTCGGCGACTTCCTTCGCCTTCGCCATAATATCCTCTCGGACGAGCAGATCCTTCGTATGATAATGCTTCATCGGCTTGCCGTCGGCTTCCGCGCTGCACGCGTGCCCGGCATGTCCTTCATGCCGATACAGATGATGATGCGCCATGGGTGGGTTTCGCTCCTTCTATAACCTTCTATAAGTTGGCGACGGCCGGCGAATCGGTGCCCGCCAGTTCGCCCTTGATAAACCATGTCATCGGTTCGGTGACGGTCACCTTCGCGAACGTACCGATCAATTCTCGAGGACCTTGGAAGTGAACAAGCTTGTTCGACCGCGTCCGTCCCGACAGCATGTCGGCATTGTTCTTGCTGACGCCTTCGACGAGCACCTCCACCGTCTGTCCGCGCAGTCGTTCGTTCGCTTCGCGGCTGATTTCGTTCAGCGCGTCGTTCAGACGAATGAGCCGCGCCGACTTCTCCTCGGGAGGAATATCGTCAGCCATCCCGGCGGCCGGCGTTCCTTCCCGCGGGCTGTAGATGAACGTGTACGCCGAGTCGTAGCGCACTTCCTTGACGAGGGAAAGCGTGTCTTGGAACTGTTCCTCCGTCTCGCCCGGGAAGCCGACGATGATGTCCGTCGTCAGTACGACGTCCGGCATCGCCCGCTTGATTTTCGCGACGAGCTCGAGGTACTGCTCCCGCGAATATTTCCGGCTCATCTTCTTCAGGACGTCCGTATTTCCGGACTGCACCGGCAGGTGGATATGCTCGACGAGATTGCCGCCTTTGGCGAGAACCTCGATCAGGTGATCGTCGAAGTCGCGCGGATGCGACGTCGTGAACCGGATACGCGGAATATCGATCTTCCGGATGTCGTCCATCAAATCGCCGAACCGGTATTCGATGTCTTCGAAATCTTTGCCGTAAGCGTTGACGTTCTGCCCGAGCAGCGTAACTTCTTTATACCCTTGCCGCGCCAGCTCGCGCACTTCGGCGATGACGTCCTCCGGCCTTCGGCTGCGCTCCTTGCCTCGCGTATACGGCACGATGCAATATGTGCAAAACTTATCGCAGCCGTACATGATGTTAACCCATGCCTTCATGCCTTCGCGTTTCTTCGGCAGGTTCTCGACGATGTCGCCTTCCTTCGACCATACCTCGACGACCATCTCTTTGTCGAAATATGCGTCTTGCAGCAGCTTCGGCAGGCGGTGAATGTTATGCGTTCCGAAAATGAGGTCGACGTGCTGATGCTTCGTCAAGATACGCTGCACGACGCCTTCCTCTTGCGACATGCAGCCGCAGACGCCGAGAACGACATTCGGCTTCTCCATCTTCAGATGCTTAAGATGCCCCAGCTCTCCGAACACCTTATCCTCCGCGTTCTCGCGAATCGCGCAAGTATTCAGCAATATGACGTCGGCTTCCCGTTTATCCTCGGTCGACGTGAAGCCCATGGCTTCGAGCATGCCCTTCATCGTTTCGGTGTCGTGCTCGTTCATCTGACAGCCGTACGTCCGAATCATATACCGCTTATTCGCGCCGAACCGGGACATCTCGTCGGAAATCGAAAAGTCGTAGTGTACCCGAATCTCGTCCTTGCCGCGCTTCTTCGCGTCCGTGTAAGACGGCGCCTGAAAATATTTCGAATAATCCTTCGTCGTCATCGATTCTCACCTCAAGTGCCTGCTTGTAATCTATTGGAATGAATCGTATTCGTTGCATAAAGTCATTGAAACAATATTATAGCATAAAACGTTCCGAAACCTAAACCGCCGACCTATGAATTTCGGTTCGTTGGGTAATGATAACGGATAACTCTGGTTCCGGAGGTTCCTTATGAAAATATTTTTCGTGTACATCTTTCTATTTATCTTGATCATCGCGTTCGACATCGCGGTCGACCTCCTATCGGGCTTAAGTCTCCCGATGTCGATCCGCATCGTCGCGGAAGCGTTCTCGGCATCGACCGTTACGGAGAAGGCGCTCATCGCGCTGGCGCTGCCGGCGCCTGCCCTGCCTTCGCTCTATTCCCTGCTAAAAAATAAAAAACGGAATACGGCCGGCCGCGAATAGTACTTAATGGCCGATTCGTTTCCGTACAAGGTGAACCATCCATAAGAATGCCGGTATGATCGCGCACGCCGTCGACAATACATAGTTGATTCCCGTCTCGCCTTCTTCCGCATGACCCGGGAAGTTCCAAGCCGAAGTCATCGAGCCGAACAGCACGACGATCCCGACGGGAAGCGCTAATTTCCTTTCGTCTGACAGGTTGAACAGATCCGATGCGATGGCCATAACGGCGTAGCAGTGGACCGACATTTTGAAAAACACGCCGATGATCAGCGTCAGCAGCACCAGCGCATCCATCCGCTGCAGAAAATCCGCGATGTTGACCATGCTGATCGCCGTAAACAACGGGAACGTCGCGCGTTTATAAATGTCGGCTCCAAGCACGGCGACTTGGATCGCATGCGTGAAAGAGAGAAATGCGCCCGCAATGATCAGGGCGATGATACCCGACTTTCTTGCCAACGATGGTTTGTTCAGCAAGGGAAAGACGGTCGTGAACGCGATCGCTTCGCCGAACGGAAACAACCAAATATGGGGGTAAGCTCCGTGTAGGACGCTGCCCCAGCCTTCTCCCCGGATCGGCAGGAGGTTCTTCATGTCCACGATACCGGAGCATACGATCCCAAGAATACTGATCGCTCCCAAACAAAACAGGATGACGAAGTAAATTTGCCCCAGCCGATAAAACACTTCGACCCCTTTGCTCAATACGTAGATCACCGCCGTGATCATGACGAAGTGAATGACGAAGAGCGGCGTACGGTCGTAAGCCGCTGTCATGAGCAGATCGCCGGCTTCCCGCAAATTTCGGGAAGCCCCGAACAGAAAGAAGGCAAGATATAGAATGCAAATCGGAGTTCCGAACACCCGCCCGACGACGCGGCGGATATATCCGCTTAATATGTCCTTCGGAAATTCGCGGAGAAAATACGTATATAAAATATACAACGCGATTCCGCCCGGAAGCGCGAGCAGCGTGGACAGCCAAGTGCTCTGTCCCGCTTGCAGTCCGATCGGGATGACCAACGCGGTTCCGAATTCGAACAATACGATCATGGTCAACAGCTGACCCGGACTGATGACTTGCTTTTGTTCCACCGGTTTCCCCTCCCCCTTGTTCCGTTACCGGACCGCCCATCCGCTGCTAAAGATAAGACTTCGTTCTCATTCCCGTTCGTCGGATATACGCTTCCACCTCGATTTCGACCGAGGCGTCGGCGAACGTGTCCGCCCAATTCCGCTCCAACCGCTTCCATAGGGTCGGATACTTGCGATTCAACTCGTCCCCGAAACCGAAGACGTCGGTTTTCTCCTTTTGGGCGAGTTCGATCGCCTTTCGAATTTCCTGTTCCGTCTGGTTCGCCCACTCGTTTTGCAGTTGAAAGATCTTGTCGCGATTTTCGAGATCGATCGGGCAATGTATTTCGGTCACGCTGCCTTCTTCGCTGACGTGAATGCGATAGGCCGGTCGTCCGTTCCGCATCTCGACGCTTACGTCGGTGTACGAATACGTAAGCTCGATGGTCACCTTCTCGGGTTGACCGTCGCAGGCGATATCCATCGCCGTCCCTTTCATTTCATTTTTGACCCACAGCATGCCTCTAGCCGCTTTCCCGTCCGCCCACGTCTTCAATTTTCCGTCTTTGAACAAAGCGATCCCTTTCATTTCGATCGATGCCGGCAGTACGGTTCGCTCCGTGTTTTTCCGGGATTGCCCCGGTTCCGCGTCCCCGACGATCTCTACCCCGCTAATCGCGATTTCGCCTGGACCGGCCAGTCTTTTCACGACGTCCGCGACATCGACGTCTACGTTTTGGGCGTACTCGCCGGACGAGAATTCGATCCGTTTGGCGATGCCGACCGAAGGCATATTTTCTAACGGCGTGACGATGCTAAGGGCGGTCTCGGCGTCGATCCCTCTCGCGATGACGACGGGCGTATTGATTCGCAGTTCATGGGAACGATCGAACAGGTCGAACGTTTCCTTGATCCCGTCTTTAGCCAACTCCTCCCCTATGACGATCAACTGAATGTGGGAAAAAAACAGCTGACGCGGCACCTTCTGCGTCGATTTGCGCAAAGCGCTGAACAAGGAGTTGTCGACGCCCGCATACACCGTTACCGGCATCGCCTGCCCTCCGCCTCCTCCGCCTTGTTTGCCCATCGCGATCGCTCCGGGATTGACGATTTGGAACGACACCTTGTACGTATTTTCCTTTACGCCCTTATCGATCCCGATCCCGACCACGATCGCCAAATCCGTCAATTCCCGGCTGTTCCAGCATCCGGTCAGAACAAGCGGGGCGACGAGCAGGAGGACGACGAGCATCCTGTACGTTTTCATTCCGATCCCTTCCCTTGCGACTCGGACGGCTTCGTCGGTCCCGCGGGGGCGTCCTCGCGCGTAATATTTTTCGAACTGATCAAGCGGGGACGCGAAAACATCGCCTGAAACGGAAACCGAAAGATCGTGTCTTTCTGATCCTCTAAGACGAACGGCCCCAGCGGAGCCATATACGGAACCCCGAATGAACGCAGTCCGCACATATGCGCGAGGATAAAGATGCTTACGATCGCGATGCCATAAAAGCCTAGGAAGCCTGCGGAAATCATAATGACGAATCGCAGCAACCTGAAAGACAGCGCGATGTCGTACGACGGCGTGGAAAAGCTGGAGATCCCGGTGAGCGCGACCACGATCACCATCGCCGGGGAGATGAGCCCCGCTTCCACCGCCGCTTGTCCCAGGACGAGCGCGCCGACGATGGATACCGCTTGTCCGATGGCGCGCGGCATGCGAATGCCGGCCTCGCGCAAAATTTCGAAAGCGACTTCCATGATGAGCGCCTCGATGAACGCCGGGAACGGAACGCTCTCCCGCTGCGCGGCCAAGCTGACAAGCAGCAGCGTAGGAATCATCTCTTGGTGGAACGTAATCGCCGCGATATATATCGAGGGTCCGAATAACGAAATCAACAGCGACCCGTAGCGCAATAATCGAATCGCCGTCGCGACTTCCGGCCGCTGGTAGTAATCCTCCGTCGCCTGGAAAAACATAAAAAACGTAGCAGGGGTCAGCAGCACGAACGGCGTCCCGTCTACGAAAATCGCGATTCGTCCTTCCATCAGGTTTCCGACGACGGAGTCCGGGCGCTCCGTAGAGAAGATCGTCGGGAATACGGTTTTGCTTTCGTCCTGTATCAACTGCTCGATTTCGCCGGAGCCCGATACGAAGTCGATATCGATGCGTTCCAATCGCTTCTTCACTTCTTGAACGATCTTATCGTTCACGATATCTTTGACATACATCAAGGCGATCAACGTATTCCCTTGTTTGCCGACTTTCATCGATTCCACCCACAAGTGGGGACTTTTTAGTCTGCGCCGCACTAGGGCGACGTTCGTCCCGATCGATTCGGTGAACGCTTCCTTCGGACCGCGAATGACGACCTGCGAGGAAGGTTCGGTCACCTTCCGTTGATCCCCGCCCCTCGTGCCGCAAGCGACGGCATCGATCTGACCGTCCACAAGGATGAGCGTATCCCCGGATAACAAGGACAGAATGACCTCATCCCACTTCCGCACGACTTCGACTTGCCCGATGGTCAGGGCGTTCGAGCGGATGACGTCGAACAGCGCCTTGTCCTTGGTCATCCTCTCGATCGCGATTTCGTCCATCTCGATCATCAACGAGCGGATCACGAAATCATTGACGGTCTTCGTGTCCACCAACCCGTCCATATATACGACGGCGACCTGAATGTTCCCGCCGCCGATTTCGAATTGCCGGATGACAAGGTCCGAGCTGTTTCCGATCTCGACTTGAATTTGATGCAGCGTATCCGCCAGTTGGGGATTCAGAAGACGTTTGCCCGAGTGGTCGGATTGACTTTCCGGCCCTTGGCTTCGATAAACTTTTCCGAATGAAAACAAGACCGTCTCCCCCTAGGGCTGGAAAATATTACGCATATCATTCCACAAAGAGGAGGTTATTATTTACATAAAAAAAACGACCCCGTGGCGGGATCGCTCGAAATCAGACGCTGCTAAGGGATTAACGTCCCTTTCTCTCCGTTGCGGATGCCCGCGGCGTTCGCTTCGTCCGTGTCGATATGCATGTCTAAGGCGAATTGATCGGAGACGCGGCAGACGACGTTCGCGAACGTGACGGCTCGCTCGCCCTGCGTTTTCACGCTGACGATCTGCTTGTCCTTCACGTTCATCCGCGCCGCATCGTCCGTATGCAGATGTATGTGGCGGGACGCGACGATGACCCCGCGTTCGACCGTCACTTCGCCCTTCGGTCCGACGATCCGAATGCCCGGCGTCCCATCGATATTGCCGGACAACCGGACCGGCGCGTCGACGCCGAGCGCGAAGGCGTCGGTGCGGGAAATTTCCAGCTGCGTGTTTCCTCTCGCCGGTCCGAGAATGCGAACCTTGTCGAATCGTCCTTTCGGACCGACGACGGCCACCGTCTCTTCCGCCGCGAATTGTCCCGGCTGCGACAACGGCTTCAACGTTTTCAACTCGTATCCTTGGCCGAATAAGATGTCGATATGCTCCGGCGCCAAATGAATATGACGGGCGGAAACCCCGATCGGAATTTCGTACATGCTTGTCGTCCTCCTCGATCCTTGCGGTGTGATTTATTCCCTTTTCCATCCAATCATAGCCTTGTTCAGTATTCCATGCAAACGAAAAGAGCATACGGGAAGCCCCCGCATGCTCGCGTTCGTTGTGATCTATTTAACGGAATTCCGCGACAAGCTTCGCGAACTGCTCTTCCGTAATCGTCAGATCTTGCTTCGCAAGGCCTTCCGGCTTGAAGCCCTTGACCAAGGCCTCGTAAGGCTTCTTGCTCTTATCTTGATAGATCAGGCCGCACAGCATGCTGTTCGTCTCCATGATTTTCGTCATGGCCGCGATCCGGTTGGACGGATCGTAGTCGGACTGCTCGTCGAGATCGACGATGTGCTCCTTGAACCAGTCGTACGTATTGATCTTGTTGAACGTAACGCAAGGGCTGAATACGTTGACGATCGAGAAGCCTTCGTGCTTGATCGCTTCTTCGATAAGCGCCGTCAGCTGCTTGATGTTGCTGGAGAACGACTGCGCCACGAACGTCGCGCCGGCGGACAACGCGATCTCGAGCGGGCTGAGCGTGCCTTCGATCGAGCCTTCCGGCGTCGACTTCGTCTTGAAGCCTTCCGCGCTTCGCGGCGACGTCTGACCCTTCGTTAAACCATAAATTTGGTTGTCCATAACGATGTACGTCACGTTCATGTTGCGGCGAATCGCATGCACCGTGTGACCGAGACCGATCGCGAAGCCGTCGCCGTCGCCGCCGGACGCGATGACCGTCAACTCGCGGTTCGCCATCTTAAGGCCTTGGGCGATCGGCAGCGCGCGGCCGTGGATGCCGTGGAAGCCGTAAGCGTTAATGTAACCGGAGATGCGTCCGGAACAACCGATGCCGGAGACGACCGCAAGGCTATCCGGCTCGAGGCCGACGTTCGCGGCGGCGCGTTGGATCGCGGCTTGTACCGAGAAGTCTCCGCAGCCCGGGCACCAGTTCGGTTTGATGTTGTTACGGAAGTCTTTAAATGTTGCCATGGCTTATAACAACTCCTTGCAGCCGGTGTGAATTTCGGAAGGCAGGAACGGCGTCCCGTCGTATTTCAGGAAGTTCTTCACTTTGTTCGCATGACCGACGCGCAGCTTCAGCTGATCCGCCAGCTGGCCTGTCGCGTTGTTTTCGACGATGACGACCGTCTTCGCCTTCTCGACGTACGGCGCAACGAGTTCGGTCGGGAACGGGAACAGCTGGCGAACCGTCATGTGGTTCGACTTGATGCCGTCCTTCGTCAGACGCTCGCGCGCTTCGTCGATCGTGCCGCCGATGGAGCTCATGCCGACGATCAGAACGTCCGGCTCTTCGTGCGGCGCATCGATATGGATCGGGTTCGTGATCCGTACGCTCTCGAGCTTCTTCAATCGCTTATCCATCATCTTCTTGCGGTTGATCGGGCTTTCGGACGGACGGCCTTCTTGGTCGTGCTCGACGCCCGTCACGTGGTGGATGCCGTTCTTCATGCCCGGCAGGACGCGCGGCGATACGCCGTCTTCCGTAAACTCGTACCGCTTGAACAGTTTGTTTTCTTCCAGCTGCGGCAGCTCGCCGGTTTGCAGCGCACCGCGGTCGATCTTAATTTTATCGAGCTCGAGGTTTTCCGCGGTTTGCTTGCCGAGAGACAGCTGCAGGTCGGTTACGATGATGACCGGGCATTGGAACTTCTCCGCCAGGTTGAACGCTTCGATCGCATCGTAGAAGCACTCTTCGACCGTGCTCGGCGCGATGACGATCTTCGGAATTTCCCCGTGCGTGCCGTAGATCATCGCGTTGATGTCGGACTGCTCCTGCTTCGTCGGAAGGCCGGTGGACGGTCCGCCGCGCTGCGTGTCGACGATGACGACCGGCGTCTCGGTCATGCCGGCGAGGCCGATCGCTTCCATCATGAGCGACAAACCCGGGCCCGCCGAAGCGGTCAACGTACGCACGCCGCCGTAGTTGGCGCCGATGGCCATCGTGACGGCCGCGATCTCGTCTTCCGTCTGAATGACGGTGCCGCCGAACTTCGGCAGCGTCTTAACGAGGTATTCCATGATTTCGGAAGCCGGCGTTATCGGGTAAGCCGGCATGAAGCGGCATCCGCCGACGACGGCGCCGAGGCCGATCGCGTCGTTGCCGATCATGAACAGCTTCGCTTGGCCGTCGGAAGGCTCCAGCTGGAAATCCGCGAGCGAACCGCCCGCCAGCTCGAGAACGAATTCCGCGCCGCGGCGTACCGCTTCGACGTTCTTCTCGACGATCGCCGGACCTTTGCGTCCGAACTCTTCTTCTACCGCTTTATTGAACACCTCGAGCGGCAATCCGAGCAGCGCCCAGGATGCGCCGGAAGCGACCATGTTCTTAAACAGAGATGTGCCAAGCTCTTCCGCGATCGAGGTGATCGGGACCGGGAACAATCTTGCATCGATGCCTTCCGGCACCGTCGGATTGAATTTCGCGTCGGCCACGATGACGCCGCCCTTGCGCAATTCATGGGAGTTCAGATCGATCGTCTCTTGGTCGAACGCGACGAGGATGTCGAGATCGTCCGAAATCGCGCGAATCGCCTTCGTAGAAATCCGAATCTTGTTGTTGGTATGTCCGCCCTTGATTCGGGAAGAGAAGTGACGATATCCGTACAAGTAATACCCGAGCCGGTTGAGCGCAGTCGAGAAAATACGGTCGGTACTTTCAACGCCTTCCCCTTGTTGTCCGCCGATTTTCCATGACAATTGGCTAATCAAGAAAGTCCACTCCTTTGGAGGCCGAAAAATAGTGACGTTCGAAGTGAAACCATGAAAATCAGTTTCATATGTCAGTAGTTAGTTTATGATGCCGCCATATAAAAAGCAAGAGCTTTCAAGCATCTCGAAAGATAGTATTTTTCGATTGTATCCATACCGTTTCGAGATGGGTTGCAGCGGCGGGCATTCCGGATTACATGAAGCGCCCTTGATAATAGGATAACCAATTTCGCCGCAGAAAGCCCTCTACTTGCTCGGAAGTGTAATTTTTTTCGAGCCGTTCCGCCAACGTCTCGTACCCGCCCGGATGCTCCAGCCCTTTCACCCACGTCTCGATCCCGTCGAAGTCCGAACCGAAGCCGACATGATCCGCCCCGCCTAAGCCGCAGACGTAATCGAGATGACGCAGCACGTCGTCGATTCCGGCTTCGCGGCCGTCGCTGCGGAGGAAATACGGGACGAACGTGATGCCGATGCGGCCGTTCGCCGCGATCAGCGCTCGAATCTGGTCGTTGGACAGATTACGGGGATGGTCGCAGAGCGACTTCGCGTTGGAATGCGAAGCGATCGGCGCGTGCCGCGACGTCTCGAGAACGTCCCAGAACCCCTTCACCGACAAGTGAGAGACGTCGAGCGTCATGCCCAGCCGATCGCATTCGGCGACCAGTCGTCGGCCCGCCGCCGTCAGCCCGCCGCCTCTCGGCTCTCGGACGCCGTCCGCGGCCCAGTTCGCGACATTCCATGTCACGCCGAGCGTCCGCACGCCGAGCGCGTACGCGATGCGAAGGTACGCCAGATTCCCCTCCAGCGCATCGGCGCCTTCCATCGTCAGCATCGCGCCGATTCTCGTCTCCCCCGGTCGCATCAGCGTCTCGATGTCCTGCTTCGAACGAATCGGCAGGATGTCGGGCCTGGACGCGATGCGCTGTTCGAACGCGTCGACGCTCGCCAACACCGCGTCGAACGGCCTCCCCTTCCACGCTTCAGGGACGTAGATGGCGAACGCTTGCAGCTGGACGCCCCCCTCCTTCAACCGTTTCGCGGTGACGTCCAGGCGCCGGTCGTCCTCGAATCGGATGTCCGAGGCAAGAATCATTTTGCTCAATGCGTCGCAATGCAAATCCCAACGTTTCATCTCGAATCGCCCCTTCCTCAACCCTTGGTTTGGACAAAAGAAAAAGCCTCTCAGGGAGGCCATGCGAGCGGAAACGCGTTATGAAGGCGGGACGCCGACGTCCCGGGATGAACGAGGTTCGAATTACCGCGGTTCGACGATCAGCTTGATCGCCGTCCGGTCTTCCCCGTCGATGACGATGTCGGTGAATGCCGGGATGCAGATCAGGTCGACGCCGCTCGGCGCCACGAAGCCCCTGGCGATCGCGACCGCCTTGATCGCTTGATTCAGCGCTCCCGCGCCGATCGCTTGCAACTCCGCTCCTCCCCGCTCTCGCAACACCCCTGCCAATGCGCCTGCCACCGAGTTCGGATTCGATTTCGCTGATACTTTTAATACTTCCATGAATTGGACCTCCTCGGGAAAGCTTCACTCATTCCGGTATTCATGTATATTCGCATGACTTCGGAATCATTCCACCCGAGGAGGCTTGTTCTGGGTTTCCTCTTAATTTATCTAACAATTCAGAATAGTTCCACATGGAACAATGGCTTAGAACATCTTAAACTCGCCCTCGTAAATACGGATCGTCTTGATCGATTTCGCCTTGCCCGTCGACTCGTCGATGTCGATCACGACGCCGTGGAATTGGTATTTCCCTTCGGCGGCCGCGAACCGAACCGGCAGCTGCGTCAGAAATTTCGTCAAGACGGCTTCCCGTTCCATGCCGAGGATTCCCTCTCTCGACCCCGTCATGCCGACGTCCGTAATGTACGCCGTGCCGTTCGGCAGCAGCTGCTCGTCGTTCGTCTGCACATGCGTATGCGTCCCGACGACCGCGGACGCCTTGCCGTCCAAATACCAACCGACCGCCAGCTTCTCGGACGTCGCTTCCGCGTGAACGTCGACGAGCGTCGCGACCGGACGCTTCTTCGACTTGTCGAACAGCTTGTCGAGCGTTCGGAACGGGCAGTCGAGCGGCGGCAGGAAGGCGCGCCCCATCACGTTGATCAGCAGCAGCTCCTTCCCGTTCGCCTTCAGCGTCACGCTGCCTTGACCGGGCGTTCCCGGCGGGAAGTTGGCCGGCCGGATGAGCCTCGGCTCCTTATCGATAAACTCGAAGATATCTTTATTGTCCCACGTATGGTTGCCCATGGAGATGCCATGCACGCCCAGCTCGAAAAATTCGTTCGCGATCGCGCCCGTAATCCCCTTGCCGCCTGCGGCGTTCTCGCCGTTCACGACGATGAAATCCGGCTTATGCGTTTGCTTCAGCGCCGGCAAATTTTCCTTCAGCGCCCGCCGGCCCGTAGATCCGACGATATCGCCGATAAACAGTACTTTCACGTTCGTCCCCAGCTCCTTTTCGTGCGCGACTGTCGCGAAACAGGAACGGCTGTCCCAGTCGGAATGCACCGGGACAGCCGCCATGTCATTATTATTTTGCGTATTCCACCGCGCGGGTTTCGCGAATGACCGTGACCTTAATATGCCCCGGATAATCGAGTTCGTTCTCGATTTTCTTCGTGATGTCCCGCGCCAGACGGAACGATTCCGCATCGTCGATGCGCTCCGGCTGCACCATGACGCGAATTTCGCGTCCGGCTTGAATCGCGTACGACTTCTCGACGCCTTCGAACGACTCCGAGATTTCCTCGAGACGCTGCAGACGCTTGATGTACGTCTCCAACGTTTCGCGGCGCGCTCCCGGTCTTGCCGCGGACAATGCGTCCGCCGCGCCGACGAGCATCGCGATGACCGACGTCGCTTCCGTATCGCCGTGATGCGATGCGATACTGTTGACGACGACCGGATGCTCCTTGTATTTCTTGCCGATCTCGACGCCGATTTCGACGTGGGAGCCTTCGACCTCGTGGTCGAGCGCCTTCCCGATATCGTGCAGCAAGCCCGCGCGCTTCGCGAGGGTGATGTCCTCGCCCAGCTCTCCGGCCATGAGGCCGGCCAAGTAGGCGACTTCCATCGAGTGCTTCAGCACGTTCTGGCCGTAGCTTGTACGGAACTTCAAGCGGCCCAAGATCTTGATCAAATCCGGGTGCAGCCCGTGAACGCCGACCTCGAACGTCGCTTGCTCGCCGTATTCGCGAATCCGCTCGTCCACTTCCTTGCGGGATTTCTCCACCATCTCTTCGATCCGAGCCGGGTGGATTCGTCCGTCCGCGACGAGCTTCTCGAGCGCGTTGCGAGCGATCTCTCTGCGAATCGGATCGAAGCCCGACAAGATGACGGCCTCCGGCGTATCGTCGATAATGAGATCGATGCCCGTCAGCGTCTCGAGCGCGCGAATGTTGCGGCCTTCGCGACCGATGATGCGGCCTTTCATCTCCTCGTTCGGCAGCGCGACGACGGATACCGTCGTCTCCGCGACGTGGTCCGCCGCGCAGCGCTGGATCGACAAGGTGATGATTTCCCGCGCCTTCTTGTCCGCTTCTTCTTTCGCCTGCTGTTCGATTTCCTTCATCAGCTGAGCCGCTTCGAGTCGCACTTCGCTCTCGACGTTGCTCAGAATCATCTGCTTCGCATCTTCCTGCGTCAAGCCGGAGATGCGCTCCAGTTCCTCGACTTGCTTGCGATAGAGAGCGTCGATCTGTTGTTGCGTCTCTTCTACGCGCTTCTCTTTGTTGGCAAGCTGCTCTTCTTTACGCTCTAAAGAATCGAGTTTCTTATCCAGCGTTTCCTCTTTCTGCTGTAACCTTCGTTCCTGTCGTTGCGTTTCGTTGCGACGTTCGCGAATGTCTCGTTCGGCTTCGGAGCGAAGCTTATGGATTTCGTCTTTCGCTTCCAGGACCGCTTCTTTCTTCAGCGCCTCGGCTTCTTTCGAAGCGTTATCGAGAATATTCCGAGCCGCCTCCTCCGCACTTGAGATTTTGGCTTCGGCAATGGACTTGCGAATAAGGTAACCGATCCCAAAGCATGCTGCGCCAACAAGGAGAGCGATAATGAGGGTGACCCACCAGTAGGTCATCTAGTTCACCTCCCCGTTGCCACACAACGATTGAGCTTATCCTTCGAGGCCCAACGATGTGTTCTTTTTTAGTTGTAGTTGCGTTCGCTTTGACATTGCAGTTCTCTCTTCTCGCGCGTTCCGTAAAGAATTGGCGAAAATGAAAATTGAATATACCATTTCATTGTAGCTTTCACTAAAGAAAATTGTCAAGCAACGACTATTCCCATGCCCAGTCCTCTTCCTCGGCGCCGGTCGGCTCGTTCGCCGTCGCCTCTCGCACCGCTTCCCGGACCGCGGCCGCGGAGAAGCCTCGCCGAGCCAAGTACGCGTATAGCTTCCGTTTCGCGGCGACGCGATCCTCTTGTCCGGACAACGTCTTCCACCGCTTGCGCGCGACCGACGTCGCGGACGCCTTCTCCTCCTCGGGGTCGATGTCTCCTACCGCTTCTTGGACGGTAGCTTTGGCGACGCCCTTCTGCAGCAGCTCCTGCTTGATCCACTGCTTGCCCTTGCCCTGGCGCTGCAGCCGCTCCTCCGCCAGCGACCGGCTGAACCGTTCGTCGTCTACGTACCGCTGCTCGGTCAGCCGCCTCACGCAGTCGTCGATCGTAGACGGTTCGTATTCCTTGCGGGTCAGGTACGTCCGGATTTCCTTCTCGGTTCGCGGACGGTTGCCGAGCCAACGTACGGCCTTCACGTACGCGTCTTGGCGTTCTTCGTCCCGCAGCACCTCTTCCAGCCGGTCCGGCGGCACGGACTGCCCCTTGAACAAGCGGTGCCGCATCAAGACATCCTCATGGACCGCGAAGGCGAACTCGTCGTCGATGAACACGTTATATCGATGCTGCTGTTTCTTCTGCTTCTCTACCGATGTAATGACGCCTTGACGTTCCACTCGTCTCTTCCTCCTTACGCAACCGAAAACCGGCACCCGACGTTGGCCGGGTGCCGGTGCGTAATGTACTTATGACGCTACTATTCTATAACGAATCTTACGCTTCCGCTTCCTCGTCGAAATCGTCGTCGTCATCGCCGCTGGATATTCCGGCAGGCAGCCCCGGAGCGACGACCGTCGCTTCGCGTACCTTCTTCTCGATAGATTCCGCGATCTTCGGATTGTCCTTCAAGAATTGTTTCGCATTCTCCCGTCCTTGACCGAGGCGTTCGCCGTCGAACGAGAACCATGCGCCGCTCTTCTGTACGATATCGAGCTCCGTCCCGATATCGATGATGCTGCCCTCTCTCGAGATGCCTTCGCCGTACATGATATCGATCTCCGCTTGCTTGAACGGCGGAGCGACTTTATTCTTCACGACCTTGATCCGCGTGCGGTTACCGACCATGTCGTTGCCTTGCTTGATCGTCTCGATCCGTCGAACTTCTAAACGGACGGAGGAGTAGAACTTCAATGCGCGGCCGCCCGGCGTCGTCTCCGGGTTGCCGAACATGACGCCGACCTTCTCGCGAAGCTGGTTGATGAAGATCGCGATCGTCTTGGACTTGCTGATCGCGCCGGACAGCTTTCGAAGCGCCTGCGACATGAGACGCGCTTGCAAGCCTACGTGAGAATCGCCCATCTCGCCTTCGATCTCGGCCTTCGGCACGAGCGCCGCGACGGAGTCGATGACGATAATGTCGACGGCGCCGCTGCGAACGAGCGCTTCGGCGATCTCGAGCGCCTGCTCGCCCGTATCCGGCTGGGAAAGAAGCAGCTCGTCGATGTTGATGCCGAGCTTCGAAGCGTACACCGGATCGAGCGCATGCTCGGCGTCGATGAAGGCGGCTTGTCCGCCTCTCTTCTGTACTTCCGCGATCGCATGCAGCGCGACCGTCGTCTTACCGGACGATTCCGGTCCGTAAATCTCGATGATTCGGCCCCGCGGGAAGCCGCCTACCCCGAGCGATATATCAAGCGCGAGCGATCCGCTGGACACGGTCTCGACTTGCATATGCGCGCTTTCTCCAAGCTTCATGATTGAACCCTTGCCGAATTGTTTCTCGATCTGGCGGAGCGCCATCTCTAATGCGGCTTTCCGATCGCTCACAATGAACACTTCCTTTTCTCTGATAATTGTATGATACCTTCTTTTTGTCTCCTTGCCAACCATTTTTTCGAACATACATTCGACTTTTTTTCCGATTCGCGTCGATGTCGGCGTCCGCTTCCATATCGCTTGCCCGCTGTCGACGCCGCTTCACGCATCCCCGGCCGGAGGACGCAAAAAAACCGCGGCAAATCACGATTCGCCACGGTTCTTCCGTACCCCCATCATACCCCGAGCGCCGCCGGTTTGGCAAGCATTACCGCAGCCGCTTCCACAGCTCATAGAAGCCGGCGCGGCAGGCGCGCAGCTTCACGATCTCGCGGCTGCCGGACAGCTTCAGCTCGCGCACCTCCGTCGCCTTCCCCTCCTCGGCGACGCCGAGGTAGACGAGTCCGGCCGGCTTGCCGTCGGCGGAAGGTCCCGGTCCGGCCACGCCCGTGAACGACACCGCGAACGTCGTCCCGAGCCGGGTCCGCGCGCCTTCCGCCATGCTCGCCGCCGTCTCCGCGCTGAGCGCCCCGGGGGCGCCGGGGCCGCTCAGGAGCGCCTTCGGCACGCCGAGCAGCGCCGTCTTCGCGGCGTTCGAGTAGCTGACGATGCCGCCGGCGAACGCCTCGGAGCTGCCCGGATGCGACGTCGTCATGTCCGCGAACAAGCCGCCCGTGCAGCTCTCCGCCGCGGCGAGCGTCGCTCCGCGCTCGCGCAGAAGCCGCACGATGACCGCGTCCAGGCTGACGTCCTCCTCGGCGTACAGATGGTCGCCGACGCGGCGGCGGATCTCCGCCTCCGTATCCGCCATCTTGGCGAACGCCTCCGCCTCGGAGGAAGCGCGCGACGTCAGCCGAATCATCACTTCGCCTTCCTTCGCGTACGGGGCGATCGTCGGATCCGCTTGGGATTCGATCAGATCGAGCAGCGCATGCTCTAGTCCCGACTCCCCGATGCCTGCGAACTTCAAAGATTTCGAGAATAACGGAAGCGCGTCGTTCATATTCGCCCGGAGCCACGGCTTGGCGTACCGGTCGAACATCGGCTTCAGCTCCCGCGGCGGCCCCGGCAGCAGCACGTACAGCTTGCCGTCCCGGCGAAGCGCCGTGCCGACGGCCATCCCCGTATCGTTCGGCAGCACGTCCGCTCCCGCGAGCGTCAACGCTTGACGGCGGTTGCTCTCCACCATGACGGCCCCCCGCTCGGCGAAATACGCTTCGATCTTCCGCATGCCATCTTCGTCCATCACAAGCTCCGCCCCGACGTGTATGCCGAGCGCGTCCCGCGTCAAGTCGTCCATCGTCGGACCGAGCCCGCCCGTGCAGATGACGATGTCCGCCCGCTCCGATGCGATCCGAAGCGCCGACACGATGCGATCCACGTTATCGCCTACCACCGTCTGGTAATAGACGTCAATGCCGATGCCGGCGCAAGCTTCCGCCAAATATTGCGCGTTCGTATTCACGATCTGGCCGAGCAGCAGCTCCGTGCCGACCGCGACGATTTCCGCTTTCATGCCGCAACACTCCCCTTTGTTAGCAAAAGAAAAGCCGATCGAATGCAAGCGCGCGGCGCTTCCTTCGATTCGGCCTCCTTACCTCACGTCGTCGATGACGTTTTTGTTTTGCACGAAATAATCGATCCCCGAATAAATCGTGATCGCCGCGGCCGCCCAGCTCGAAATCAAATCGAACGGGATGCCGAGGAAATAAAACGGAAAATTGTTAAGCAAAAGCGCGATGATCATCGTAATCTGAATGCCGGTCTTCCACTTGCCCCATGCGCTCGCCGCGACGACCTTCCCCTCGAGCAGAGCGACTTGGCGCAGGCCGGTGATCGCGAACTCGCGAGAAATAATGACGACGGCGATCCACGCGTCGACCTTCTGCATGTCGACGAGCGAAATGAGCACCGCCGCGACGAGCAGCTTGTCGGCGAGCGGGTCGAGCAGCTTTCCGAGGTTCGTCACCATCTTGCGGGACCGCGCGATATAGCCGTCGAGCCCGTCCGTCGCGGCCGCGACGATAAAGATCAGCGTCGCGATGATTTGGTTGTATGTAATATGGAACTCGCCCAAGCGGAGCTCGGGCAAGTTGAAGCTGACCAGCAGGAAAAACATGATGATCGGAACGAGAAAGATACGCGCCAGCGTAATCCGGTTCGCTAGATTCATGCGGATACACCGACTCCCGATAAATCGTAATCGAGCGAATGTGTGATGCGCACTCGCTGCAGCTGACCGATCTCCGGCGTGCAGCCGGTGACGAACACCTCGCCGTCGATCTCCGGCGCGTCGTATTGCGAGCGGCCGATGAAGACGTCGTTGCGGCCGTCATAGCGTTCGATGAGCACGTCCATCGTCTGGCCGATGAACCGGCCGTTCGCGGCTTTCGCCACCTCGCGCTGCACTTCCATCAGTCGGGACGCGCGATACTCCTTCACGTCTTCCGGCACTTGGTTCGGCAGACGCGAAGCCGGCGTATCCTCTTCCATCGAATACGTGAAGACGCCGAGGCGGTCGAACTTCACCTCGCGCACGAACGAAACGAGATTTTCGAAATCCTCTTCCGTCTCCCCGGGGAAGCCGACGATGATCGATGTGCGCAGCACCGCATCGGGAATTCTGGCGCGGATCTTCGCGACGAGCTCGCGCACGTCCCGGCCGCGGCCCGGACGGCGCATCCGCTTCAAGATGCTGTCCTCGCTATGCTGCAGCGGCATGTCGATGTATTTGCAAATCTTCGGATTCGAAGCGATCGCGTCGATCAGCTCGTCCGTGAAGAAGCCCGGATACGCATAGTGCAGTCGGACCCACTCGATGCCTTCCACTTCGCTCACGCGGTGAAGCAGCGTCGGCAGCATGAACGAATCGTAAAGGTCAGTGCCGTAATTCGTGGAATCCTGCGCGATCAACGATACTTCCTTCACGCCTTGCTTCGCCAACGTCTCCACTTCGGCGAGAATCGACTCCACGGAACGGCTGCGGAACGCGCCGCGCATAATCGGAATCGAGCAGAACGTGCATGCGTTGTCGCAGCCTTCCGCGATTTTCACGTATGCGGTATAGCGAGGCGTCGACAGCTTCCGCGGCAGCGCCTGGTCGTAGTTGAAGATCGGATTGCCGACGGCGATCGGCTTCTTGCCGCGCAGCGCCTCGTCGACGATGTCGTTGATCTTATCGAAGTCGCCCGTGCCGACGATCCCGTCGATTTCGGGCATCTCCTGCATCAACTGTTCCTTATAGCGCTGCGTCAAGCAGCCCGAGACGATCAACGCCTTCAGCGCACCCGTCTCCTTCAGCTCGGCCATCTCCAGAATCGTGTTGACGGACTCTTCCTTCGCGGCGTCGATGAAGCCGCAAGTGTTAACGATGATGACCGTCGCATCCTCTTTATTATCTACAAGCTCAAACCCGCGCTGCGCGACGAGGCCGGACATAATTTCCGAATCGACCAGGTTTTTCTCGCAGCCGAGCGTCACCATCTTAATTTTCTCGGTCATGCATGGTATCCCCCAATGTTTATCCCATTCCAATCGATGCCATTATAATATAACCTTGCTAGAGAGGTCAAAAGGATGTCCGTACCATGGAAGAGAGCCGACCCCGTCGGAATCGGCTCATCGACCTTACTTAAAATTAACGAACTGCAGCTCAAGCGGCAAGTCCGCTCCGCGCAGCAGCGCCATGACCGACTGCAGATCGTCCTTGCTCTTGCCCGTCACGCGCAATTGATCGCCTTGGATTTGCGACTTGACCTTCAGCTTCGAATCGCGAATCAAGATGTTCATCTTCTTGGCGTCCTCTTGGCCGATCCCTTGCTTCAGCTTCACCTGCTGACGCACCGTACCCCCGGAGGCGGGCTCGAGCTTGCCGAAATCCATATTTTTGATCGAGATGCCGCGTTTGACCATCTTGCTCTGCAGGATGTCGACGACGCTGTTCAGCTTATACTCGTCGTCGGAGACGAGGATGAGGGCTTCCTTTTCCAACTTGATCTCGCTCTTGCTCCCCTTGAAGTCGAATCGCGTGGCGATCTCCTTCTCCGCTTGCGTCACCGCGTTCTGCAGCTCATTCATGTCCACCTTCGATACGATGTCGAACGAGTATTCCGATGCCATAAGTATGCAAACTCCTTCCGAAAAAATGGATATGTCCCATAAGTATAACAAGAAATTCGCCGGAAGCCAAAAGACGGCAAAAGAGCGCCCGCCGAAAACGACGAACGCTCTTTTATGTAAAGCAGTTACGTGCGGCTGCGGGCCGGATCCCGGAACATGTCCAGAATGCCGAGGACGATATGGGCAAGGCCGAATCCGAAGATGCCGTAGCCCCACGCGTCAGGCGTCAAATACCAACCTAACAGGCTGACGACGACGCCTAGTCCCGTGACGATCCAACTGATGGTCATGGATATCCCTCGCGATCGCTGTAGAATGGTGACATTCTTGCTAACGTTAGGATGTCCCGACGACCTTCGATTATTCAATTACCCGTCGTTCCGGTATCCGCAGGCGTCTGGACGAGTTCGAATTGGAACTTCCGCGGATTCGGCTCGGTCCCCATCTCGACGACGACGCCGTTGACGGTCAGCTCCACCGCATTCGCCCGACCGACGTTGAGGTACACGTTATGATCGTATTCTTCGGAATACGTATCCCCGTTCTTCAGGCCGCCTTGATGCAAATATTTCGACTTCGCGTCCGCATGCGTAATGCCGATCCAAGCTTCCGGCCCGACGATCTTGATCTCGAGCTTGATTTTGTCCGCGTTGCGCACTTCGAAGCGTTCCACCGTATTTTTGCTGTAGGTGAACTTGTCGACGAACGTAACGTCCGGCTCCGGCTCTGGCGGCGGGGGCAGCGGCGTCTGGACCGTGTCGGGCTCTGCGGGCGTATCCGCCGGTTCGTCCGACCCGTCCTCGCCGCCAAGCGTCGCCCCCTGCTCGGCGGCGGAGCTGTCCGTGATCGGCTCGTTCGGAAGCACGTTATCGCGCGACTCCATATTCATATTGAGGTAGTAATAAATCACGCCGATAATGAGAATCGGGAATGCGATCATCAGGAGCGCCGACGCCCACTTGCCCACCCGCTCCGGCGGATTGACCGCGCTTCGCCGCGCCATGCGAATCGGCTCGTTCGACGGCTCGGGATCCGCGGACGGAATGATGTGCGCATACAGTCGAAACACCTCGTCCGGATCGAGTCCGACCGCTTCGGAATATTGTTTGATGAATGCGCGAACATAAAACGTTCCGGGTAAAATCTTGTAATTTCCTTCCTCGATCGCTTCCAAATACCGTTTGCGGATTTTGGTCGTCTCCTGGAGCTGGTCCAAACTGATATTTTTCTCCGTGCGCGCTTTACGAAGCAGTTGCCCGAGGTCAGACACTCCTGTCACCTCCTGAAATTAGAATCCCTCGTAATTGTTCGTGAACGACTCGTACGAAATTTCTTCGTCCGGCGTATTGCGCAGCTCGATAATATAATCGAAGCGATTCATATCGAAACCCGACTCTTTCACGAAAATGTCCGGATGCTCGACGACCTTCGTCGACGGCATCTCCATAATTTCTTGAAGCAGCGTGTAATGCTTCTCGTTCGAGCGGATCGTGCTGACGATGCCGTCGATAATGAACACGTTATTCGGATTGAATTCGTCCTCGGACAACTGGCTTCGCACCGTCTGGCGCAGCAGCGTCGAGGAGACGAACGTCCAGCGCTTGTTCGCGCACACGCTTCCGGCGATGATCGACTCGGTCTTGCCGACGCGCGGCATGCCGCGAAGCCCGATCACTTGATTGCCTTCGCGCTTGAACACCTCGCCGAGGAAGTCGACGAGCAGTCCGAGCTCGTCGCGCGTGAAGCGGAACGTCTTGCGGTCGTCGGAATCGCGTTCGATGTAGCGCCCGTGACGCACCGCCAAGATATCGACCAGCTTCGGCGCGCGAAGCGCCGTTACGGTTATATTATCCACTTTTTTCAACATCTTACCCATGATCTCGATTTTCTCGTCGTCGTCCGTCTGCAGCAGCATGCCGCGCGTCATGTCTTCGACGCCGTTGATCGTAATGATGTTGATGGCCATCATGCCCATGAGGGAAGCGATATCGCCGAGCAAGCCCGGACGGTTCTTATGTATTTTATATTCCATATACCATTGTTTCTGTTCCACAGATCGTCACTCCATCCCTAAATGCAAGAAAAACCGCGTATTTCGATTATATTCTACAAATTTCAGGCCATTCCTTCCCTCCGTCAAAAAAAAGCGAAGAAAAGCCCCTTGCGAAGACGCGCGCGACCGGTTTGCCGATCGCGCGCCCTTCGGACGGGGCTCGCAAGAACTATGGCTCGTTAGTCGACAAGCTTCATCATAATGCCGGCCATGACTTTCTTTTCGTTTTCGTCGCTGACCGCCCAAAGCTCCTTCAACACGCGCTCTTCGTCGTTCTTCGGATCGACTTTGTTCGCAAGGAAGTCGCCGATGTCCGTCGCGAGCTTCTGGATCGTGGAATCGTTCATGCCTGCGGCGCGAGCGTTCTTCACGCGATCCCCTAGGAACTGCTTCCATTTATCATACGTGCTCAATACCGATGTCGTCGACATGCTTCTACGTCCTCCCTTTTCGAAATATGTGATGGATGGTGACCATCTCTAATATTCGCGGAAAGAGGGTTCGTTATGCACGGGAGCCTCTCGGTCGGTCCTTCAGGTCAGCCATCCGCCGTTCGGCGATATGATCTGTCCGTTAATGTACCCGGATTCGGGCAGCGCCAGGAAATACACGAGCGAGGCGATCTCCTCGGGCAGCGCGAATCGGCCCGCGGGAATATCCTCCGCGATCCGTTCCTTCTCCCCCGCCTCGAAGCCGCTCATCATCTCGGTGTCTACCGGCCCCGGGGCGACGGCGTTGACGGTAATGCCCGACGGCGCAAGCTCCTTCGCAAGCGCCTTCGTGAACGCATTCATGCCGCCCTTCGCGGTGGAATACAATACTTCGCAGGATGCGCCGGCGATGCCCCATACGGACGAAACGTTAATGATCCGGCCGTACTTCTGCGACACCATATGCGGCATGAACGCCTGCGTGCACAGAAACATGCCCTTCAGGTTAATGTCCATGACGTTATCCCAGTCCGCTTCCGTCGCGTCCGCGAGCATCCCGTAATGGGAGATGCCCGCGTTGTTGACGACGATGTCCGGAATCATGCCGTGCTTCTCAAGCTTCTCTTGCATGCGCTCGATCTGCTCCCTGCTCCGCAGATCGGCCGTGGCCGTCAGCACCTCGGCGCCGTGGCGCAGGCAGCGCCGAGCCGTCTCGTTGGCCGACTCGTGCTGCTCCAAATAGTGGATCGCCACCTTCATCCCGACGGAGGCGAACCGTTCGGCGATCGCGGCTCCGATGCCGCGGCTGCCGCCCGTCACGAGGACGGTCGTTTCTCGAAGAGATTTGTTCATTCGGTGTAAGTTCACTCGCTTTTGACGATACAGACGGAAAGCTGCTCCCAATCGAAATGCTCCTGCAATCGCGCTTCCACTTCGTCCAATGTGATTTGCTCATACAATTCTAACACATCGAACACGTTCGTGCCTCTAAACCGATGCTTCGTGAATTCCCCGGCGATCGCTTCCGGCGAATTCAACATCCGATAGAAGCCGCCGATCTTCTTCCGGCGCGTCCGCTCGAACAGCTCCTCGGGGATGCCCGACGTCTTCCACGCTTCGACCTCTTCCCGCACGCGAGCGACGAGCGCCTCGGGATCTCTCGTATCTCCGCCGATGACGGAGAACGCGTATTGTTCGCTGGCGTTGTATTCGGCGCCGAAGCTGTCGGTGATCAGCTTCTCATCGTAGAGCGATTGGTACAGTCTCGAGCTCGGGCTAAACAGCATGTCGAACAGCAGCTTCGTCGCAAGCTCGCGGCGGAGCAGCTCGGCGCCGTAGAATCCGACCTTCGTCTCCTTTACGCCGAACAGGCATTTCGGGATCGACACCGGCAGCTTGACGAACTTCTCCTTCATCCGCACGCCGGCCGGCTCTTCGTCGAAGATGCGATGAATTTCGCCTTGCGGCTCGAAACTTTTCCCCGCCTGATTTTCTTTCACGAGGTCGATCATCTCCTGCGGGTCGACGCCGCCGACGATGAACACCGTCATGTTCGACGGGTGGTAGAACGTTCGGTAGCATTGATACAACGTTTCCTTGCTGATTTCGTGAATCGACTCGACCGTGCCGGCGATATCGATATGAACCGGGTGGCGTTCGTACATCGCTTCGATCAAGCCGAAGTAGACGCGCCAGTCGGGTTGATCGGCGTACATCTTGATTTCTTGGCCGATGATCCCTTTTTCCTTAAAGACGTTTTCGTCCGTGAAATACGGGTTTTGCACGAAGTTTAGCAGCGTGGTGACGTTCTCCCGGATGCGATCCGTCGCCGAGAACAAATACACCGTTCTGTCGAAGCTCGTGTACGCATTCGCGGAAGCGCCGTTGGACGCGAACGTCGCGAAGACGTCGCCTTCCGGCTCCTCGAACATCTTGTGCTCCAGAAAATGCGCGATGCCGTCCGGCACCCGGACCGGCGGTTCGTCGCCGACCGCGAAATGGTTGTCGACGGAGCCGTATTTCGTGGAAAAGGTGGCGAACGTCTTCGAAAAACCTTCCTTCGGCAGCACATAGACGGTCAAACCGTTGTCCAGCGTCTCGGAGTAGATGGTTTCTTGGACTTTCGGGTATTCGTGTTTGTTCACGGCTTAGTCCTCCTTCCGGTCGCGCAAGAAGTAGACGGTGTCGAGCTGTACGTCTTGGGCGAACGCGGCGATGTCCGGGACGCTGACGCGCTCGATCTCGCCGAGCAGCGACTCGGCCGTCCGTTCCTTCCCGGACAGTACGGTGTTGAAATCGAAGCCGATCATCTCGTAGGCGCTGTCGTTCATCTCGCGCAGATGGTTCGAGATCATCGCCTTCGTTTGGTTCATCTCGAGCTCCGAAATGTCGCCCGCGCGCATCGCCTCGAGCTGCTTCTTAATAATCTCGACCGCCCGCTCGTACTTATCGATTTCGATGCCGGACGAAATCGTGATGATGCCCTTGTGACCGTCCAGTCGGGACGAAGCGTAGTACGCCAAGCTCTCCTTCTCCCGTACGTTCAGGAACAGCTTGGAATGCGGGAAGCTGCCCAAGATGCCGTTATATAACAATGCCGTCGCATAGCTCGGCTCCGCGTAAGCGGCCGGCGTGCGGATACCCATATTCAGCTTGCCCTGCCCGACCTCCATCCGTTCGATGACGGTGTTGACGTCCGTTACGCGCTTCGTTCGACGGGACGACGTATACGACGTCGGCGCGTCGTTGCCGCGAACCGCGAACGCATCTTGTACGAGACGCTTCACCTCGTCGATCGTCGTGTTTCCGACGACGTATACGTCGATCGGCGCCCCGGCGAGCCAGCTTTGGTACGAGTCGTATAACGATTCGGGGGTAATGCCCGCGAGATCTTCCTTCTGGCCGAGCGGATGCAGTCGGTAAGGCTCGTCCTTGCACATCTCCTCGATGCAGCGCTCCGCGGCGTACCGTCCCTTGTCGTTGACGATCGCCTCCAGCTTCTTCTGCACCGTATGCTTCTCCGCTTCCACGTAGGAGGCTAGGAAGCGGCCGTCCTCGAGGGCCGGCTGCGTCAGCGTCTCGCCGAGAAAGCCGATCGCCTGCTGCAGCAGCGGCGCGCCTCCGGCAGCGAATTCGTTCCGGATGACGTCCATACGGAAGTTGACGATCTGGTAATCGCCACGCTTGTAAATATCGAAGCCGAAGCCTGCGCCGTATAGATCGTCCAGCGCTTCTCGGAACGCCTTCGTCTCCGGATAACTTGCGTTGCCGCGACGCAGGACGAACGGAGCCAGCGCTACCGACGTGACGGTCGATTCTTGCAGGAGCGTGCCGACGAAGACGGAGACGGCCGTCGTCTTGAAGCGATCGGTGGAGAGCACGTGCAGGCGGATGCCGCCGACGGCATCCCGTTCAAAGCGTGTCGTTCCCATGTGGCGGAAACTCCTTCCATTTCGGATGTCTTCCGTTATTATAAGAAAAACCTTCATCGAAGTACAATCAAGGGCGCTTCGAAGCCCGTACCTTCGCTTTGAAACGGAAAAGAAGCAACCCGACGGTTACTTCTTTCCCGTTGTTCTCTTCCGGAAGTGTATGTCTTACCGGCAGAAAATATGTTTTCCGATCTGTTTGTATTGCGGTCTTGTCCAGATCCACTTGGACGTGGCCGTCACCGGGTTGAAGTAGTACAAGCACCCGTCGGACGGGTCCCATCCGTTCAACGCGTCTTGAACGGCCTTCATCGCGCTTTCGTTCGGCGTCAGCCAAATTTGGCCGTCGGCGACCGCGGTGAATGCGCCCGGTTGGAAAATGACGCCCGACGGGGTGTTCGGAAAGCTCGCGCTGTCCACCCGGTTCAAGATGACGGCCGCTACGGCGACTTGCCCTTCGTAAGGCTCGCCGCGAGCTTCGCCGTACACCGCGTTCGCCATCATCTTCAGGTCGTTGCTCGAGAAGCCCCGGTGCGACGACTGTTGAATCTGCTTCGCGGCGCCGGCGCTTTCCGCTTTCGGCTTCGACGCGGTCGCTCCGCCGCCCGTGTCGGCCCCGGGCCTCCAATTTTTCGTAGCGTTGTACAGCTTTAGCTTCGTCGAATCGCCGACGATTCCGTCCGCCTTCATGCCGAACTTCCACTGGAAGTTCTTGACGGACTTGAGCGTCGAATAGCCGAAGTCGCCGTCGATCGCACCGTTATAATACCCTAGGAACTTGAGCCTGCCTTGCAGTTCCCGAACATCCTGCCCGACGGCGCCGTATTTTAAGGTCGTCTTGCTGAACGCTTCCTCCGCACTATGGTCGGCGGTTCGCTGCTTCGCTTGGAAAGCGAAGGCCAGCCCGACGACGAGACAGAGCGTAACCAAGAGCAGTCTAGTTCGCATGCGTGGATTCAACCTTTCTCTACATAAGTTGCAGCCTGTTTCCTTATGTAGTATGAGGAAGGTGAATTTGTTCTATGCGTCCTATCGAGATCAGGAGCTCAATCGACCGCCTTGATATTGCTCGTACGACAGAAGCACCTCGCGCGGCTTGCTTCCCTCGTAAGGCCCGACGACGCCCTTCGCCTCCATCTGATCGATAAGACGGGCCGCGCGGGTATATCCGATCCGCATGCGGCGCTGCAACAGCGAGACGGACGCCTGCTTCGCTTCGAGCACGATAACGACCGCCTGATCGAACAGCTCGTCCAGCTGATCGTCGTCCTCTTCGCCGCTCTCCTGAATTTCCGGGACGAGCTCTTCCCGGTATTGCGCCTTCTCTTGGTCGCGGCAGAACGTGACGACCGCCTCGACCTCGTTATCCGACAGGAACGCGCCCTGGACCCGCACCGCCTTCGAAGCGCCGACCGGCACGAACAGCATGTCGCCGCGTCCGAGCAGCTTCTCCGCCCCCGCCATATCCAGAATCGTGCGGGAGTCGACCTGCGACGACACGCCGAACGCGATCCGCGACGGAATGTTCGCCTTGATGACGCCGGTAATGACGTCGACGGACGGACGCTGCGTCGCGATGATCAGGTGAATGCCGGCCGCGCGCGCCATCTGCGCGAGTCGCGTAATCGCGTCTTCGACGTCGCCGGCGGCGACCATCATCAGGTCCGCGAGCTCGTCGACGATGACGACGATGTACGGCAGCGGCGTCTCGCCCTTCTCGATCAGCTGGGCGTTGTAGCCTTCGATATTCCGCGTCGACGACTTCGAGAACGCCTCGTAGCGCTTCTCCATCTCGACGACGATCTTCTTCAGCGCGAGCGACGCCCGGCGCGGATCGGTCACGACCGGCGCCAGCAGATGCGGAATGCCGTTGTACACGTTCAATTCGACCATCTTCGGGTCGATCATTAAGAACTTCACTTCGTCCGGCTTCGCCTTATACAGCACGCTTGTGATGATGCCGTTAATGCAGACGGACTTGCCCGATCCGGTCGCGCCGGCGACGAGCAAGTGCGGCATCTTGGCGAGGTTGGCGACGATCGGCTGGCCGGAAATGTCGCGACCCAACGCGATCGTGAGACGAGCGTCCGATTCATGGAACGCGGACGTCTCCATCACTTCGCGGAGAGAGACGATCGATACTTCCGTATTCGGCACCTCGATGCCGATCGCGGATTTGCCCGGGATCGGCGCCTCCATCCGAATGTCCTTCGCCGCGAGCGCCAGCGCGATATCGTCGGTCAAGCTTACGATGCGGCTGACCTTCACCCCGACGTCCGGTTGAATTTCGTACCGGGTCACCGCCGGACCTCGCACGACTTGCAGCACCTTCGCGCGCACCCCAAAGCTTTCGAGCGTCGTCTCCAGCTTGCGTGCGTTCTCGCGGGCGAGCGTGTCGGCCGACTCTCCGCCCTTGCCGCCTCCGGGACGCGAGAGCAGATGGAACGGCGGCAGCACGTACGGCTTCGGCGGCGGCGCTGCCGCCGCCGGAGTAAGCGCGTCCGCGAGCGCATCGTCCGTCAGATCCGCCCCCGCGTCGTCCCCGGGCGCTTGTCCCGCCGCGAGCGCGACGGTCGGCGCCGCCGGGACGAGCGCCGGCTCCGGATCGGGCTCCGGTTCGTAGCCGGCCGCACGCTGCACCGACTCGCGAACCTGGTCCAAGAAGTCGACGAAGACCGGCTCGTGCCGTTCCTCCGGCTCCGATACCGGCTCGGGAGCCGATGGCGCCGCGCGCGTCGATTCGCTGACGACCTCAGGCGCGCGGTAGACGACCTCCTCGATCGGCGGCTGCACGCCTTCCTCCTCGGCGTCGTCTCGGGCCGCGGCGTCCTCCGCCGGCTTGTCGCCGAACCCCGACAGCTTATGGAACCAAGTCTTCTTCTGGGGCTTGTCCGGCTTCCAATGCTCCTCGTCGAACTCGTCGTCGAGCGCGACGTCCGGCTTGGCGGGCTTCGCCTTCCGCTTCGTGACGGCGGCTCCGCGCGACGCCGAGCCGCGATCGTTCAGCAGCTGGAACGTCTCCTTCGTCGATCGGCCCAGCTTGCCGAGCAGCCTGGCGACGAAGCGGCGCACCGCGCCGATGATCTGCACGTACGACCATCCGGTGAACAAAAGAATGCCGATCGCGTATAACGCGAATTGAATCAGCATCGCGCCGACCGTGCCGAACAGGACGTAAATCGCCGCGAAGGCGAGCCCGCCGATCATGCCGCCGCCGGCGTCGGCCGTAAATTCCAATCCGCCTCCGGTCATATGGCTCTTCAGCACTTCCCACGTCTGCGAGACGATCCAACCGCCCGTGTATCCGCCTTCAGGCATCAACGTTCCGAATAAACCGTTATGTAAACTGACCATCCATCCGAGCAGAAAGAGCGCGATGCCCGAAGCCTTGACGGACCAACCGGACGGCCATTGTCTGCGAATCATGAAGTGGTATACCGCGATGTAGATCAGCACGATCGACAAGACGGGTTCGAGATTGCCGACAAGCACTCGGAACAGGAACGCGATCGACTTGCCGACCGACCCTTCCCTCGCCAGCGTAATGACGGAAAACAACAACAGCAAGATGCCGTATAATTCGTATTTCAGGTTGGAGGATAATGGCTTTTTGCGCTTTTTTCTACTAGATTTCCCCAACAAAAACACCCCCAGGAGAACATTATAGCATAGTTCTCCCGAGGTTTCGAACGTATGTTCAGCGTGTCAGACGGAACACCGTGCCCGGCATATACGCCGGATTCATGTAGTCTTCGGCGCGCGGCGAGATGAGCCGAACGACCTTGGCTTCGCCATGCGCGAGCATCTCGACCTGCAGCGTCATGTCGCCCACGACGACCTCTTCCGGGCATCTCAAGTCCTCGATGCCCTGGAACACCTGCTCCAACGGGACAGGAGTGTACTGGATCAATGCTCCAACCTCCCCGCCGGCGCCCCTTCGTTTCCTTCGGGCTTCAGCTTCGCCGCCCGCTGCTCCTCGATGCGTCGGTTCAATTCACGGATCGCGTCCCCTAGACCGCCTACGGCGTTGATGAGTCCGTAGTTGACGGCTTCCTGTCCGATGACCGTCGTCCCGATGTCCCGCGTCAGTTCGCCCGTCTTGAACATCAGTTCCTTCAGTTTCTCTTCGGAGACGGTCGAGTGCGACTGAATGAAGCGAAGCACTCGTTCCTGCATCTTGTCCAAATACTCGAACGTTTGCGGCACGCTGATCACGAGCCCGGTGAGACGGATCGGGTGAATCGTCATCGTCGCCGTAGGGGCGATGAACGAATAGTCGGCGCTGACGGCGATCGGCACGCCGATCGAATGGCCTCCCCCGAGCACGATGGCGACGGTCGGCTTCGAAAGCGACGCGATCATCTCCGCGATGGCGAGACCGGCTTCGACGTCGCCTCCGACCGTGTTCAAGATGATGAGAATGCCTTCGATCTTCGTGTTTTGCTCTGCGGCGACGAGCTGCGGAATCAGATGTTCGTACTTGGTCGTTTTGTTTTGCGGCGGAAGCACGACATGGCCTTCGACCTGACCGATGATCGTCATGCAATACAGGTTCGACTGCTCGCTCGTCGGCGGGTTCGGGTTGCCCAAGGCGGTTATGTTTTCAACAACGGTGCTCTTTCGTTCTCCGTACGGATCCGGCTGCTCCGATTTGGTCGTCTTCATGTCGATGTCGTACCGTTCCATGGCGTAAGCCCTCCATTCGAAATACGGAAGCAATCCGTTTTAGTATGAAGGTGGAAGCAGGAATCTATACAATAAAACGGACGCCCTCCCGTCTAAGCGAACTGTACCCAGGTTACAGTTCGTTAAAGGCGGGAAGGCGTCCGTCCCGGTGACTTCAGCAACGGGGAAAACGTTACACTTCCATGATGATCGGCAAAATCATCGGTCTTCTTCTGGTTTGTTCATATAAGAATCGTCCGAGTGCATCCCTGACTTGCGTCTTCAACGAAGCCCATTCGTTCACGTTCTCGCCCATCAAGCGAGCCAGCGTGTTGGACACGATCTTGTTCGCTTCCTCTAACAGGCCTTCGGATTCGCGGACGTACACGAAGCCGCGGGAGATGATGTCCGGTCCGGAAATAATCTTCCCTTCCTGCTTGCTGAGCGTCACGACGACGACGAGAATGCCGTCCTGCGAAAGAAGCTTCCGATCGCGCAAGACGATGTTCCCTACGTCGCCGACGCCGAGTCCGTCGATCAGCACGTTGCCGGCCGGAATCTTGCTGCCTCTGCGCGCGATGCCGTTCTGGATCTCCACCGTATCTCCGATGTCGAGGATGAACGTATTCTCCCGTTCGACGCCGACGGATACCGCTAAATTCGTATGCTGCTTCAGCATCCGGTACTCGCCGTGAATCGGAATGAAATATTTGGGCTTCATCATGTTAAGCATCAGCTTCAGCTCTTCTTGGCTGCCGTGTCCGGATACGTGAACCCCCGTGATCGTGCCGGGACCGTAAATGACGTTCGCGCCGAGACGGAACAGCTCGTCCACCGTGCGCCCGACGTACCGTTCGTTGCCGGGAATCGGAGTAGCCGCGATGATGACCGTATCTCCGGGAAGAATGTCCAACTTCTTATGCGTGGACCGCGCCATGCGCGTCAGCGCGGACATCGGTTCGCCTTGACTGCCCGTAGACAAGATGACGACCTCGTCGGCCGGTAGGCTGTTGACCTCCTCCGGTTCGATCAACATGCCTTCCGGAATGTCCAAATACCCGAGCTCATTGGCGATCGTCACGACGTTCACCATGCTGCGGCCGATCACGGTCACCTTCCGGTTCGTGAGCATCGCCGCTTCGAATACCTGCTGCACGCGGTGAATGTTCGAGGCGAACGTCGCGACGACGACGCGCTGCTTCGCGCGCCGGAACACTTCGACGAGCTCTTGTCCGACGGACTTCTCCGAAGGCGTGAAGCCGGACCGTTCCGCGTTCGTGCTCTCCGACAGCAAACATAAGACGCCCTTGCTCCCGAGTTCGGCCATCCGATGCAAATCGGCGTACTGCTGATTGACCGGGGTAAAGTCGAACTTGAAGTCTCCCGTATGGACGATCAGGCCTTCCGGCGTGTCGAGCGCGACGCCGACCGAATCCGGAATGCTATGGTTCGTCCGGAAGAACGATGCCGTAATGGAGCCGAGATTCAGCTCGGTATCGGGATGAATAAGAATGCGCTTCGTCTCGCCGAGCAAATTCGCTTCCTTCAGCTTGGCTTCGATCAAGCCGAGCGTCAGCTTCGTACCGTACACCGGAACGTTCAGATGCTTCAAAATGTAAGGCAAGCCTCCGATATGATCCTCGTGTCCGTGCGTTACGAGAATCCCGCGCACCTTGTCCCGGTTCTCGGTCAAATACGATATATCCGGGATGACGACGTCGATGCCGAGCATATCTTCTTCCGGAAACTTCAGACCGGCGTCGATGACGACGATATCGTTGGCATATTGAACTACGTACATATTTTTACCAATTTCGCCTACGCCGCCAAGGGCGAAAATGGTGACTTTCTCAGAACTCTTCTTAGACAAAAAGGTAACCTCCTCAAATGGATTGGCGACGATCTATATGAATACAAACCATGCCGAGCAAAATGTAAGGAAACAGGAAATCCGCACCAAGTCACTTAACGTTCATTATACATGATCAAAAACGCGAAACACAAGTCGCCTGCGTCCCGCCGCCGGTATCCATAGAATGTCCAGCGCTAACGAAACGATGCCCGCCGCGTCCTCTCCCATGCAGGGAAATAACGCAAGCGGGCATCGTCGATTACCCCTCGTATGAAGCGACCAAAACGTCGATGTAATTCGCCTCTTCCGGCGTTACGCCGATGAGCGGAAGACGAACGCCGCCGCAGTCGATTCCTCTATGCTTCATCGCATATTTGACCGGCACCGGGTTCGGCACGCGATGCGGGCAGAAGAACATGCCCTTGAACATCGGCGACAGCCGAAGATGCAGCTTCGACGCGCGGTCCGGCTGGCCGGACACGTGCGCATCGATCATCTCGCTCATCAATTTGCCGACTAGGTGACTCGTCACGCTGACGATGCCGTACGCGCCGATCGAAAGCGCCGGCAGCGTCAGGCTGTCGTCGCCGCTATAGAGCTTGAATCTGTCCGGGGCTCCGGCGAGAATGGCCGACATCTGATCCAGGTCGCCGCTCGATTCCTTGACGGCGACGATGTTCGGAATGTCCGCCAACGCCAGCATCGTCTTGGCTTCGATATTGACGCCCGTGCGGGACGGAATGTTGTAAATCATAATCGGCAAGCTGACGGACGACGCCACCGCGCGGAAGTGCGCCAATAACCCGTCTTGGGAGGTACGGCTGTAATAAGGCGATACGAGCATAATCGCGTCTACGCCGAGCTTCTCCGCTTCTTGGGACAGGTGAATGGAATGCGCCGTATCGTTGGAGCCGGTGCCCGCGATAATCTTCGCCCGCCCGTTCGCTTGACGGACGGCGAACCGAAACAGCTCCAGCTTCTCCTCGTCGGTTAGCGTCGGGGACTCCCCCGTCGTTCCGGCGATGACGAGTCCGGTAGACGCTTGCTCGTCGATCAAATAATCGATCAACTTCGCCGTCTGGTTCCAATCGATCTTCAAGTCGCCGTCGAACGGCGTTACCATGGCAGTTAACAATCTTCCGAAATCCACTCTCGTTCCTCCTCGCCGCCACTCGTCCGGCCGCGCTGCGTTTTCAATTGTTCCCTATCATACGAAGGATATCGAATGATGTCAATTCGAAAATTACGCGTGCAATTGAAACTTGCGATGCAGCGCGTTGACCGCCTTCACCGTATCCGCGGAACGGACGAGCACCCAGATGGTCGTGTTTGAGTCGGCGGACTGCAGAATGCCGACCTCTTCCTCCGTCAATGCCTCTATAATCATCGCCATGACGCCGGGAACGCCGTTCATCCCGCCGCCGATGACGGACACTTTCGTGCAATCTTTGACCGCTTGCGGCTCGTACCCGAGCCGCTTCAACAAGCCGATCGCCCGTTCGGTCTCCGTGTCGTATACGGTGTACGCGACGCCGGACGGGTTGACGTTAATCAAATCTACGCTGATGCCGTTCTCGGCCATCGTCTTAAAGACGCGAAGCTGCAAGTCGTATTGGCCTTCCGCGGCGTGCACCTGAATTTGGGAGACGTTCACGGAATGCGCGATGCCGGTGATCAGACGGTCTTGGACATGACCCTTGCCGCGCAGCACCGATTGCCCGGCGACGAGCGTCCCGAGCCCGTCGGAGAACGTCGATCGAATGCGCACCGGAATGTCGGCCTCCATCGCGACCTCGACGGCTCTTGGATGAATGACCTTGGCTCCGTTGTTGGCCATATTGCATATTTCCATATAGCTGACTTGATCGAGCGGCTTCGCGTCGCCCACGATGCGCGGATCCGCCGTCAGCACGCCCTCGACATCGGTGAATATATCGACGTACTCGGCCTTGAGCGCGGCGCCGAGCGCCGTCGCGGACGTATCGCTGCCTCCCCTGCCGAGCGTGGTGACGTCGCCGTTCGGCGCCGCCCCCTGAAAACCGGTGACGATCGCGATCTTGCCCTCCTTCAGGATGGCGAGCAGCCGCTCCGTCCGAATGTCGGTAATGCGAGCGTTGCCGAATTCGCTCGTCGTCTCGATGCCCGCCTGCGCGCCCGTCAGCGCGATCGCATCGAGTCCGCGAGACTGAAGCATGGCGCACAGCGTCGCGGCCGAGATCGTCTCGCCGCAAGCCATCAGCAAATCTCGCTCCCTGCTAGCGAGCGAGCCCCCGTTCGCGTCGATTAAGCCGAGCAGCGTGTCGGTGGCGTACGGCTCGCCGCGCCGGCCCATAGCCGACACGACGACGACCAGCGCGTATTGCTCTTCGAGCGCCCGACGAATATGTTTGATGGCATGTTCTCTGGCTTCTGGGGTAGATAGGGACGTTCCTCCGAACTTCTGAACCAAGATGCGCATAGTACTACCTCCGGGAATCGCCTCGAATAATTAATGACATGAATCGTTCATAAGATTAAGAATACAAAAATCTTTCGATCAGCATCGGCTGCAGCTGTTTCCCTTGCAGCGCGGCTTCGCACGTCTCCATGATCAAATCCATGCGGGCGACGAGCGAATTCGGCTTCGCCTGCGGATTGTCTTGGCCGAAGGGAACGAAATAGATGTTTTTCGTAATCAACAGCTTCGCGATGTTCGCGCTGTTCAGTCCCAAGCCGTCGTTCGTCGAAATCGCCAGCACGAGCGGCCGTCCGTTGCGCATTTGCGCCTTAGCGGCCATCAAGACCGGGCTCTCGGTCATCGCATTCGCTAGCTTGCTAGTCGTGTTGCCGGTGCACGGCGCGATCGCCATCACGTCCAGAAGCTTGGACGGACCGAGCGGTTCGGCGTCCACAATTGAGGCAATAATATCATTTCCGGTAAGGTCTTTCAACTGCTTCTGCCAGTCCGCGGCCTTGCCGAATCGCGTATCCGTCATAGCGACGGAATGCGAGATGATCGGCACGACGTTCGCTCCGGCGTCTACGAATCTCTTGATTTGCGGCATGACTTCTTCCAGCGTGCAATGCGAACCCGTCAGCGCGTACCCGACCGAAATTCCGTTCCAATTCATGCTTCCTTCCCCCGTTTCGCGGTATCTTCCATTATCAGTTGACTGACGACCGTCGCGATGATGCGGCCCGCCGTCTTCGGAGCGACGATGCCCGGCAGCCCCGGCGCCAACAGCGCTTTGACGCCGCGGCGTTCGGCGAACCGAAAGTCGGTCCCTCCCGGCTTCGACGCGAGATCGATGATGACCGCCCTCGGCGGCATCGCCGCGATCACTCGGGCGGTAAGGATCGGCGTCGGAACCGTATTAAAGACGATATCCGCGTCTCCGACGTACTGCTGCAGCCGTGACGTATGGAACGGTTGAAAGCCCATTTCGTACGCTCTGGCGTAATGATCTTCCTTCCGAACGCCGACCAGCACCTTCGCCCCGAGCCCTAGCAGCGTTCGAGCCATCGTCATGCCGGTTCGGCCGAAGCCGATGACGAGCGTGGTCGAACCATGGATCGTAATATCCGTGTTCTGGATCGCCAGCAGAAGCGCGCCCTCCGCCGTCGGAATTGAATTGTATATCGCCACGTCGTCGCGCTCGAGCAGCTCGATCAAGGCGATGCCATGCTTCTGACAAAGATTGCGTAAGTACGGCTTCGCGATCCCGGCGTACACCTTGGCGTGCTTCGGAAGCCGCGCGAAGCAGGCGTCGGTGAGTCGCAGCTCCTTCGAGGTGAACACGCCCTCGACTTTCCCTTCGTCGTCCGTCCCGACCACCGGCAGCAGGACGGCGTCCAAGTCGGCGAACGCGTCTTCGGTGAGCTCCGCATGCGTCGCGCCGTTGAACGCCTGCTTCAGATTATCGAAGCCGATCAACGTCACCGACGCATCTAGCTCAGTCAGCCGCTGGATGACCTCCAGCTGACGAGCGTCGCCGCCGATGAAAGCAACCTGCGTTCCGGTCAGCATTGCGAACACGCTCCTTTCGGTTGCCATGAAATATAGTCATATCCTATGACATCCGCCCAGATTTGGTTACAAGGCGACGCGGTTCTTCCCGAACGTTCCCCCATCTATGGAAAAAGCCGACCGGCCCCAAGGGCCGATCGGCTTCACGAAGAATGCGTGTTATTCGATTAAACGCCTGTATGGCCGAATCCGCCGGCGCCGCGCTTCGTCTCGTCCAGCTCCCGCACCTCGGACAAATCGATGTCCGGCACGGTCTGGAACACCATCTGCGCGATCCGCTCTCCGCGGCGGACGACGAACGGCTCTTGTCCCAAGTTGACGAGCAGCACCTTCACCTCGCCGCGGTAATCCGCGTCGATCGTTCCCGGCGTGTTCAGCGTCGTGATACCGTGTTTATAAGCGAGTCCGCTTCGCGGCCGGATCTGCGCCTCTAAGCCGTCGGGCATCGCGAGCGCGAAGCCGGTCGGCACGAGGCGCCGTTCTCCGGGCGGAATTTCGAGCGGCTCCGTCACGGCGGCGTGTACGTCGTACCCGCTCGCTCCCGCGGACATCTTCAGCGGCAGCGGCACGTCCTCCGCTCCCGGCATTCGTTTGATCTCAACCCTGAACGGCTGCAGCATACCGATCTCTCCATTTCAACAACGCTTTGTCCGATCCGCCGACCATCGCGGTCGCGCACGGACCGCCGAACATGCGGGAAGCGAGCGCCCGCACGTCGTCCATCGTCACCGATTCGATCCGCTCGATCAGATCGTCGAGCGTGAATTGCCGGCCTTGCATCAACTCGTTCTTGCCGTTGCGCGTCATGCGGCTGCTCGTGCTCTCGAGACCGATGATGAGGCTCCCCTTCATCTGCTCCTTGCCCTTGCGAAGCTCCTCCGGCAAGATGCCGTTGTCCCGCACGTCCGCGATGACGCCTTGGATCAGGTCGAGCACCTCCGCCGTCTGCTTCGGCGTCGTTCCCGCATAGATCGTGAACAATCCGCTGTCCGTATGCGACGTGTGATACGAGTAGATCGAATACGCCAATCCGCGCTTCTCTCGAACTTCCTGGAACAAGCGCGAACTCATCCCCCCGCCGATCGCGTTGTTCAGGAGGATCATCCCGTACAGCAGCGGGTCGTCCTGCGAGAGGCCGGGCATCGCGATGCAAATATGGTTTTGTTCGGTTTTCTTCCGCAGATGCTGATGTCCTCCGGAGAACGCCGGCGCGACGGAAGGCTCCGTCGCGCTCGGCCGGTTCGGCTGCGCGGCTCCGCCGAAGTGACGTTCGAACAACTCCATCATCGATTCGCCGATATTGCCCGCGGCGCTAATGACGATCGCGTCGCTGCCGTAATGCGTCTCGATGAAGCGGCGCAGGTCGTCCGACGACATCGCGGTCAGGTTCGGTTCCGTGCCGAGGATCGGCATGCCGAGCGGGTGATCGCCGTATGAAGCCTTCGCGATCATATCGTGGACGATGTCGTCCGGCGTATCCTCGTACATCGAGATTTCCTCGATGATGACGTTCTTCTCCTTCGCCAGATCGTCCCCGGCCAGCTTCGAACGAAAGAACATGTCCGCGAGCACGTCGACGGCGATCGGGACGTGCTCATCCAACACCTTCGCGTAATAGCATGTATATTCTTTGGAAGTGAACGCGTTGACGTTGCCGCCGATCCCGTCGAAGACGTCCGCGATATCCTTGGCGCTGAACCGTTCCGTTCCTTTGAACAGCATGTGTTCGATGAAATGCGAGATCCCGTTGTTGGCTTCCTTCTCGTTGCGCGAACCCGTCTTGACCCAAATGCCGAAGGAGACCGAGCGGCTTGTCGGCATATTTTCCAACACGACTCGGATTCCGTTACTTAACTGCCTTCTTTCCACCTGTTCTCCCCTCGCTTCCGCCTACCGTATGACAACTGTTCCTGAAGATTGATATTATCAGAAACCCGTCGGCGTCTCAACCGCCAAGGCCGGCGACGGCGAGATCGTCTCGGAGACGGTGCCGAGGGCGTAGCCTTGCCGCTTCGCTTCCTGGATCATTCCGCGCAGCGCGCCGCTCGCGCTTTCCGTAGGGTGCATGAGAATCAGGGACCCCGGTTCGAGACGCGCGGCGACCTTACGTACGATCGTATCCGCCCCGGGCTCTTTCCAGTCGATCGTGTCCAGCGACCATAAAATCGTTCGAAGCCCGAGATCGTGCGCGACCTTGACCGTATCCGCGTCGAAGTCGCCGGACGGCGGCGCGAACAACGTCCCTTCGACGCCCAGCGTCTCCTTCAGCAGCTTCTGCGTATCCAAGATTTCCTTCCGCACCGCCTCGTCGGACAACTGACTGAGCGGCGTCTTGTGCCAATATGCGTGGTTCGCCAGCTCATGCCCTTCCGCGGCGATACGCTTCGCCTCTTCCGGATGCGTCTTCAGCCACGACCCGAGGAAGAAGAACGTCGCCTTCACGTTCTCGTCCCGCAGCGTCTTCAGCATGCCGGGCAAATTTTCTTCCTTCCATGCGACGTTGATCATGAGCGACACCATCGGCTTGCGCGGATTGCCTTTATAAATCGGGAGCGGCCCCAGATCGTCCAACGTCACCTTCGCTGGAATCTCCCGAAATACGAACGGGATCGGCTCCTTGCCTCCGTTCTTTACGGCGGCTTCGAACGTCGCGTCGACGTCCACCTCGCGGCCGTTGAGCGCCGGAATCGCTTTCCACACCGGATCCTCCTTGGCGTCGATCGGCTCCGTACGGAGCTTCTCGGCGGCCGCGGCCACGCGGTCGTACAATGCCCGGCGTTCCGGGTCGAGCTTCGCCGGATCGACGTCGAAAACCGTTTCTCCGGCCGACTCGCCCACGATCGCCGCCGGATTCGGCTGCAGGCCGGCTACCTGATGCGCGATCGTCCCGGACCGGCTGACCGCGACGAACGCGAAGGCGAAAAACGCGACGACGACGAACCCCTTTTTCCACATCCCGTTCATTCGGACTCTTCCCCTTCCTCCGCGAACGCGGCGTTCGGCTCGCGGACAAACTCTTCATGCATAAATGTATGCAATAAAAAAAGAGACAGAACGTGATTCTGACTCTTTCCGTTTCTTGCCTATTCGATTGGATCGACCGCCGATTATTGCCCGACCGTCGTCTTGCCGTCCGAAGCCGCTCCGCCTTCCGCGACCAATACCGCCTTGCGGGACAGGTTGACGCGTCCCTGCTGATCGATTTCGGTCACCTTGACGGTAATCGAATCTCCGATCGCCACGACGTCTTCCGTCTTCGCGACGCGCTCGGTCGACAGCTGGGAGATGTGCACGAGACCTTCTTTGCCAGGCAAAATTTCGACGAACGCGCCGAACTTTTCTACGCGCTTCACCTTGCCGAGATAAATTTCTCCGACGACGACTTCTTTCACGATGCCTTCGATGATCGCCTTGGCTTTGTCGTTCGCCTCCGCGTTCGGCGATGCGATGAAGACGCGGCCGTCCTGTTCGATGTCGATTTTGACGCCGGTTTCCTCGATGATCTTGTTGATCACCTTGCCGCCCGCGCCGATGACGTCGCGAATCTTGTCCGGGTTGATCTGCATGACCGTAATCTTCGGCGCGTACGGAGACAGCTGCTTCCGCGGCTCCGAGATGGCGGCCAGCATCTTGTTCAGAATGAACATGCGGCCTTCCTTCGCTTGCGCCAACGCTTCGCTCAGGATGCTCCGGTTGATGCCGTCGATCTTGATGTCCATCTGAATCGCCGTTACGCCTTCCGCCGTGCCCGCGACCTTGAAGTCCATATCGCCGAGATGATCTTCCATCCCTTGGATGTCCGTCAATACGGTGTAGTGTTCGTCGTTCTTGATAAGCCCCATCGCGATGCCCGCGACCGGCGCCTTGATCGGCACGCCTGCGTCCATGAGCGCCATCGTGCTCGCGCAGATGCTCGCCTGGGACGTCGAGCCGTTGGACTCCAAGCACTCGGAGACGAGACGGATCGTGTACGGGAACTTCTCTTCGGACGGGATGACCTTCGACAATGCGCGCTCGCCGAGCGCCCCGTGACCGATCTCGCGGCGTCCCGGCGGACGAAGCGGTCTCGCTTCCCCGACGGAGAACGGCGGGAAGTTGTAGTGGTGCATGAACCGCTTGCGATCCTCGAGGTCGAGGCCGTCGAGAATTTGCTCGTCGCCGAGGGCGCCTAACGTACAGACGCTGAGCGCTTGCGTCTGGCCGCGCGTGAACAATCCGGAACCGTGCGTTCTCGGCAAAATGGCGACGTCACAGTCGATCGGGCGGATTTCGTCGATCTTCCGGCCGTCCGGACGCACCTTGTCGACGGTGATGAGGCGGCGTACTTCCTCTTTCACGATGTCGTACAGCACTTCCTTAACGTCCTTCAGCTTCGCCGCGTCGCCGGCGTATACGTCCGCGAAGTGCGCCGTCGTCTCTTCGTTGATCGCGGAAATCGCGTCGCTGCGCTCGTGTTTCTCTTGAATCTTGACCGCTGCGATCAGACGCTCCGATGCATAGGCGCGAACGGCCGCGTTCACTTCCGCGTCGACCTGATGCAGCTTCACTTCCATCTTCTCGCGGCCCGCGAGGCCTACGAACTCTTCTTGCAACGCGACGATCTTCTTGATTTCTTCGTGGCCGAACATGATCGCCTCGAGCATGTCCTCTTCCGGCACTTCGTTCGCTTCGGCTTCGACCATCATGATGGCGTCCTTCGTGCCGGCTACGACGAGATAGATGTCGGATTTGTCTTCTTGCTCGACCGTCGGGTTAATGATGAATTGCCCGTCTACTCGACCGACGATAACGCCGCCGATCGGACCGTCGAACGGCACGTCGGAGATGGCCAGCGCCGCGGAGGTGCCGATCATCGCCGCGATTTCCGGCGAGCAATCTTGGTCCACGCTCATGACGAGCGATACGATCTGTACGTCGTTCCGGAAGCCTTCCGGGAACAACGGTCGAATCGGACGGTCTGTCAGACGGCTGGCGAGAATCGCTTTCTCGCTCGGGCGTCCTTCGCGCTTAATGAAGCCGCCCGGGATCTTCCCGACCGAATAGAGCCGCTCTTCGTAGTTCACGGTGAGCGGGAAGAAATCGAGGTCCTTCGGCTCGGTCGAAGCCGTGACCGTGGAGAGCACGACCGTCTCGCCGTAGCGGACGAATACCGCGCCGTTCGCCTGCTTCGCGAGGCGGCCCGTCTCCAACGTCAATGGCCGGCCGGCCAAGTCCATCTTTACTTGCTTTACGTTACCGGATTCCATACACTGCCTCCTTCGTTTCGATCTATCATACATTCTGCATCGTATGTATTATTTCCTTCTTCAGCCAAATCATTTCATCCGAACCCGCTCGCGGCAAAAGAAAAGCAACCGAACTCTCGCGAGTTTCGGACCGGAAGGCCGATCCGAGAACGAGAGACGGTTGCTTTCGGTTGTGCTTGCGTTGCGTTCGGTCGGGGCCTACCCTTAGCGTCTCAGACCGAGCTTTTCGATCAAAGCGCTGTACCGTTTAACATCTTTGTTCTTCAGGTATGCGAGCAGCTTGCGGCGCTGGCCTACCATCTTGAGCAAACCGCGGCGGGAGTGGTGGTCCTTCTTGTGCTCCCGAAGATGTTGCGTCAAGTTGTTGATGTTTTCGGTAAGGATAGCGACTTGCACCTCCGGGGAACCCGTATCCGTGTTATGGACCTTGTGCTCCTCGATCAGTTGCGTCTTGCGTTCTTGAGTCAATGCCATCCTTCGTCACCTCCTTCGTATAATCCCCGATTGCCTAGCCGTCCGTCGGTGAGTCGGATCGCCAAGCAACGGTTCGTTCGTCGCCCGCGCGGGTCGTAACACTCGCGATTCGAACAACGTCTCGTAGTATATCATACATAATAGCCTAGTTTCAACGATTTTATGCTTGGGCGCCGATTCTCCGTTTCGCCTCTTGCATATCGCGTCCGATCTGCTCGATGAGCGCCGTCACGGAATCGAATTTCCGCTCGTCCCGAATGCGCGAGACGAATGAGACCGTCAAACGATGCCCGTACAGATCTCCGTCGAAGTCGAATAGATGCACTTCCCATGTCGCCACCGGCAGCGCGCTGTGGAACGTCGGCTTCATGCCGACGTTCATGACTCCGGCATACGTCTGTCCCGCCGACGGCCCCGTCTCGATCGTCGCGTTCACCGCGTATACGCCGTTCGCCGGTTTCACCGATCGAGCGTCGATCGACAGGTTCGCGGTCGGCACGCCGATCGTGCGCCCGCGGCCGTCGCCGGTCACGACGTCGCCGGAGACGTCGAACGGCCGCCCCAGCAGGTTTTGTACCCGCTCGACGTCGCCGAGCGCGAGCGCCTCGCGAATGAGCGTCGAACTTACCCGCTCGTCCTCTATCCGAAACGGCTGAACGATCTCCGCGTCGAATCGGCCTTCGCCGAGCTGCTTGAGCAGCGCGGACGTACCGAGCCCCCGGTGGCCGAACGTGAAGTTAAAGCCGACGGTGACCGATTTGACGCGCAGCGGCACAAGCACTTCATCCACGAACGCTTCCGGGGAGAGCGCCGCCAACGTCGGCGTGAAGGAGACCACGTATACCGTATCCAGACCAAGCTCGCGAAACCGCTCCAGCTTCCGGTCCAGCGGCGTGATCGAGGTCGAATACGCCTTCGCCCCGAGCACCTCCCGCGGATGCGGGTGGAACGTCATGACGGAGGCCGCGAGCCCGCGTCTCCGCGCCGCGCTCACCGCCCGGCCGATCACTTCGCGATGGCCGAGATGCACGCCGTCGAAATCGCCGATCGCCATCGACTGACCTTCGGCCGGCACGCTCTCCAATACGCGCGCGGGCACCGGATATTCGAGATTTACGATATTCATGACCGCCACTCCCCCACTCGCCGAACATCCTAGAAATTAAGTAAACAGCTTCAACGGGACGAACAGGTCATCGTCCGCGTCTTTGCGATACAATCCGATCAAGCGGTCGCCGCCGTATAACCGATAGACTGCATGGTCGTCGGCTCGTTCGGACGCCCGCGTTGCCGCCTGCTCGGGCGAAGGCTCGCCCGCGGTCGACGCCAATCGTACTGCTTTCGCGTACAGCTTCCGGCCTTGCAGCGCAGGTACGACCGCGGCATCCGACACGTCGCCCCTCGGCAGGAACGACAGCGCCTCTCCAATCGGAAGAAGCGCTTCCCCGAGGCGATCTTCCTCCGCGAGCCGCGCCGCCTCCGCCAGCGTGAGGCATTGCTCACGGCGAATCGGCCCCGAGCCGGTTCGCACGAGCGCCGACATGACGGCGGGATATCCGAGGGAACGCCCCAGGTCGGCGCACAGCGTGCGAATATACGTCCCCTTCGAGCAGACGACGGTCATCGCTACCTTATAATACGGTCCGTCGCGCCGAATCTCCGTGACATCGATCACATGAATCGTAACGACCCGAGACTTCCGCTCGACCTCGACGCCGGCCCGGGCAAGCTCGTACAGCCGCTTGCCCTCCACCTTCACGGCGGAATACATGGGCGGCGTCTGTTCGATGTCGCCGACGAATCGTCCCGTCGCGGCGCGAATGTCCGCTTCCGTCAGGTCGACCGCTTCGACGCGCTCCACGACCGTGCCGGTCGCGTCCTCGGTATCGGTCGCGTACCCGATCGTCATCTCGGCTTCGTACGTCTTCGGAAGCTCCTGCAAATACTCGACGATGCGCGTCGCCCGCCCCAAACAAAGCGGAAGCACGCCGGACACCTCAGGATCCAGCGTGCCCGTATGACCGATGCGCTTCATGCGAAACAGCTTTCTCGCCTTCGACACGCAATCGTGCGATGTCATGCCGGCGTCCTTCCATAGCGGAAATACGCCTTCCCATTCCGTCATAACCGTTCCTTCACCGCTTCCACCACACGCCGGACCGCTTCGTCCAGCGTACCGTTGATCGTGCACCCCGCCGCGCGCACATGGCCTCCGCCGCCTAGCGTCTTCGCGAGACTCGAGACGTCCACTCTGCCCGCGGAACGAAGGCTCACCTTCACATGACCGGGAGCCTTCTCCTTGAACAGCAAGCCGACCTCGACGCCCGCCACGTTCCGCGGCAGGTTCACGAGCCCTTCGGTATCTTCGTCCGCGGCCCCGACGGCGTCGAGCGTCTCGCGCGTCACCGACAGCCACCCGATCTTGCGATCCTCCGAAAACGACAGCGTCGACAGCGCCTCCTTCAGCAGAAGCATCTGCGCGTACGTCATCGTCTCGAGCAGCTGCTCGGCGAGAACGGCGCCTTCCGCCCCGTGCCGAAGCATCCGCTCGGCCACCGCCATCACGTCGGGCGTCGTATTGGAATACCGGAAGCCGCCCGTGTCCGTCAGCAGCCCGGCATAGATGCATGTCGCCAGCGGCTTCGTCCATTCGATGCCGAGCGTCTCCGCCAGCTCGTAGATGATCTCGACCGTCGCCGCGGCCGAAGGCTTGACCACGTTATGCGTGCCGAAGCCGTCGTTCGTCGGATGATGATCGATATTCAGAAGAAGTCTGGATTCCGCGAAAAGGGTATGTACCGCGCCGATCCGCGCGAAATCCGCGCAGTCGACGGCGATGACGCGTTCGAACCGCCGGGAAGGCGCCGATCGACCGTAGTCGATGATCGGCTGCCCGCCCAGCAGTCCCGCGTACTTATCCGGCGTTCTGTCTTCGTTGATTAACGTATAGGTTTTGCCTAGCGCCCTCAAAATGAAACCGATGGCGCCCGTCGAGCTGATCGCGTCGCCGTCCGGCGACAGGTGAGAGACGACGAGGAAGTCGTCTCCCTCCCGGAGGAACGCCGCCGCCTGGCGGAGCGCCTCGCGATAGCCGTCCTCATGAATCGTTACGCTCATGGACGATCCGCCTCTTGGTTGATCGTACCCAGCAGCTTCTCGATCTTGCTGCCGTATTCGATCGAACTGTCGAAGTGAAACAGGAGGTCCGGGACGTGGCGAAGGCGCATCCGCTTGCCGAGCTCGGTGCGAAGGAAGCCCTTGCCGCGGGACAGCGACTTGAGCGTCGTCTCCTTCTGTTCCTCGTTGCCCAACACGCTGATGAACACCTTGGCTTGCGACAGGTCGTTCGTTACGTCCACGCCGGTCACCGTCACGAAGCCGATGCCCGGATCCTTCCATTCGAATTGGATGATATGGCTAAGCTCTTTCTTGAGCTGCTCGCCCACCCGTCCGACACGCACCTTGGCCATGCGTCATCACCTCTCTACGGTTTCCATCACGAACGCTTCGATGATGTCTCCCTCTTTCACGTCGTTGAACTTATCGATGCCGATGCCGCACTCGTAGCCCTGCGCGACTTCCTTCGCGTCGTCCTTAAACCGCTTGAGGGAATCCAGCTTGCCTTCGTGTACGACTACGCTGTCCCGAATGACGCGCACTTCGGCGTTCCGGGCGATCTTGCCCTGCGTGACCATACACCCTGCAATGGTGCCCACTTTCGTGATTTTGAATACGTTGCGGACTTCCGCCTGACCGATGACGACTTCCTTGAAGATCGGGTCGAGCAACCCTTTCATCGCGGATTCGATCTCGTCGATCACGTTGTAGATGATGCGGTGCTGACGAATGTCTACGCCTTCCTGATCGGCGGTCGCTTTCGCGGCCGGCTCCGGACGAACGTTGAAGCCGATAATGATCGCGTTCGAAGCCGATGCGAACGTGACGTCCGATTCGGTGATGGCGCCGACGCCCGTATGCAGAATGCGTACGCGCGCGCCTTCCACGTCGATCTTCGCGAGCGAGCCCTTCAACGCCTCGACGGAGCCCTGCACGTCGCCTTTGATGATGACGTTCAGCTCCTTCAGATCGCCTTCCTTGATCTTGCTGAACAAGTCGTCGAGCGTCACCTTCGTGTTGGCGCCGAAATCCGCTTGACGCTGCTTGGACGTCCGGGATTCCGCGATTTCGCGCGCCTTCCGCTCGTCCTCGAACACCATGAACGGATCGCCCGCTTGCGGCACTTCCGTCAAACCGGTAATTTCGACCGGCGTCGACGGCCCGGCTTCCTTCACGCGGCGGCCCTTATCGTTGACCATCGCCCGAATGCGGCCGAAGCTGTTGCCGATGACAAGCGCGTCGCCGACCTTCAGCGTACCGTTCTGTACGAGTACGCGAGCTACGGCGCCTTTGCCCTTGTCGAGCTCGGCTTCGATGACCGTACCGCGCGCCCGCTTGTTCGGGTTCGCTTTATATTCTTGCACGTCCGCTACGAGGAGAATCATCTCCAACAGCGTATCGAGATTCTGGCGTTGCTTCGCGGAGATGTTCACGAAGATCGTGTCGCCGCCCCACTCTTCCGGCACGAGCTCGAACTCCGTCAACGCTTGCTTGATCTTATCCGGATCCGCGTCCGGCTTGTCGATCTTGTTCACCGCGACGATGATCGGCACGTTCGCCGCTTTCGCGTGCGAGATCGCCTCTTTCGTCTGCGGCATGACGCCGTCGTCGGCTGCGACGACAAGAATCGTAATGTCCGTCACTTGAGCGCCGCGCGCGCGCATCGACGTGAACGCTTCGTGGCCCGGCGTATCGAGGAACGTAATTTTCCGGTTGTTGACTTCGACCTGGTACGCACCGATATGCTGCGTGATGCCGCCGGCTTCGCCTTCGACGACGTTCGCTTCGCGAATCGCGTCGAGCAGCGTCGTCTTGCCGTGGTCGACGTGACCCATGATCGTTACGACCGGCGGGCGCTCTTCCAAGTCCGCTTCGTCGTCCGTCTCGACGATCTCGTCGTAGTTATCGATCTCTTCCGCGATCTTCACTTCGACTTCGACGCCGAATTCGCCGGCGAGCAGTTGAATGATATCGAGGTCGATCTCTTGGTTGATCGTCGCCATCGTGCCCATGAACAGGAGCTTCTTGATGACTTCGGAAGCGTCTTTATGAAGCAGCTTCGCCGCATCGCCGACCGTCATGTTGCCGCGGACGATGATCTTCTTCGGCGTATTGTCGATCTTCGGACGATTCGGCTGCTGGGCGCGGTTGTTCTTGCCGCCCTTGCCGCCCTTCCGCCGGTTCCGACCCTTGCCGTCGCTGAACTCGCCCTCCATGAATCGGGACGTACGGTCGCGATCGCGCTCCTTGTCCTTGTCGCGATCCCGCTCGCGCGTCGGTTGCGGCTGCGTCCGGTTATCGACCGGAGGCGCCGGAATTTTCGCTGCGCCGCCGAACCGGCCGCCGCCGCCGCCGCCCGGACGACCGCCGCCCGGGCGACCTGGGCCGCCGCCGCCTTGCGGACGATTGCCGTAGCCGCCGCCTTGCGGACGGTTACCGCCGTAGCCGCCGCCCTGCGGACGGTCGCCTTGCGGACGGTTACCGCCGTAGCCGCCGCCCTGCGGACGGTCGCCTTGCGGACGGTTGCCGCCGTAGCCGCCGCCCTGCGGACGGTCGCCCTGCGGACGATTGCCGTAGCCGCCGCCTTGCGGACGGTCGCCCTGCGGACGGTTGCCGTAGCCGCCGCCTTGCGGACGGTCGCCCTGCGGACGATTGCCGTAGCCGCCGCCTTGCGGACGGTCGCCCTGCGGACGATTGCCGTAGCCGCCGCCTTGCGGACGGTCGCCCTGCGGACGATTGCCGTAGCCGCCGCCTTGCGGACGGTCGCCCTGCGGACGGTTGCCGTAGCCGCCGCCTTGCGGACGGTCGCCTTGCGGACGGTTTCCGCCGTACCCGCCTTGCGGACGGTCGCCTTGCGGACGGTCGCCCTGCGGACGGTTGTTGTACGGACGATCGCCTTGCGGGCGATTATTGTACGGGCGGTCGCCCTGCGGACGGTTGTTATACGGACGATCGCCCTGCGGACGATTGTTGTACGGGCGGTCGCCCTGCGGACGATCTCCCTGCGGACGTTCCCCTTGCGGACGTTCCCCTTGCGGGCGCTCGCCTTGCGGACGATCCCCTTGCGGGCGCTCGCCTTGCGGACGGTCGCCTTGCGGACGATCATGCTGCTGCTGTTGACGTTCGCCCTGCGGACGATCGTTCTGTTGTTGGCGTTCGCCTTGCGTACGCTCGTTCTGCGATCCGGATCGCTCATTCGACGTCCGGTTGTCGTCTCTTCCTCGAGACGGTTGATTTCTCGTGCTAGTTGCCACTGACGCACCCCCGCTGCTTGCTCCAGACCCTTGGCCATGGGTCTCCGCTGCTCGTTTCGCTGCGGCGTTCGCCTTGACGTCCTTAAAGAACTTCTCGACCGCATGCACCGCTTTGTCTTCCATTACGCTCATATGATTATTGACCGGCAAATCCAGCCGTTTCAAAATCGTGATGATCTCTTTACTGCTCATGTTTAAAGATTTTGCATATTCGTACACTCTTAACTTGTTATCAGCCTTGCTCAAAGAAACTCCACCTCCGCATGATTTGCCAAGCTCTTGCGGACAAGCTCGGATAATCCCTTATCCGTGACGGCGACCACCACCCGATCCGCTTTACCGATGCTTCGCCCTAATTCCTGCCGGTCGAACGCGAAGTTGAGCGGGACGCCGTAAAAATCGCACTTATCCCGATACTTCTTCTTCGCGTTATCCGATGCATCGTTCGCTACGAATACAAGAAGCGCCGTGCGGCTGCGAACCGCCTTCATCACGCCTTCGTCTCCGCTCTCCAGCTTCCCCGCCCGCAGCGCGAGTCCGAGATAAGACAACGTTCGTTCCCGGTCGTTCATCCGGTCGGTTCGCCTTCTTCCTCGTCGTCGGGCAAGGTCGCTTGATAAGCGCGGAACTCGTCTTCCACGCGGATGAATTCCTGCGCCAACGTATCGTAAACTTCGTCGCCGACCGTCACCTTCAGCGCCCGATCGAGCGCGCGGCTCTTCTTCGCTAAGGCAAAGCAGCGGACCTTCCCGCATAAATACGCGCCCCGGCCGGACTTCTTGCCGGTGATGTCGATGAGCACCTCGCTTTGCGGCGTGCGGACGACGCGAATCAATTCCTTCTTCGGCTTGCCTTCTTGACATGCGACGCATTTCCGCAGCGGTACGCGCCGAACTCTCACGACGATCACCTCCTTAGGGCGTTATTCGTTAATCGAAGCTGACGGAATCTTGCGGCAGCGCTTCGTCGGTACGCGGACGGCCGAACTCCTCTTCCGCCTGCGTCTCGCTCTTGATATCGATCTTCCAGCCGGTGAGCTTCGCCGCGAGTCTCGCGTTCTGCCCCTTGATGCCGATCGCCAGCGACAGTTGATAATCCGGCACGATGACGCGCGCCGTCTTCTCGTCCTCGAGCACCTTCACCTCGACGACCTTGGACGGGCTGAGAGCGTTCGCGACGAACTCCTCCACGTCCTCGCTCCAACGGACGATATCGATCTTCTCGCCGCGAAGCTCGTTCACGATCGTCTGGACGCGAGCGCCCTTCGGCCCGACGCAGGAGCCTACCGGATCGACGTCCTCGTTTCGCGAATGAACCGCGATTTTCGAACGGAATCCCGCTTCGCGAGCGACCGAACGAATCTCGACGACCCCGTCGTAAATCTCGGGCACCTCGAGCTCGAACAGCCGTTTCAGCAAACCGGGATGCGTTCGGGACAATACGATTTGAGGACCTTTGGTCGTGTTTTCCACGCGGGTGATGTACCCCTTGATCCGATCGTTCAGCTTGAACTTATCCGTCGGCATCATCTCGGCGAGCGGCATGACCGCCTCGACCTTCCCGAGATCGACGTACAAATTGCGCGTATCGAGCCGCTGTACGATCCCGGTGACGATGTCCTCTTCCTTATCGACGAATGCGTTATAAATAAGTCCTCGCTCCGCCTCGCGAATGCGCTGCGTAACGACCTGCTTCGCGGTTTGGGCCGCGATTCGGCCGAAGTCGCGCGGCGTCACTTCGATTTCGACGATGTCGTCGATCGTGTAATTCGGGTTAATCTCCCTAGCGGCGTAAAGCGAGATTTCCATGCGAGGGTCGAGCACCTCGTCGACGACCGTCTTGCGCGCGTAGACGCGGATGACGCCGGTCAACCGATTGATATCTACGCGCACGTTCTGCGCCGTATTGAAATTCCGTTTATAGCTGGAGATGAGGGCCGCTTCGATCGCTTCGAGCAGCACCTCTTTGCCGATTCCTTTATCCCTCTCGATTTCCGCCAACGCCTCGATAAAATCCGTATTCATTGGAAAGTCATTCCCCCTCTCGCGAGTCAAACCTTTAGAAAATAATCGTCAAACGAGCGCTGGCGATCCGATCCGCGCCGAACGTAACGTCCTTCGCTTTGCCCTTTTTGCCCGCCTTCACCGTGACCGTCTCGCCGTCGTACGCGACGAGCGGACCTTCGAACTCTTTCATTCCTTCTATCGGCTCGTAGGTCGTAATATAGACGTCCTTGCCGACCGCCCGGCGGAAATCTTCGGGCTTCTTGAGCGGGCGTTCGGCGCCCGGGGAGGAAACCTCCAGTATGTAAGCGTCCGGAATCGGATCGTTCTGATCCAATTGTTCGCTTAAATATTCGCTGACTCGTCCGCACTCGTCGATGTCGATGCCGCCTTCCTTGTCCACGTACACCCGCAAAAAGCGGTTCCCGCCTTCGGAAACATACTCTACGTCGACAAGCTCGAAGCCCTCCCTGTCCAGGAACGGCGACACCATATCGGCAACCGTTTGTTGCACTCCCGATGCGCTCACAATCGAACCTCCTCTATAGGAAAACGTAAAGAGTGGGTTTCCCCACTCTCCAATGTTCGCAGTATCGACATAATCACTTGAAAAGTATACCACAAGCGGAAAGTGCGCACAAGAGGGAGGATGAAAGGCCATTTTCGAAAATAATCGTTGACCTTCACATCAATGGTAGGGTTTATTATGAGAAAAGACGATCGCATGGGAGGCATCGCGGCATGAAAATCGGGGATTTGTCCAAGAAGACCGGCGTCAGTCTACGTTCGCTTCGGTATTACGAAGAGCAAGGTTTGCTCCAGCCGGAGCGAGGCGAGAACGGATACCGGGAGTACAGCCCGTTCGCCGTCGACCAGGTACGGACGATTCAGCTCTATCTTCAGCTCGGCTTGTCGACCGAACAGATCGCCGGGTTTCTGCATTGCGTCATGAAAAATAAAGAAGCCTTCTGCCGCGAAATCATGCCCGTCTACGAAACCAAATTACGCGAACTCGACGAACAGATCGCAACGCTAACCGCGATCCGATCGAATCTGATCGATCGGATCGAAGCCATACGCGGCGATTCCGCGTCGACGAAAGGAGATTTCCCATGAGTATTCCGCATCTGACCGCGGACTCGTTCCGTGCCGCGGCCGCCGCGCCGGGGCTGACCCTGATCGAATTCTCGGCGCCGTGGTGCCCCCCTTGCAAGGCGCTGCTCCCGATTCTCGAGGAGCTCTCGCAGGAGGAACGCGACGCCGCGATTTACCAAGTGAACGTCGACGACCATCCGGAGCTCGCTTCCGAATTCGGCGTCATGGGCATGCCGACCGTGTTCCTGTTCCGCTCCGGCGAGCCGCTGGAGAAGCTGGTCGGCCTTCGCCCGAAGCCGGCGTACGCGGCCGTTATTCGGAAGCACGCGGCGGAGCGAACCGTCTCGTAAAATCGTCGAGCCCTTCCCGCACCTCCTCCGCGGGGAGGGCTCCTTGCGTCAGAAGCTCTTCGTCCATACGCAGCAACCGCTCGTAAAACTTCTCCCCCTGCTCGTAGGCGGAGGCGTACGCAGCGTCCGAAACGCGCTCCAACGCGTCGAACCACCGACTTTCCGCTTCGTCGAATCGGCCGTACGCTTCGAAGGCATACGCCAAAGCGATGCATTCGTCCGCCCCGAGCTCCCTTCGATCTGCCTCCGCAAGCATGGAACCGAGTGGTTCCGCCTCCGGCAGCGCCGTCCTCTGCGTACGGCAAATCCGAACCGCTTCGGCATAGATGCGAATCGATTTATTCAGCGAGGCGGACGCGGCCTCGATCCCGCCCTCGTCGCGCGCTACGCCGGCTTCCTCGCGAAGCACCTTGGAGACGCCGATCAGCTTGTCCGTATTCACGACCCCGCGCTGCGTCAACAGGTCGATCACGTCGGGGACGGACAATCCCTTGAGCACTCGGCGATTCGGCAGCGACAACCGGAGCAATAGATCGTCGAGCGCTTCGTAAGCGGCTTCGAACTTCTTCTGTTGACGAAGCCCCATCGCCGCGGCGAACGCTTCCGTCATCTGACTGATCATCCGGAGCAAATAATCGTCTCGTTGGAACACGAACGCTACTCCTTCCGGCGATCGTCGACGATCGCCTGCGCCTCGATCTCGACAAGCAGCTCCGGATCGATCAGCGCTTTCACTTCCACCATCGTCGAGACCGGCCGAACGTCTCGGAACGCCTCGCCGTGCGCGCGGCCGATCTCCTCCCACTTGGTCATATCCGTAACGAACATCCGGGTTCTCACGACGTCCGCCAGACTGCCGCCCAGCTCCTGCAGCGACCGTTCCACGATGCCGAGGATGTGCTTCGTCTGAAGGTAGGCGTCGCCCTTCCCGACGACTTCGCCGTCTTGCATCGCAGTCGTCCCGGCCACCTCGATGACGGAACCGACCCGAATCGCGCGGCTGTATCCGACGATCGGCTCCCAAGGGGAACCCGTGCTTACACGCCTCCGTCGCTCCTCCATCTTACCGCCTCCCTAAACTTGTCCGTAGAACACTTCCGTCTCGTACTCGAACGCTATGTACCCGTCCTGCGACGCCCGATCGAACAACTCGTCCAGCGCCGCCATCAACGGCTCGTAGTTCGCCTCCCCCGGCAACGGGCAATACGAGGAAGAAAGCGTCCGCCCCTTCAACCCTTCCAGATCGTACGGCTGACGGTGTCGGAAGACGGCCTTCTCGTATGCGCCTTCCTTAAAGAACGATACGAAATGTTCATGCCGCAAGTTTTTATGATTTACCTTCTCGTAATCGCGGCCGTAGCGCTTTAACAATGCATCGTACTCGACCGCGAAGTCGCCGGTATCGGTTAATCTACGATTCCAGACCAATGCCGTATACCCGCCCGGCTTCAAGATGCGGCCGAATTCCCGCTTGGCGAGCGGAATATCGAACCAATGGAACGCTTGCGCGGAGACGATGCCGTCCACGGCGTCGTCCGGCAGCGTCGTCTCCTCGGCCGAGCCGTCCGTCGAGCGGTAACGTTCGTAGGACGACAACGAGGCCTCTGCGGCTCGGCGCATATCCGGATTCGGTTCCACCGCGACGACGGAGCTGCCTCGATCCAGCAACAATTTCGTGAAAATTCCCGTACCCGCTCCGATATCCGCGATCAGCCCGGCATCGCCGAATCCGAGTCGTTCATATAAGAAATCGATCGCTTCGACCGGATACCCCGGCCGATAACGGACGTAGTTTTCTACCCGATCGCTGAATCGCAGTTTACTGTCGCTCATGCGCGCCCCTCCTCGTCATTGGCCATCCGGGCGTAACGCTCCAGCGCGGTCTCCAGCTTCCGGACGTACGCTTCGCTCCCGTCGGAGCTGACGAAGCGGACGGCCCCCCGCTCGGTTCCCGACGCCCCCGCCATCCCAAGCACCTCCTGAAGACGCTTCACGGTGCCGCGGCTCCCGTCGATCAACCGGATATGATCCGGAAGCAATGCGCCGAGCGCCTTCCGATAAAACGGGAAATGCGTACAGCCGAGCACGATCGTTCCGTACTCCTCCAATCGGAAGCCGCGGAACGCCTCGCGGAAGTACGCATCGACGTCCTCGCCCTCGAACCGAAGCTCTTCGCATAACTCCACGAGGCCGGGCAACGGCAGAGAATCCACGATCGCTTGATCGTCCACCCGGTGAACCAATTCATGATACTTCGACTCCCGAAGCGTCAGCGGCGTCGCCGTAACGAGCACCCTGCGCCCGGTGTTCCGGTTCAACTCGACGGCCGGCTTCACCGCCGGTTCCATCCCGATGACGGGGATCGAGTACGCCGCTCGGATGTCCTGTATGGCGATGCTCGTCGCCGTATTGCACGCGATGACGATCGCGTTCACCCGCTCCGGCTGCTCCATAATGTGCCGAATCGACGTCATGACGCAATCTTTCACGACTTCCTTCGGCTTCGTTCCATAAGGGACGTGCAGCGTATCCGCATAATATAGAAAGTTCTCTCCGGGCAACCGCTCTCTGGCCTCATGCAGCACCGAGAGCCCGCCCATCCCGGAATCGAATACCGCGATCGACATTGTAACGTTCCCCCGACGTTCAGAATTCTCTCTCCCTACTTTACGCGAAATCGGGCGATTTGCAACCGCCGCCGGCGTCGTCCTCGAGAAAACCCTTTCGCCTCTCGTCTCGCCTTAGAGCCAACGCGATAGCAATTCCTCCGCAAGCTCGTCGACGCCTTCCTCTACATCGGCTTCCGATTCGCTCATCGCGAGCGTCAGCAGGTCCGGCGCCAGCTCCAAGGCGACATCCTTCGGTAAATCGGCGACGAGACGCTCCAGAACGGCCGCCTTCCATCGGGCGTCGCCGCCCTTCAAGATCGACCGGATCGGAACGATGAGCGCGTATTCCAACGGCAGCAGCGCCGCGGCCGCCTCCACGCTCCCGGCGTCTCCCGTCTTCAGCCAGGCGAGCAGCGCCGGAATATGCGGTTCGAGCCGCTCCGGCTCCCATGCGCGAAGCGACGCCCATCGTTCCCGGTCCTCCGCGCTGCGAGGCCAATATTCGTCTTCGTTGTTCATTATATATCCGACTCCCCCGGCGCCCATCCCGTCGCTTGACTCCAACGCGACGCTCTGCGCATGATGTCCCAGATCATCGGCTCCTTCGCTTCCACGTACGATTCGCGATCGAGCCGGAACCGCTGCGCCTGCTCGCGCTTCATCGCCGCGTACGCTCCCGCTTCCTCGGGGCAATTCCGAAGATAGTCGCGGAACAGCAGCGCGAACTGCTCCGACCAGCTGCCCCGGACGCGCATATGGATATGCGTTCGATCCATCTCCGGCGACTCCCGAAAGTATCGCTTCGTTCGATCCGGATTGTCCGAACGCCACGAATACCCGATGCCGATCATCCGTTGCCGATACGCATCGATCGGCTCCAGGCTCGCGACGGACACTTGGATGTCGATGATCGGCTTCGCGTCCAGCCCGGGTACCGCGGTCGACCCGATATGGTCGATCCGGATCGCCGCCGCGTCGAGCGCTCGCCTCACCTGCGAGCCGATCGTTCGGAAGCGTTCCGGCCAGTCGGGGGAATACGGCACGATCTCGATCGGATCCTTCACGACGCGACCGCCCCCATCCTCGTTATTCCAGCTTCTCGTTCCGAAGCACCATATGGATATGGTCCTCCCATACGCCATTGATCTTCAAATACTTCCTCGCCAAACCTTCCCTATAAAAGCCCAGCTTCTCGACCACGCGCAGCGACGCCGCGTTCCGGGGCATGACGTTCGCCTCGATGCGATGCAGCGAAAGCGTATCGAAGGCGACCCGCACGATCGCTTCGACCGCTTCCGTCATATACCCTTTACCGGTTTCGCGTTCATCCATTTTATACCCGAGATGGCAAGATTGGAAGCAGCCTCCCACGATGTTGCTGAGCGTCGCGTTCCCGATCGCCCGACCGCGTTCGAACAACCACAACCGAAGCGCTCTGCCTTCGCGCCGCTGCGCGGCCTCGTCGATCAACGCGTCGCGATGAGTCTCCAACGTATAATATAACGTGTTCCGAACCGGTTCCCACGGCTGCAGGAACGAGCGGTTACGCACGGCGAAATCTAGAGACAGCTCCGCTTCGTCCTCCTGCAGCGGTCGCAGCGTCAGCCGCGCAGTGCGGATTTCGAATGCGTTCATGGCCGCGCCGTGCGGTCATCCATCGCGAGCGCTTGTCCGACGCGGATGGAGACGCTTTCCCAATGCCGCTTCATCGCTTCTCTCGTCGTTGCGTCGGCAAGCTGTTCTTGGTGGAAGCTAATCGTCGTCTTGTCGGGCGACGCCGCGATCGTACGCACCTGAACGGTCGAGGCTCGCTCCCACTCCGGCTTCCGCCAACGGAGCCGCACGTTCTCCCGTTCGTTGACGACGCGAACCTCGCATTGCACGCCGTCTCTCGTCGCGAACGCCGCGCCTGCCGCCGCTCGCTCCGGCACGTCCGCCTCGAGCCACACGCTCATCCCCGAAGGAGACATCAGCCAATCCCAGGCGCGCTCCAACGAGACGGGCCACGTCCTTCTGACGCCGACTTGGTATCCGGTTCCGGCCGTCTTCCCCTTTTCCACGATTGTCATGATTGGGGCACCTCCCACTCGTAGAACACAATGCGGTTGCCGAACGGGTCGGACAGGCGGAGCTCCTTCGCTCCCCAAGGAGCGGATTCCAACCCCGGACGGGCGTACGGATATCGTTTCTCTAACAGCTCGCGTTGGTATTGCTCAAGACCGGTCGTCTCGATCCGAATCGCTCCGCCCGGCGTGCAATCGCCGTAATGCTCGGACAAGTGTATCTTCACCGCTCCCTTGGAGAGCTGAAGATATAACGGCAGGTCCGGCTCGAATCGATGCTCCCAATCCACCTGAAAGCCTAGGAACTCAACGTAAAATTGCTTCGCTTTGCCTTCGTCGAACATCCGAAAAATCGGAATGATCGAATGCGTCTCCATCCGGGGGCCTCCTCATGAACGTTATGGGAAATACCGAACTTCTTTCATTTCCTGAGCAATCGCAGTAAGCGATCCGTTTCGCTCATTTTCGACAATCAGTCTTCTATATGGAAAGAAAATAATCGATAAATTCCGTCTCCCGCACGTACCCGTTCCGTTCGTACAGACGTTGGGCGACCGCATTATCGACCGCCGTCGAAAGCGCCAACCCTTTCGCCCCCGTCTCCGCGGCATGCGCTTTCGCGCGTTCCAACAGACGCTGCGCCGCGCCTCTTCCTCGATGTTCCGCCGTCACGAACAAGTCGTTGAGAATCCAAACCCGCTTCATCGAAATCGACGAAAACGACGGGTACAACTGCGTAAAGCCTAGAATTCGACCGCTCTTCGCGTCCGAAGCGAGGAAAATCGAGGACTCCTTCCGCTCTAGACGTTCCGTAAGGTACGCGACGGCTCCGGCAAGATCGGAGCTCTGTCGATAAAATTGTCTGTACTCGTCAAACAGGACGGCCGCGTCCTCAACGTCCGCGAGGTCGGCTTGCCGCACTACGACGTCCCCGCTCATTCGGATCCCCTCTCGCCGACCGGAACGGAAACAAAATGCTCGACCGTCGGGAACGGATCGTAATAATGGTGCAGCAGCTTCTTCCATTCCGCGTATTGCTCGGACCCTCTGAACCCGACCGTGTGATCCTCCAACGTTTCCCATTTTACGAGCAATAGGTATTTATGGTCTTCCTCCATGCATTTTTGCAATTCATGGGCGATGTAGCCCTTCATAGAGGCGATGATCGGAGACGCTTTCTTAAAGCTTTCGATGAACGCCTCGTCCATCCCGGGTTTCACTTGCAACATTGCCGCTTCCAGTATCAAGTCGTCCGCCTCCTACCATTGCGATATACTTCTAGATGTTCCACATAGCCTTGACCGATCGGTTGCGGAAGTCGGTCCAGATCGAAAAATCGCAAATCGCGAGTTTCCCCATGATCGACCTTAAGACTGCCGGAATACTGGTCCGTCTTGAACAACGCCGTAACGGCGTAAAACTCGTCGCCGTTCGCGATTTTCCGATAATACGCCTTCCCCGAAAACACATCGACCAACGACAGCTCGCCCAGCGTCAATCCCGTCTCCTCGTACACCTCGCGGCGCGCCGTCTCTTCGAACGACTCGCCCAACTCCATTAATCCTCCGGGCAGCCCCCAGGTTCCGTCATGCCGCGATTGCAACAGAACTTCTCCGTCCGCGTTCGCGATGACGACCGTCGCCCCCGGCAGCAATAACGGACGGTGGCCTACAAGCTTCCTTACTTCTTTATAATATTCCGCCATTGCTTCCCCTTCCCCGACGGTTCCGTCACTCTGCCGTTCGGTACGTGCAGCGGTAACGTTCCACGCCGGGATACCGCTCCCCTAAGCTCTCGATTTCGAAGCCGATCCGGCGGTAAAACTCGACCGCCTCTTCATCCGTCTCCGCAACGAGGAGTCGGGGCTTCGCCATCTCGATCAGCTCCAGAATCTGTCCCCGCCCGAAGCCTGCACCTCTGCATTCCGGCTTGACGGCCAGATGCCGGATCAAGAGACCGTCTCCGCCGTCCAAGCGCTCGAAGCCGATGACGCCGACGATTTCTTCTTCGGATTCGTATCCGTACAGCCGCAGCTCGGGGTTGTTTTCGTATTCGGCCGCGACTTGTTCCAACCGCTCCGGGTCCGGGAACACGCAAGTTTCCAAAATCTCGACGATGTCTTGCTCGCGAACCCGGTGATTGATAGGTTTCAACAAGAATGCTCACTCCAATAGTTTCGTTAGTTGTTGCCGCTCGTGGGAGACGCCGCCGCTTCCGGCATCCCCTTCGCGTTCCGTAACCGAATCATCGAGAAATCGTCGATCGTGGAGTTCAGAATTTTCTCCCGCAGCGGAACGAGACTGGGCGTGAACCGGAGCTCGACGCCCTGTTTCATGATCTGTTTCACCAGATTGCCGACGGGCTCCACGTCGATCGGCTCCACGGTCGTCTTCGCGATGTAATACCCCGCGATCTCGTCATACAGCTCGAAATTCGCCGCTTTGAACGCATATCGGTACAGGACGGTTTCGTTCATACGGTCCCACCACGCGTTCTCCGTGACGATCACCGTGTCGGCGGTCGTGTCGGAGAAGAAGCGCACCCGATCCTCGTCGCTCATCGTTTCCGATTTTCGATAAATAATACGAGGACACTCTCTCGGGAAAAAGTAATTCACGGCATGTTGTTCGTCGATCGCCCATACGACCTCGTAGGACGCATCCACCTGCTCCGCTCTGCGCGGAACGAACGTCTGAATATCAGGTTCTTCGCTGAAATGATACAGAAGCATAAATCGCATCCTCCTCTCCGGTGTGTCGCTCCGTACCCGCGGAACGGCTTTAAGTTCGGTCCGCAGACGCTTCGATCTGCTTCATGTGATGCCGGTCATGCCCGACGAAATCCTTCAAGTACGTCTCTATCGTGAACGGGTTCCCGTCTCCATCCGGGTAGGCTTCGATAAACTTCGATTCGTCTTGCGCTTCGATTTCGCGAACGAGTTCGTTACGGACATATTTGGCAAGACGGATAAGCTCTTCTTTCGGCAGCGACTTCCCGAATTCGACGGCGCTGCGATTAAATTCATCGTAGTCGAGATGTACGACCGTCACCGGATCGCCCTTCGAGATCGGCTCAATGGCTTCCTTGAGGAAGTAGTTGTCCCAGAAGTAGATATGACTCACCACGCCGTGTATGTTCCATTTCCCCTCGCTAAGCGGTCGATTCCAGTCCAATGCGGCGATCCGGTCGACGAACGCGTTCCATTCCGTAAATTCCTTCAATAGTTCGTTCTTGACTGTCAAATCTTGTCCCTCCTTGGGAATCGTTCTATGGTTCGGATTTAGTTTAATAAGCCCCTAATCTCGTTGATCCCTTTAAGAGCTCTACTATTTAAAGCTTTCTTGTCTGTAATAGAGGCTTGAGATAACTCATGACCCGGGTCCAGCACTAACGGTCCAGACATGATGCTTTCAAGCAGAAGAACCGTTACCTTGCACGCTTCGAATAATTGATCTCTTGAGATCGCTTTCTTGCAGGCTTGAATGATACGGATCATGCTTTCGGCATACATAAGCTTCACAAGACTGTCGGCGCTCATCGTATTCCTTGCGGCGAAGGAGACGATCTTCTCGAGAATGGAACTGTCTTGAAAATTTCTAGAGAGCGCTTCTAAATTGAGCGCCGCGTCCCAATTTCGAATCGACAACTCCTTCGCATGCTTCATGACGAATTCTTCGCACCATTCGATTTCGACTTCCCTCGGGATGTTATATCCCTTGTACTCGTCCAAGTCCCCTTCGCGATACATTCGGGAGTGGCTTCCATGGTACGAAAGAAATAATTTTTTCGCTCTGGATTCTTCATCTTCCATAAGGATCACAACCTCGCGTGCAATCTTCTCTTATCTCCATGGAGATTATACCATTTATCTCCTGCCGAATACAGAATGTTTGTTCGATTCGGTCAGGAGAAAAAAAGACCCCCGACTCTTAATCCGTCAGGGATCTTCTCGCTCGATTATTCGTACCAATAACCTTTATGGCCTTTCTCCAGCCGCATGAGCGCTTCTAAGTAGTAGTAGTCGCCCCAGATCATATAATCGTCCGGCGCATTCCCTCCGCGAACGCTGTAAGAGCCTCTTTCAATGAACCCCTGCGCGTCGGGTTTCGACATCGTCGAATAAGATTGTACTAATCCTTTCATGGAACGATTCGCCCCCGCTTCCAGCCAGGATCGGTCGGAATGCGAAGCCGGGAGCTGCGACAGGATTTGCAAAATTCCGCAGGCCGCGATGGCGGAAGCCGAGCTGTCCCGTTTCGTCTCCGGCGTTACCGGGGCGTCGAAATCCCAATAGACGACATCGTCCTCCGGCAGCCGCTCGAGGAAATATTTCGCCAACCGAATCGCCGTCTCGAGGAACAACGGTTCGTTCGTGTATTTGGAGGATAACGCGAACCCGTAGATACCCCAAGCTTGCCCGCGCGTCCAGGTCGAACCGTTCGCGTAGCCTTGGTGCGTCCCGCCTTTCAACGCTTCGCCCGTTTCTTGATCGAAATAAAACGTGTGATAAGACGAATCATCGCCGCGAACGAGGAACCGCCGGCTTTGCTCGGCATGCTTCAAAGCCACATCGTAGTATTTCTTTTCTCCCGTCTGCTCGTAAGCCCAATACAGCAAGGGCAAATTCATCAAGCAGTCGATAATAATGCGCCCGCCGTTCTGCTCGTCGCCTTCGGGACCCCATGCTTGAAGGATTTGCGTCTTCGGCCGCCAGCGCCTCATCAGCGTATCGGCCGCTTGAAGCGTCAATGTCTTCGCCGCTTCGTCCTTCTCGATCATCCATTGCGCCTTCGACGAAAGCGAATAGAGGAAGCCGATATCATGGTGATCCAAGGAAATATGCCGCTCCAACCGCCGGCGGAAGCTCTCCACTGTCCGAGCGGCGGCATCGCGGAACTCCCTCTCCCCCGTATATTCGTAACAGAGCCATAGGATCCCCGACCAAAAACCGTCCGTCCAATCGGTATTATCGTTCAGCAGGTACTGGTCGTCCTTGCTGACATGAGGGAACCGATCCCCGAACCGCTCCATATTGACTCTCGTCTTCGCTACCGCGTCCTCGATCGCTGCCTTCCACATGCGACTCTCTCTCCCTTACCGTCAATTGCATCCAGTGTATCAAACGGTTCGGAGAAATATTTACGTTAGGTTGTCTGAAAATGTAGCTCTGATGCGATCTCGAATTACTTCAAGATCCCATGCGGCAAGCAAGCGTGAACGCCCTTCACCCCGTTCACGATCTGCGTGATGCGTAAATCGACGACCGAACTCCCTAACGCCATCGCCTCCACCCGGTTCAGACCGTATAACTCGCCCATCAAATGCAGCATCCCGTCCAGCGCTTGTACGGTCGCTTCGTCGAGATCCTCGTGAAAGCCGAACGTAATCCATCCCGCCGGCGTATTCGCCCGGGGATTCGTCAGAGGCGCGCCTTTCATGACACGAACCGTGATCTCAACCGCCTCCATAGGACATTCGATCGCCTGACAGCTGATTTCCCCGTCGCCCTGTACCGCGTGTCCGTCGCCGATCGCCAGATAAGCCCCGTCGACGGGGACGGGCAAGTACAACTTGCTTCCTTTCACGAGCTCTTTGCAATCGATATTGCCGCCGCAAAACCGGGGAGGCCAAGTCGGATGAATTCCCGTGTCTTCCGGAGGCATGCCGACGACGCCCATGAAAGGTCGTAACGATACCGCGAAGGCTTTCCCGTTGATGTCGCAAGCGCCCGTCATCGTCGCGTTGTCCAGTTTCCAGTCAAGGATGATTTCCTCGTAGTCGGTGAGCTGCAGCATCCGATTTTGCCAGTTCGGGTATTGGCCGGCGGAGGTAAATCCATAGGATCCTGGGATGATTTCATTGAATTGAATTTCCAGCGTATCCCCCTGCCTCGCGTCTTCAATAAAGATCGGACCGATTAACGCATGACCGCCGTCGACCTTTTCCCTTCTGGGAAATGGCTTCCTCCGATCCGTATTGCTCCCTCCCGTCCCCCAACCTGCATCCAGCGTCTCGAAACGAATCGTGTCGCCGGACGATACGGAGATGATCGGAGGCGCTTCTCTCGTGAACGAACCGATAAGCGATTGCTGCGACAATTCAATCCGGTGCGTCGCCATCGTCAGACCTCCTCCCACAATCGGTCGATCTTGTCCAATCGTCCGTCAACGAACGTCATCCTATAAATATCCGGCTTCGAGGTACGATTCCAGAACTCGAATCCATAGGAAGGATCGAAATAATTCATCATGATGGTCATGATGTTCCCGTGCGTGCCGATCGCGACGCTCTTCCCCTCGTATTCTTTGAGCAGTGTTCGAACGACGGGAATCGCCCTCTCTTGCGCCTGTCTCGTAGATTCACCGCCTTCCAGCGCAAAGTCCGGATCCTCGAACGACTTCTCGATCGCGGCGAGCAGCTCCTCCCATGGCGCTTGATAATCCAACCCTTTGATGGGTCTCTCCCGCAGCTCCTCGTATTCGACGATCGGCAAGTTCTTACGCTCCGCTAACCGCTGCACCGTCTGTTTCGCCCTAACGTAGTTGCTTGAAACAATGCTGTGAATCGGTTCCGACTCTAATCGATCCGCGACTTTCTTCGCTGCTTCGAACCCTTCCTCCGACAAGCCTCTCGATCGTTCTTCGCCGAATACGAATGGGGATTCCGCATGCCGAATCATATAGATTTGGGTTATGCTCATCTTTTCGTCATCTTCTCCTTCGTTTCGTTATCGGTAGTGCTTCAACAGCCATTCGAACAACTCGGGGTTAGAGAACGTTTCCTCCATAATAGAATGCTTAAGCCCGGGATATCTCGTAAACTCCGGAGACACTAGCGTATCCGAAGGGCACTGAGGCGCCATGACGAGAAAAGGAAAGTCTTCCGTTCGCTCCGCGAACGCCGGAAGTCCATATCCGTTCAATAAGCTCAAGTCGTTCCCCCTTTTTTTTATCCCATGAAGAAATAAGATGAAAGGGAAACCCTCGTTCGGCAAGGACTTTGGGAATAAATAACTTATAGCCCAAACCCGATTCAGTGTTGGGATCGTAACGGTCAACGATAGGCATGTTCGATCGCCTCCTACCTATGGAGTTAATATAATCGCTTGGTATAGCTTTCGTTTAACGATTGTTCGACTTCCTCTTCGGTAATTTGTATTTTATCGCCTACATGCGCGGCAATGATTCTAGCAGCGGAAGGCACGTCGCTCCTGGGCAACCATCGCCCTGGATCCCACAATCCGGAACGCTTGAAAGCCTTCCCGCAATGCATGAAGCATTCTTCGATCGCAACGCCGATGCCCAGGAGCGGAAGCTTTCCGTTCGCGGCGGTTTTATCGAGAAGCTCTTGATCTCGGCTTACGCATGCTTTGCCGTTCACACGGAAGGTCTCTTCCATCCCGGGAATCATAAAGATGATCCCAACGTTGGGATTCGTCAAAATATTCCTGATGGAGTCCATCCGTTTATTCCCCGGTCTCTCCGGTATGAATATATGTTTCTCGTCGATGATATGTACGAAGCCTGCTGCATCCCCTCTCGGAGATGCATCGCATTCCCCTTCCTGATTCGAAGTCGCTATTACGATGAAAGGGGACTTTCGAATAAAATCTATACTATGAATATCCAACGAATGAACGACCTTAATCGCCGCGAATTTGCTAGGATACCCTATTTCGGAACGAAGGATTTCTAGCTCGTCAATCGATTCGATTCGATTTTTGAATATGTTCTCCATCTCCTCTATATTCCAATAAGTACCTACCTAATAAGGATATGATTTCCTTAGCTACTGCGTCTGTCCCCTTCAATTTCCCTTCGAGCTTCTGTGCTTTGAAGTAATCCGATAGTCCGATATTCGCTTCCCTTGCAGTCGATTGCATGGAGGTGTCCATCATTCCGGGGTCGACCGCAATAATCTTTACTGGATTTTCCCCGACTTGCTCCAAAGCGGCGCATTTCGTAAGCATGTCCAACCCGGCTTTCGCCGAGCAATACAAGCTCATGCCGCCGGCAGGGAACTGCGCCGAAGCTGAAGTGATATTCACGACCATCCGCTTTTTCACGCTGTCCGAAGTCATTCTAAGGAAAGTAGATTGGAGTACAACGGGAGAAGTAAAGTTTATATTTATATTCCTGACGATATCTTCATCCGAGCAACTCGATAAATCCGTAAGGGGAGACACGGTCGCGGCATTATTGATCAACGAGATCGTTCCCGCTTCCGCCGATGGGATATCGGAGAGGATTTCATGCAACACTTTACTAGCCTCTTCCGGAAACGCTAGATCGACAGGGCGATACCGGTACTTAAACCCTCCGCTTCGAGCGAACGCTGCAACTTCTCTGTTCTCGGTTCTCGATAAACCATAAACTACATGATCCTCCTGCAACAACCGTCTGGTCAGAGATTCGCCGAGACCTCTAGATGCTCCCGTTATGATGTAGTAATTACCGGCCATAGCATCACTTCCATTCTAAATTCTTGAAAATAACAACTCCTCGATTTGATCGTCATCTCTTACGTTTTCAATCGCTTCATTAATTTTGAAAAACCCATCTTTTACCAATTGATCGTTCCTTCATCCGATTTCATTGGAACATCATATCTTCTTTCACTTCGCGTAATGCGGATTCCCTAGGATTAAACTTCAGCATGATCTATAACTCCGGGTTATGATTTTGCGTTAGAGCAGCGCCAACAATTCCCCTAATCGTTTGATTTCATAATTGGGTTTGATAGTCAACCCCGGGTTCCATGGTTGATTCACCTGCATCCAGATGGTTTTCATTCCTGCCTTGCCGGCTCCCTCAATATCGTTCGTTGGATGATCTCCTATGTAAATGCATTCTTCCGGGTTTACCTCTAATCTTTCTAAAGCCATCTTGAAAATTTGTGGATTCGGTTTTTTAATGCCTACTTCTTCTGACACTACTATTAGATCGAATTCGTTCCGCAATCCGATGCGGTCGATTTTTCCGTACTGGATCAAGGTTCTCCCATTCGTGATTAAGCCCGTTTTATATTTTGATTTTATATGCTGAACAACTTCTTGGGCTTGCTCCATCAAGGTTGCATTTCGTACATAATGCAGCTCATAATACTCCATTAATTCGGGCAACTCAGGACTTATTTTCCAAGGAAGTTCAACGATGAGTTCTTCGAATAATTCTGCCTTGTCTTTATACCCGTCTTGATCTAACTCAACGATTCTACGTACTAGATGATCAGTAATTTCTACATGATTGAAATATGTATTCACAAATGAAAGAGTGAAATTTCTAAATGTTTTACTTCGATCTAATATGGTATTATCTAGATCAAAAAGTACCGCTTTGATGTTCGTCATAGTACCCTCCCGCTCGCCGTTTCTTCCGGATTTCTTCTGCATCGAGATGAGTTCCTACCTGATACCCTAGATCATTCAAGATTCTTGTAAATAAATTCTCTATAAACTGAATATCCCTTCTTCTCGTAAAATTCTCGTGCCATTACATTATTGCTCCAGTAATCTAACTGAATCTTCTGTATCCCTCTTTCTCTTGCGATATCTTCAATTTTGTTCATAAGTTGCGATCCGAGCCCCTGATGTCTGTAATCATTTTGAGTGCTCAGTTGATGTACGAAAATAAATTTGTGTGCCTTCATGAACACACTTTCCGCTATTTCCTTTTCCTCAATCCAGGCATACCCGAAATATTCGAGTTCACCCTTGATCACCAGAAAATCATAATTAGGATTATTCACGATTTTCTTGAAAAATCCACTTATAGATTCATATTCGTATTTCTTAAAGTACTCCGGGTATAACAAAACATGGATATCATGGACATCTTTATTTAAGCGAGCGATGATCTCATGGTCTAAAGTTTTTACGATCTCCATGTTAGTACCCCCTACAGTTTTTCGACCCCTATATCGCGTTCATCTACGATTCGTTCAATCCAAACCTTCACTGCTGATTCCGTTCCAGCGTCACTATTCTCTTTGCTTCCGCTTGAGCGGGAAACGAAGTCGCTATGTCCCCCCTAAACCAAACTTCTATGTAATCTCCCTTCTTGATATTGCCTGGGTTTTTACCGCTTACCCAGTACGCCTCTTCTAATCGATCCAGCACCGCAAAATCAACGGTCTGTATTTCAAGGATCTCTTCCTTGCTTATTCCACTCACAACCAATAATCTATTCCTTTCTTGGTCTACGTCTAACACATATCCCGTAAAGTCGGATTCACCGCCGGAACATCCAACGAAAAAGAGAGACATGAGTGCAATCAAGATTATCCTTTTACATAAAAGAATAGATTCCACCCCCTAACCTACAATTGTTTGATAAAATACAAGTTCAAATCGTCATCGACTTGAACTGTTGTCCCTGGTTCTACTTCTACATTGTTGTACACGAGCCCATTCCCGTCAGGAATATATCCTCTTCTACAATAAATTCTTTGAGCCGCGCCGTAATCGCGATACAACCCGACTCCAATTCCGATTCTTTTATGGCCTTTTCTAACGATTCTTTCGAACTCCTCCAAGAGCCTATTCGCGATTCCTCTACGCCTAAACTCAGGGAAAACATTAAGATCATTGATTTCCGGGATTCCCTGTTCGTAAAAATGAGGGTACTCGGATTTATACTTCAGATGAGCGCACCCGGCGATCGAGTCTCCTATACTAGCAAATAACGTCACCCTGGTTCCTGATTTATTTTCTTCAAGACACCGAAAATAATAATCGTCGGTTCGATAAATCTTTTGTACTTGAAACGCCAGCTTCCACAAGTTCAGTAATTCTTCTGAGTCCAGCCTTTTAATAACAACTTCCACAAAATCGCCTCCCATCGAATCGCTCCGCGGACCGAGGTCGGCAGCTGCTACGCTAGCTACGCCTCTTCGAGTCCTGCTTTCAAATCCCTAATAAATTGTTCCGCAAAATCATGCATTTCTTTATAAATCTCTTTAGCTTCCGGTAAATAGCAATGAAATCTTCCGAGTATTCTTTGTTCGATGATATCTATAGTTTCCTCTAGTGTTTGTCCCCTTGCCGTTCCGGTTACTAGACACTTTACGATGATGTAAGTCTTTCCGCCTTCTATTAAATGAGCATCGTGAAGGATTCGTCCTTCAAGAGATTGAGCTTCTTCATCTTTTTGGGACTCCCAAGCAACCTTACATATGAAATCAACGAGGCTTTCTTCAACATTTCGATCAGACAGAAACTGACGAATTGCCGCTTCATCTTTGTATATAAACCCATGAAAATGTGCCGCTAAAATAATAATTTCCTCATTCGCTGAAGGATAATATTTGAATAGCTTTTTCGCAGATTGAACAACTCTTCTTATATGACTGAGATCATGCATAATATCCTTGTCAATATAATACGGAGTAACGAAATCGATTAGTTGTTCTTCTTGTATCACTCCAACAACCTCCTTAACCGCTTATGAATGTATAAGTCTTGTACCCCCCATTTTCCGATGCGTATTTCAAAATGTTCCCGTCACTCGGTAATCCATTGAAATAAGCTCCAATACAACCAGTCGTACACCTATGCCCTGAGATTAAAAGATTTGCATCCTTCATGTCGAGATTGCTCTGCAGCTCATTCATGAAATCAAAAATTCGTTTCATAAAAGCTCTCGCATCTTCCACCCCTCTATAGAAATGGGGATCCGGAATATGTCCGTGAAGACGAACTTCGCTTCTTTTCAAACCGTCCGCTTCGCCAAGGTCGTAAACATCTAGCCTGGAATCGACGCTGACGCTTAAACCGGTTACGATTTCCGCGGTTTGGATTGCCCTTTCTTGAGGGGAAGAAAAAACAATATCAAACCTAGTATCTTTTAGAATATCCCTCAAATTAGCCGCTTGAGCTTTACCCATCTCATTAAGGGGCAAACCCTGTCTACCTTGGAGCCGCCCCTCTTTATTCCAATCGGTCTGTCCATGTCTGATAACGAATATCAAAGTTTTCACTCCCAACGCTTTAGAAAATGCCTCTTGTAGACCGAGCAAGTTAAAAATGCCAAAAACCCACCTTCGGCGAGCAGCCTTGGGGTGGGTTATACTTTCTATTCCCGCTGAATGGTAAAAGAGCTTGGGCAATGGTTGCGATAAAGAATCATGATCGTTATCGCGTCCCTCAACACCATGGCCACATCCACTCGAAGGGAAACCATGCCACCCAAGACTCAATCACACTTCATGATTATACCATTTATTTCCTAGCTGAAATAGAACAATAATCTGTTCGCTCATCATTGCAATTCAAGATGACCTCCAGGTAAGATTTAGACGCAATTGCCGACTTTCTGTACCGCCCATGTCACTACGTCGCCGTGGAGCAATACCCTTTTCCCTTCTCTCTCGATTTCTACATCGTATGGTCTTGTAGTCTGCTTCAAGGTTTCCCAGCCTCTATAAGCATCTTGAAACTTATCAATAAGATATTGTGTCTCAAAATTTAACTCATACATCGGTTCAACATTCGTTCCGGAGTCAATGAGTGTCTCCGTTACATTGGTACTGATGATTATGCAATTCACTCCCCCGACCTTCGTGCCTTGAATCATATTCGTAATTACCTTGTCGAAAGTGGCCTCGGAATCTAAATGTTCTAAACTGGAAACTGAAAAGATATAATCATAACGTTCAAAACCAATAGGGAAGTTGCCAATGTCGATTTGGGTTCGGTCTATCCATTCTTCAACGCCGTATTGATTGGCATATTTCCCTAGAATACTTACAGCTGACTCCAACAAATCTACGCATACGACCTTTCCCGATCGATGCTTTAATTTCTCCGCTATCGGTATACTGTTCCTTCCTACGCCACAGCCTAAATCTAAAATCTGTACTTCCTCTTTCTGATCAAACAGGCTGAACAAATCTAGGACGGTTTTAACCGGTTTATGCAACCAAGATCCTTCTTGAAATAACTTGTTGTTTTCATAACAGGCATCGTGATATTGCTTTTCCATAGATCTGATTCGTTCAATTCGGTTCATTACACACCTCGCGCGTATCGGATGTCGTGTGCGTTTTCCGAACACCTAATAATGCTTCCACCATATCCCCGCACATTCCGGGACGATCGACCATTCATTATGAACTATTCTCTGCGCCACTTCTTTCCCAAAGAAAAACTCCGTTCCATTTTTCGCTTCCTCAAAGCTGGGGAATTCATAATCTGCACGTACCCAGCGGTGCTTGAAATCGTATTTGTCTGTTAATGCATGAAAATACGGCTTCAGGTATTCTGGTGGCTTGGGGATTTCCGTGCCTGTGCCCATTGTTTCAAAAATGATAATCGTGCCTCTATTTCTTAAGACTCTTTTCATTTCTTTAAATATTTGTTCTAAATTCTCTTCCCATCTCTCATTTCCTGTATGTGTTAAATAACAAATACTCCAACCGGAAATCACGATATCAATGGATTGATCTTCAATTGGTAATTTCCTGTGATCCGCAATGAGGGTTTTCCAGTTTCGATGTGTTCCTTGTTTCTCAAGCTTGCTGTCCAATAGGTTAAGCATAGATTCGGAAATGTCCGTACATATTAATGATTTTGCTTGCTTGGCAAGTGAGGCGGCGAATCTCCCGGATCCGGCACCTAAATCTAAGATATCCAGACCATGGATCGGTTGAATCTCGTTAATATACTTCGTTAAGCCAGGCTGCTTACTGATCATAAACTCATATGCGTCTACTTCATTTCGATAAATTTGTTCATGCGTAGCCAAATCGAGTCCTCTTTTCTGGATTATATGTTCTCGCATCTCGAAAAGTTATTTTTCTTCCACCACCCGGAAATAATGCCCATTCGGATCATAGAAGGTGAAGTAGCCGAAATCATTAGTAAATACAGGTTCTGTATCGATATGGGCGCCTGCCTGTTTAATCCGTTCATGCAAAGCAAGCAAATCATTCGTTAACATTTCGACCATGGTCACATGCCTCGTATCGTTAGTGATCCAAAATGAACGAGGAAATACGAATTTCAAATGGGTTATATCTTCCGGTTTGGTTTCCATCAAAAAAGTACTTGGACCGTTTCCATTTTTCAATGAGACATGAGCCTCTCCGAAGGAATAATCCGCCGAAGTTAATTCATAGCCCAATACATTGCAGTAAAAATCAACCGACTTTTTCAAATCCACGACTGGGAATCTTAAGCAGCAGTAACCACTCACATCTGCGTTATTTGTTTTTTTGCTCAACATTTTCACCTCTCCTTTTTATTTCTCTTTCTTGGCCGTGAATGCCGTGTTTTAAGATGCTCGCACCTTCCTCCAATTACATTCACATTTTGTTTTTGTCTAACGGTTTTAATTTGAAGTCCTCTATTAATTCGACATTCATCCTTTTGTCTATGTATGCTTTTAGCTGATCTTTGATATTTGGAATGAGTAAAACAGAATCCAATTGCTCGAGAGGGATCCACTTTACAGCGGATTGATGTGGGTCTGGGACTTGGGGTAGCTGTGGTATTGATCCGTCTTTTAAAGTGCATTCAAAGATAAGATGCAAACTATGCTTTCCATTAACTTCATAATCACCCGATTGTTTATGGGGAGCAAATTCATAAATTAAGGCCAGAGGCCCTACATCAATATCGATACATGCCTCTTCGAAAGCTTCCCTCTTTACAGCATCAATAATTGTTTCACCAGGCTCTGCCCCGCCGCCGGGCAAGTTATAATGTACTCCATTATCCTCATACTCTATTAAGAGTATTGAATTGTCTTTAATAATTAAGGCCGTAGGCCGAACTCTAATATGTGACAAGTGGCACCTCACCAATTTGAGATCTTGTTATCTCGAGTTTGCACGCGGTCTTTGATCCTTAAATTCAATGAGCAATTCCCCGAAAAGCGATTCAATCGTTGAATGGAACTGTTTCAGATTCACCTATGAGTACACCCTCTTTCAGACAACGGCACCTCTGGATTGTTTTGTCTTTCATTCTCTATAAATTCATCCTTTGTTAATCCAAATAAAATCAAGTCATGATACTTTCCATTTGTATATATGACTTGACGTCGAACTCCTTCTTGAATGCAGCCAAGTTTCCTCATCATGTTTGCAGAGGCATCATTTCCTTCAAGAACATAATCGTTGAATTTATTTAGGCGTCTCTCGAAAAAAGCATATCGTAGTAAAAGTCTAACTGCTCTAGTACCATACCCTTTGCCTCGATGATCCCGGTTGATTTGAATACCAATACTAAAAGTGCCATTTCTTTCATCAATGCTATTTAGGTTTATTCCTCCGATGTTCTCGTCATTTAAAGTTGTAATGGTAAACATGATTCGTCCAGATCCTGACGGAAAACCTGCAAATGTCTCAGCAAATTTCTTTGCTTCTTCGATCGTAGGCGGTAATTCAACGACGCACTCTAATAACCGACGAGCCGGTGAATCAAATCTATTGTAATAGTGTGCTTCCCAATCATTTGATTCAATTGCCCGTAACCTAATTTGTTCGTCTTGCCAATAATAATTGGAGTAGTTTATTTCCTTCAAATTTATCTCCCCCAAAAGAATAATTATCATCACTTACAAAACTAGGTTTACGATCTTATCGAAATTGTTATGGTTCTCGCCAAACCCAATCTTATCGCACAAATTTCCGTGAAGCCTGCGAAGTTCTGGTATCATTGAGTGTAAGGTCTTCATAATCTCTTCTTGATCTCTACCGCAACTCCACCGGCCTAACATCGACAATTGCCAAGGTTCTAAATTACTTCTACTCCCTTCAATCTTTGACCAATCCCACGCGTCATTTGGCTGACGATCCACTTCCATACTCCACCCTTTAACTATGAATGAACGCAAATTGCTAATCATCGTCAGGGCGTAGTAGTATTCTTCTCTCATCACTCTTCGATACACTTCATGAATATACGCATACACTTTGCCGCTCCAAGCTTCTACTTCTTCGCGAGTTACTTGATAAAACAAACCTTCCGATTGCCGAACGATTTCTTGTAGTTCTCCGGATGGATCATGAACCACTTTAATTCCTTTGAGCCAAACTGAGGGTTTTAAAGTTTGAAAAGTATAAATAAAGAGGTCCAGTTTAATAAACTGATCATAATGGGCAATTGTAAATGGTGCATTGGGATTTAAATCTTCAAAAAATAGTACATTCCCGAACTGTGCTGAAAGTTTTTGCTTATCGAAAATAAATCTCTTGTATTGTTCATCAGGAACGATAATTCGCAAATCAATGTCTGAAAAGTGATCTTCATTACCTTTCGCAAGGGAGCCACCAAGAAAGATTCCTTCAACATCCTCATTTGTTCTAAGGCTTGTTATGATTCGGTTCAAAAGTTCATGCCTTTTTCTAGGTAATTCCATATCTCTTTTGGAATGTCGGGAAATAAATCTCATCTCAGACCTCACCTTCATCGATTTTCAAGGGTTTCGGATAGTCCCCATACCATAATGTTTTATTGTTTCTTTGATCGTCTCATCCTTGTTCTTATCCCAAATAAAGCTTAATTCAAAAGTTCCTTCATTAAAGAACAAAGGGAACCTTCTCTTGAACCAATCCTGCATCGGTAAATCCATTGCCTTCCTTATTGGAATCCAAAGAAGTTCACCTTCAGGCGGGTTTTCGAGAAGTTCCCCTTCGAAAGAAGTTGCCAAATAATTAAAGACCATATATCTTAGGCCTTCATTGGGCTCACAAAATTCATCTAATCCTTTATAAATAATATCTTTTACAATTAGTCCCGTCTCTTCCCTCACTTCTCGAATCGCAGCATCGACGATACTTTCGGGGAAATCAACTTTTCCGCCAGGAGCAAGATAACCAGGAAACCCTAATCTATCAGGCCTGTTTACTAATAAGACGTTTGCATCGTTTTGAATCATACACATTGTATAAATCTTGTGGGTCACTGTTTTACTCAAGAACGTCAACTCCAAGTTTGGTGATAATTATTTTTTCGCTCATCCGGATCTTTCGCTCACGTCCCTCGCATTCAGCTTTCTAAGAACACACCCTCAACTTTATTTACCCTTATGACTTTCATTTACTTGTTCCATTTCGCCTTATTTATCTCTTCTTTTAATCTGAAGCATTCTTCTAAATCGATATCGTACACATTAGCTAGAGCAGCAATGTAATATAAAACGTCATACAGCTCTTCTTCAATTGTCCCTTTAATGTGCCCGGTATCTTTGATCCTTCTGTTCTTCCTGATTACTTCTGAGAGTTCCCCTATTTCTTCAACCAACTTATAAAAATAATGTAGTTTCTGATCAGGAGCATAATCCGTTCCCTTAATGTACTCTTGTAAACTCCTTAGCGATATAACTTGATCATTCATTTCATGTTCACTCCTTGTCCGCAACACCGGCTTCCTCGAAACTAAATATTATTTCCTTTCATCACCATTTCCTTGTATTTTTTCGGTGCTCTATTAAGATAAGCATCTCCAATGATTCCGGCTATATCTGTCCATGTAGCATCTCGGTCAAGTCTTAGTCCAACCCACCCTAGATGTCCAACATATGGTGGGTTAAAATAAATTTCAGGTTTTTCTTCGACGAGTAAAGTTTGAACACCTGGAGGGGCAGAACACCAAAGTGCAATTCTTCCATCACCGTGATGATTAACACGATATTGTACAAATGAAAGTTTATCGTTAATAAAAAACGTAGGTGCACCATGGCTGATTCGTTCACTGGTCCCAGGTAATGAAAGACATAAGGATCTGATTTTTTCAAAAAGAGACTTACCAGCCGATGATTCTTCAAATAATACTTCCCTGTCCAACTTACATCACTCCTCCTGCACTGGTTTCGTGTAACGTTCATCGCATTCACGATCTCCCGTAAGGGAGTTGTCGCAGCAACCACATCTTCGAACCCATATCTGGGACCAAGGGTGCCTGCACAATGCCGGCCTTCCAATTCGAAACGTCAGTTACTTATTTGTTACCGAGTTGTTCCGCCAAACCGATCAGAAGTCCTTCGGTTCCACGAATGTAGCAGAGCCGATACGAGTCCTCGTACTGAACCACTTCGCCAACGAGCTGAGCACCATACTTAGTGAGTCTGGATACCATTTCGTCAATGTCTTCAACGGTGAACATGACGCGTAGATAACCAAGGGCGTTTACAGGAGCAGTCCGGTGATCTGATATAGTAGGTGGGGTGAGAAATCGCGAAAGTTCAAGTCGGCTGTGGCCATCCGGGGTAACCATCATAGCAATCTCTACGCACTGAGAACCCAATCCGGTTACGCGGCCGGCCCATTCACCTTCGACAGTGGCTCGCCCTTCGAGCTTCAAGCCAATCTCCTCGAAGAAAGAGATTGCGTCATCAAGGGATTCTACAACGATGCCGACATTGTCCATTCTTAGTAATTTGTTTGTTCCCATAGGTTTATCTCCTTTGTGTGCAAATTTATTGCCTCATATCAAGTTTGGCGTGAATGCGGTGTTATACGATGTCAGCGCCCTTCTTCGAATAACCTTCTCCCGTTTCCTCAAATCCTCAAAAAGTTAAATATATTATCTTTGTATTCATCCCATCTATAATCTTCATTTTCTATTATTAGTTTTGGAATCGACCATTCTTGAACAATTGTAAACACAAAATCTTGATTCCTAGTCCAAAACTCCCCTGCCTTAACAAAATCCTCGTCTGAATATAGCCCACAACGATCTTGTGTAAATTCTGGCCCACGAATATTACAGATCCAACGCCAATTCTGTTCCACATACGGTTGAAAATAATAAATTAAAGCAGGATTAAGTGGTAATAGAATGTTTTGGATGTCTCTTGTTAAAACTTTTATATCGTCTAAATCCATCCCCATATTAAATGCGAAGCCAATGGTATTCTGAAAAAGATAAGCTTCAATTATTGTTATTTGATTACTTCTCAAACGGTCTTGAACAAACTGACTAAATAACTGCTTAACCTTTGTAGAAAACCAATTCGCCTCATCCTTCAGGGCGAATGAAGTGAACTGCCTGTCATAAATTCTTAATGGATGATTCTCTGCTAATTCGTGAATAAAAGTGTTCTGTACATTCCCTAAATCTAATTTATCTGCAATTAACTGGCCAGTCGTTGACTTCCCTGATCCAGGCATACCGTCAATAATAATCAGTCTTGTATCTACCATTAAGATCACCTATTCCTGGTTAAATGTTTGCGCTGATTTCCTAAAACGTTCTTGCATTCACGAACCCCGTAGGAGGTTGTCCGCAGCACCTACCTCAACGAAAATTACTTCTGCGGAACGAGGGCGCCTTATTCTGATCTACACTTCTTTAACGTATATTTTTGTACGCTCGCCATTAAAATAAAAACTATCTGCAACGTGATTCCAGTTATACTTCTCGTAATAATTCTCAAGAGAAGTACTTAAATATAACTGCTTATAATCAAACTTTTTAGCCTCAGCGGAAGCGTGATCGAGCAGTTTTGAGCCCATGTTGTTTCCTCTATATTCAGGCTCGACAAACAAGCAAGCAAACCATGGAGTTAGGTCTTGTCGCGCTACAAGTTCATTTCTTAAAATCGCGTAACAAGCCACAACCTGCTCTTCATCAGCTGCAAAATAAAATTTAGGAACATCATTGCTTATCAATGAATGAGCCATACAGTCGTAGTAAAAATTGAAATTTTCTTTTGTTCCCCATTTACTCCAAACATATTTGGAAAGCTGATCGATCTTATCAGTTTTTTCAGTTAATCCAAAGATACTAATCATCTAAATTTCTCTTTTCTGTTTTTTGTTTTAGGGTCTTTCGGCATTCACGAGGGCGCCAGCCCGATGCGTGAATGCGGTGTTATGTGATGTCAACGCCTTCTTCAATTACATGAGAGAGTTTTTAGAACTTACGTTTTTGATACGGCAGGCCAACTCCATCTTCACAATATGACTTTAAGCTATACAGAAATATTGCCCAATTATAATTACAAAATCTGTAGAATGTTGTAACTTCTCTCCAATTGGTGTGCTTGAGGGTGAGATATGACTTTTGATTTTTTTCTTCAATTTCAATGGATACAAGAGTATCGATCCATTCGGGATCAGAATCTACACACTTCCAAACCACCCTACTGTCTCTAACAAGTTCAAGTATCTGCATCTTTGTTATATCGTTACTTCCAAAACGAAACTCGTTTGTTAATCCAATCTGGTTTCGAACTGTAAGTTCATTCGTCCATACTTCGGACAATCCTTTGGGAGTAGTTAAGGCATCATAAATTATTGGGCTTGGTACATTTATTATTTGTAGGTGTTCAATATTCGGCAAGTTTAAAACCTCCTATGGTATTGTTGATTTAATTTTTTGTGTTAATTTCACATAACGCCCATCAGATTCACGAACCTTCAAAGGAGGTTGTCTGCAGTCTGCAGCTCAGCTTCCCCGAGGGCACTTCTGCGGATCGAGGGTCGTCAGGCCCAATGCGTAAATGTGGTGTTATCTGACGTTCCCTCATCTTTGAGATAACCCTCAAGATTGCCCCTATTCGTTCGATTGCTTTTTGTGATCTTGTATTATCCGTTGTGGTTATGATTTCATTAGCCGCCTTCTTCGAATTACCTACAAATATGTTCTATACAATATTCAACTATCTGTATCCTTTAGTTCAATTGCCCGCTCCTTGCTTTAATGTTTTGAACGCATTAAAATGGGGATTTTCATGCAAACACTTTTTGATTTGCAGTGCACATTCGTGAGTTTTATTGAATTCCGTATCTATTTCTAAGTCGTAAATGCCATGTGTATGAACTAGATTATACTGATAATTTGCAAGACCAATATTCCGATCTCCTCTTTCTCTTTCCCTTCGTTGAAGTTCTTCTAGTGAACAAATTACTGAAACAAACAACACTTTGTAATCCGCTAACAACATAACGCATTCTTCTAGCCACTGTCTTTTTTCGAGTACATGATCGACAATTATATTATTCCCGGCAGCAACTAATGCGGGAAGTGCATGATGCATTCCCTTTATAACTTTCAACATTGCTTCTTTTGTTGCATCCGCTGGTTTACCTCCATTAAGATAGTCAACCGGCAACATATATAAAAACTTGTCTACTGATATGTGTAAGTATGGTTCGTCTAAAATTTTTTGTAACTCCAAAGAAATACTGGTTTTCCCAGAACTCGAAGTTCCATTTAAAAATATAACTGTCCCATGTGACATTCGACATACCCCTCTTTTTGTTGACTTAAAGTTATTTCCTCATTAACTTAGATAACTTCTATGCATTAGATTGTGATGGGCTTTATGAACTTGCGGCTATTTCTTATAACGTTCCTCGCATTCACGAACCCTCACCGGCTTAGATAGCTCCTATCTTAGCCGGTGCAGGGTTGTCCGCTTAATAATCTACTTTAGAAAATGCTCCTCGCGGACCGAGGGGCGTTAGCCCCGATGCGTGAATGCTGTGTTATCGGATGTCAATTCCTTCGTCGATTCGTCTAAATGTTCATTATGTATAATGCGCTTGGTCATCTGATCTTATAGTTTTCTTGCCTTAATCACAAAAGTTACAGGAAGCATTTTTGCTCTCTTTGCCATATCGCTGTTATTATCCCGCGATTGCATTATCTCTTCATCAGTTTGCTCAATCATTTGCTCAATAACAAATCCCGCTTTCGCCAGCGCGTTTACATAGGTTGATAGCATACGGTCCGCTAACAATAGTTCACCTTCATCAACAGCTACCGGATACCAAGCTTCATCGAAATAACTCTTCTTAATTACAAACCTTTCATTGTCTGCAGTAACACATCTGTGTATAGGGTGAGACCAACTGAAAATAAATACACCGTCTTTTTTAAGGTAAGAAGCAATCCGGCAAAAGGTTCCCTCGAGATCGGTGGTCCAACCTATGGCATAAATCGAATAAACATAATCAAAATAGTCAACCGGGATGCCGCATTCTTCTTCCATGGGGGAACAGACCAAATTTGCTGAAATACCGCATGACTTTAAATGCTGAGCTGCTTTTTCGATTTGTCTTTCCGAAATATCCACAGCCCATAGTTCAGATGCGTTTCGTTCTCCGTGATATTGCAAGGATTGGCCGTTTCCGCAGCCGATCTCCAGTAGTTTTTTTCCAGAGATATCGCCAAAAAACTGGAATTTTTCTTCTGAGACAAACGCTCCATAATAAGGAAGCACAATTGCTTTCAAGAAGTCATTGCCTTTTGTATCCCAATAGAAGCTGTTTGTCTTACGAACAACATTCCTATCCATGTCGACCGAGATGGCGACGCCAACTTCGCCGTCAATATTGATTGTTTTATTTACAGAATTTTTGTCCATGAAGACACCTTCTCCTGATATGTTTATTATTTCAGATTTGCATTGATTTCCGATAACGTCTCTCGCATTCACGAACTCCCGTAGGAGGTTGTCCGCAGTTCCAGCTTCAACGAAGATCCCTCCTGCGGACCGAGGGCGCCAGCCCGATGCGTGAATGCGGTGTTATTCGCTGTACCCTTTTCTCCGAATCACTCTCCAAAGCATTTAATTCTTGATCCAATATCTTTTTATGACGTTTCCATCTTCTTCATAGAAGTCTATATCTGGTTTTCCACTATTCTTAATTATTGTTTTTTCCGAAGCGATATTATCAGCATCGCAAACTACCAGGACTTTATCTATTCCAAGTTTCCGAGCTTCAATTATAGAAAGTTGTAACAACTTTGTGGCATAACCCTTTTGCCTTTCGGATGGTCGGATACCGTAGCCAATGTGTCCACCAGTATTTTTCAAGTGTTCTGTTAATCTATGTCTAATATTAACTGCACCCAGCACCCTTTTGTCGTGATCTACTAGCCAAAACGTTGAATCCGGAACCCATCCTTCAGGCAATCCAATACCTTGTTCACTATCAGAAAGGAACTTCAACATACCTTGAAAATCACTCGGATCTTTACTAATGACCCACGGGACCATATCTTCACCGGAATCTTTCCATTCTCTATAGAAAGATAGATATTCTCTCTCAAATTCCATTTGGGGTTTTACTAACCTTATTTTGTTCATGTTTGTATAAGTCCTTTTTAATTTTTTGATCTTGGGGTATTGCGCATAACATTCCTCATTCACGAACTCCCGTAGGGAGTTGTCGCAGCAACTACTTCTGCGAACCCACGTCTGCGACCAAGGGCGCAAGCCCGATGCGTGAATGCGGTGTTATAGGATGTCCCGGCCTTCCTTGATCAACTTACAAATTGTTTTGGGGTTTTCAACTGGTTTCCCCTATGTTATTCTTAGAAGTAATAAAGCCGAGTGCGGCTAACACTCGGCTATACAATTGGCTTGGATGGGATATCCCTTCTGAGTTTCAGGACATAAAAACCCACCTTCGGCGAGCAACCTTGGGGTGGGTTTTTACTTTCTCTTGTAGTTATTCCCGATGTATGTTAAAAGAGCTAGGACAAAGGATGCGAAGAGAATCATGATCGTTATCGCGTCTTTCAACTCCATGGTTTCACCTCCTTCCGAAGGGAAACCATGCCCACCCAAGATTCAATTGTACCTCATGATTATACCATTTATATCCTAATGGATATAGAATGTTTGTTCGTTTTTTTGATTTTGTTTTACTATCTACGCGAGTTCACGAATCGATTCTTCTTACGCGGAGCGTAACTGTTCACGGTTTGTCTTTTGTAAGGCGAAGCGAACCTGTTCACGGATTGCTCTTATCGATGTAGTTTTTTCCGCTGGGATTTCCTATAACGTCTCTCGCATTCACAAACTCCCGTAGGGAGTTGTCGCAGCAACCACTTCTTCGAATCCACTTCTGCGACCGAGGGCGCCAGCCCGATGCGTGAATGCGGTGTTATACGAAGCTACCTATAATTTTTATTTTAATAATTTTTCTATTATCCCCTTAAAGTTTAGTAGTTTTTTGGCCTTAATTATGTAACCCAAATTATTTGGTATAGTTGATCTTGAAATAGGTACATTTGTTGTAGGGATATTTACCACTTGGATTTCACCCGTCACAGTATGTTGGGGTCCGGCATAGAGAACTCCCAACAATTTAATTCTATTTCCAACATAGGCATTTCCATCCCTCGTAGAGAACATGCCTACATTCCACAATAGAACAGGAGAACCGCTTGAACCGGGAAAACATGCGCAATCTATCATGAACTCCTCTTTGCCGTTGTAATTCATACTTGGATGAGTAGCTGTTACCCCTCTTCTAAAAATGGGAGCATTATTTACAGAATCCCATAGGCCGTTTGGATAACCAGCCATAATTATATCTTCTATAGCAGTAAATCCAATCTCATCTTCTTCTGTTGGGATAAGAAATTCAGGAATTTGGGCTGTAAATAAATGCTTCTCACTATTTAATAGAGGAGCGATAGGTAAAACACATAGATCGACATCAGCCTCCGGATGCATTAACCATTGGTTCTCAAAGTTCGACAAACTGTACGTCTCGTAAATTACAGGGATATGCGGATGGTTAAGCTTGTCAATATTGATATGGAAAGATCCATTTACTGCTCCTCGTACAACATGCTTATTCGTTACGATTACTGGAACTGTTTTATCTTCGCCAAAAGTGAAACTAAAGAAAAAACCTGTACCTGTACTTAATCTGTTTTGATTATCCCGGCACTCTATGCGTATAGTACTATGCATAATCTGCTCTGCTGGTGATAGTATTTGCTTCATGAATACCCCCACTAATAAATTATGGTTAGTTTCGTATAATGTCTCTCGCATTCACGAACCTCCGTAGGAGGTTGACCGTAGCCTCACTTCTTCGAAATCTCGTCTGCGGACCAAGGGCCGTCAGGCACGCCGCGTGAATGCGGTGTTATACGATGCCACCCGACTTCCTCGAATAACTCACAAAATCATTCCTTAATCGCGTATACTACTAAAGATACAAAACCGAGATCTACAATCCTGTTCCGATGTTCGGATCAAAATGATATACAAATAAATCCGTCTTCTTGATCCCCCTCTTGAAAATGAACACTCTCCTGTCTCGTCACAATCTTCAAGCAATTTTACCTTTATTCCGGCTCAGGTTACATTCAGGATAATGTCCTTTAGTTCAATCAGAGACTTGATTCGATAGCTGGCCTGTGAGAAGTCATGTGTTCTTGTGAAGTCGTTATGGACAATAGCACAGTCGATACCAGCCGCCACGGCTGAGTTCAACCCTCTGTTTGAATCCTCTACAACCAGGGTCTCTTCTTTGGTAGCTCCGAAGCGCTTTAGGCCGGTCAAGTATGGTTCCGGGTGCGGCTTAGTGCGCTCGTAGTCTTCGCGAACAAGGACAAATTCCATGAATTGTATAATCTGGCGTTCCTCGTGAATAAGTTGAAAGTCCGCACGTTTTGCAGTCGTCACGATGGCCATGCGTACGTACTTTGACAGTTCGGCTAGAGTATCAACTACGCCTTCAATCTCTATGGCTTCTGTTCTTAAATATTCCTGATAATAGACGTTGCGGACATCACGCTGCTTGCTGATGGTCTGTTCATCAATACCTGCCGCCCTTGCTTGGGACCAAGTGCCCAATGACTGGGTCATGTCGCGGAGGTATTGATCTTTATCCAAGGTAAATCCAATGTCAGCCAGAGCCCGTTCTCCCGCTTTGTAATACCAGAATTCAGTATCAACCAGAACACCATCATGGTCGAAGAGTATGTACTTTTTCATTGTTCGTTCTCCTTTGTCAGCTGCAGCAAGCGTGCCAATCACGCGCCGTTGATCACCTTTAAGTAAGCGGGACACTCCCTTTTTTTGGCTCTTTTGATTTTCCGGGTGGTTTCATATAACGTCTCTCGCATTCACGAACCTCCGAAGGAGGTTGCAGCAACTGGAGTGCTACGATAAAAATGCAGTCGAAAAACACCCTCGTATGAAATAAAATGAAAGCTGACGAGGGGACGAGAGACAATGAATCGGTACGACA